>JBFICP010000130.1:0-9008 GCA_041581935.1 Gammaproteobacteria bacterium | reverse complement strand
GAGTCCATGAGGATCATGTGCAGAAAGAAGACGTTACCCGCATTCATCGGCAGCGTATTGCCCTCGAAGAACATCGGGAAGTCGACCCAGATGGGACTGAAAACGGCACCCATGCCGTAACCGCAGGCGTTCAAGCGCGCGCCGGCGAAGCCGTAGCTGTCGAGTACGCGAGTATGCGCATCGTATACGTCGCCCATTGCCACGCCGGGGCGAATGACCGCTTCGCAGGCCTCGAGGGCTTCGACCGTCGCCGCGTGCATACGCTTTTGCGCCTCGCAAGCCCGTCCGATGACCAGGGTGCGCATCATCGCCGCGTGGTAGCGGTGATAGGCGCCGGCCCACTCAAGCGTGAGCTGATCCTTTCCGGAGAGATACCGGCGGCCCGAGCGATAACGGCAAAGGAGCGCAGCCTGAGATGAGCCGATAATGAACTCGTTGCCGGCGTAGTCGCCGCCACCACGAAACACCGTACCCTGCATCGCGGCGAGAATGTCCCCCTCGTAGGCGCCGGGGCCGGCGAGCGCGAGCGCGGCATCCAGCGCGTCGTCGGCGAGGCTCGCCGCCTTGCGGTGGTACTCGATCTCGCGCGCGCTCTTCTCGCGCCTGAGAAGGTTCACCAGGTCCGAAGCTTCGTCGAGCGTCACACGCGATTCCGATGCCCGATCGAGTGCGCGTCCGTTGTAGGCGGTGAGACCGGCGGTGCGGGTCTCGACACCGAGGCGCTTGCCCGAGAGTCCGAGTGTTTCGAGCAACGACATCAGTTGCTCGGCAGGAAGCACGCCCTCACGGTCGACCCAGATATGAATGTGATCGTCGTCGAGGGTGGATGTTTGTTGTGCCTGGCGCAGATCCGGAGCGCGGGTAAAGAGATGCAGTTCGCCATCCGATTTCAGAATCAAGCACTGAAACATGGCGAAGCCGAAGGTATCGTAGCCGCACAGGTAGTAGTGGCTCTCCGGCGCGAACAGCAGGATGGCGTCGAGCTCCCTCGTACGTAGCGCGTCAACCGCCCGATTGACGCGGGCGCGGTATTCGTCCCGGGTGAAATGCAGAATCGCGGTCGCGGAGCCGCGTCCTGGCGCCCCGCTCATTCGACGGTGTCCGGTCGACCGAATCCTCCGCCGCCCGGCGTGTGCATGATGATGGCGTCGCCCGCCTCGAGAAAAACCCGGTCCCGGCCCTTGAGCCGTTGCACGCTGCCATCGGCGCGTCGCAGCTCGTTGATGCCCAAGGCACCGGGGCCGCCCCCGGCGAGACCGAAGGGCGGCACCTCCCGGTGGCCGGTGATGAGGTTAATCTCCATCGGGGTGTCGAAGCGAAGGCAGCGGGTCGCTCCGTGGCCTCCGCGAAATCGGCCGGCACCCCCGGAGCCGCGACGGATCTCGAAGCGCTCCAGCAGCACCGGAAAGCGTGTTTCCAGCACCTCGGGATCGGTGAGCCGCGTGTTGGTCATGTGACATTGAACCGCGTCGGCGCCGGGGAAGCCCTGGCCCCGGTTGTCGATGCCGGCGCCGGCGCCGCCGCAGATGGTCTCGTAGTTCTGATAACGGTCGTTACCCCATATGAAATTGTTCATGGTGCCCTGGGCGGCGGCGTTCACACCGAGCGCGCCCAGCAGCGCGTTGGTGACGGCCTGACTGACCTCGGTATTTCCTGCGACCACGGCCGCCGGATATTCCGGGGAGAGCATGGTGCGGTCCGGCAGCACGATGTCGACGGGCTCGAGGCATCCGGCGTTCATGGGAATGTCGGCGTCGACGATGGTGCGAAAAGAGTAGAGCACGGCCGCATTGGTCACCGGTCGAGGCGCGTTGAAGTTGTCGGGTTGCTGCGGGCTGGTGCCGGTGAAGTCCACCGTCGCTCGGCGCCGCTCGCGATCGCAGCGGATGGCCACCTGAATTCGGCGACCGCCGTCCATCTCCAGGGTAAAGTCGGAATCGGTGAGCGCGTCGATGGCGCCGCGCACCGCCTCCGCCGCGTTCTCCTGGACGTGCCCCATATAGGCGTACACCACGTCGAGACCGAACTCATCGACCATGGCGTATAGCTGTTGCACGCCTTTCTCATTGGCCGCGGCCTGTGCCTTCAGGTCGGCGATGTTCTGCTTCGGGTTGCGCGCGGGGTATTTGCCGCCGGTCAACAGCTCCCAGAGCTCATCCTCACGGAAACGCCCCCGGTCCACCATCTGAAAGCATTCGATCAGCACGCCTTCCTGATCCACCTGAGTGGCGTCCGGTGACGCCGAGCCGGGAGTCAGCCCGCCGATGTCCGCGTGGTGTCCGCGACTTGCAACGAAGAACAAGAGCTTCTCGCCGGCGCGATCGAACACCGGTGTTACCACCGTGATGTCCGGCAGATGAGTGCCGCCGTGATAGGGGGCATTGATGACGAACACGTCACCGGCGGAGAACTTTCCGTTGCGCTGTCCGATGACACTCTCGACGCTCTTGTCCATCGATCCCAGGTGCACGGGCAGATGCGGCGCGTTCGCGACCAACGCCCCTTGCGCGTCGAAAATGGCACAGGAGAAATCGAGGCGTTCCTTGATGTTCACCGAGTCGGCGGTTGCCTGGAGCGTCACGCCCATCTGCTCGGCAATGGACATGAAAAGGTTATTGAATATCTCGAGCATGACGGGATCGGCGTCGGTGCCCACCGAATGCGCGCGTTCGAGCTTCTCGTGACGCCTGAGCTCCACGTGCTTGCGGGCATTCATTCGCGCCGTCCATCCCGGCTCCACCACGATGGTGCCGATAGACTCGATGATGAGAGCCGGACCGATGACCCGGTGGCCGGGTTGCATCGCGTCACGCAGAACTACCGGCACCTCGTGAAAGTGGTCGGCGGAAAAAAATTGCGAACGCTCGTGCACCGGTGCATCCACCTCGTGGATTTCGAACTCCGGCTCGTCGGCGTTGGCGCCGCCGCCGATACTCTCCACCTCGATGGCCTCGACCACGATCGGTTTTTCCGGAGAAACGAACCCGAACTGAGCGCGATGATGTGCCTCGAATCGTTCCAGTATGTCGGCGTAGTTTCCATGGGCAATCGCCAGGGCCGTGTCGGTCCCGGCATAGCGCAGATGAAGCCTGCACTGCGTATCGATCACCGATGGCGCCACGCCCTGGCTCTCGACCTCGGCGGCGGACTCACCGCCGATGACCTCGAAGCGCCCGGCAAGTCGCTCCACCACGTCTTCCTCGAAGGGTTCTTCCACAGCCATTTGGCGGTTGGCGCGAATGTCGGCAAGGCCCATGCCGTAGGCGGACAGCACGCCGGCCAGTGGGTGCAAAAGCACCGTTTCGATACCGAGGGCGTCGGCCACCAGGCAGGCGTGCTGGCCGCCGGCGCCGCCGAAGCAGTTGAGCGCGTAGCGCGTCACGTCGTAGCCGCGTTGGGTGGATATCTTTTTGATCGCATTGGCCATGTTGTCGACGGCGATGCGCAGAAATCCCTCCGCGACCTGCTCGGGGCTTTTGCCGTCGCCGACCTGCTCGGCGAGCTTGTCGAACTCGTTTCGCACGGATTCCGAGTCGAGCGCCTGGTCGTGATGCGGTCCGAAAATGCGCGGGAAGTGCCGGGGGAGCAGCTTGCCGAGCATGAGATTGGCGTCGGTGACCGCCAGCGGGCCATTACGACGGTAACAGCGCGGTCCCGGGTTGGCACCGGCGGAAGTCGGACCGACGCGAAAGCGCGCACCGTCATACGTCAATACCGAGCCGCCGCCGGCGGCGATAGTGTGGATTCGCATCATCGGCGCACGCATGCGCACACCCGCGACTTCGGTCTCGAAGGTGCGCTCCAGCTCGCCGGCGAAGTGGGAGACGTCGGTGGAGGTGCCGCCCATGTCGAAGCCGATGACCTTGGCGTGCCCGGCGAGGGCCGAAGTTTCAATCATGCCCACCACGCCACCGGCCGGGCCCGAGAGAATGGCGTCCTTTCCCTTGAACAGGCTCGCATCGGTGAGGCCACCGGAAGACATCATGAACATCAAGCGCGTGCCGGAGTTCTCGAGGTCCAGCTCCGAGGCGACCTGTTGCACGTAACGTCCGAGAATCGGCGAAAGGTAGGCATCGACCACCGTGGTATCGCCGCGACTGATGAACTTGATGAGTCCGCTCGTCTCGTGACTGGGTGACACTTGAGAAAATCCGAGCTCTCTCGCCATCTCGGCGGCGCAGCGCTCGTGCTCCGGGAATCGGAAGTTGTGCAGAAAGACGATGGCAACCGCATCGATACCTGCGTCGCGTGCCTTCGTGAGGCTGGCACGAACGGCGGCCTGGTCGAGTGGTTGTTCCTCGTTGCCGTCGGCCGTGATTCGGCCGGACACCTGGTAGACCTGCTCGAAGAGCATCTCCGGCTTGACGATATGACGGTTGAACAGCTCCGGTCGCGTCTGGTAACCGATGCGCAGCGCATCCGCGAAGCCGTCGTTGGTGATCAGCACCACGCGGTCACCCTTGCGTTCCAGCAGGGCGTTGGTGGCCACCGTCGTGCCCATCTTGATGGCGCCTATCCGGTCGGTCGGGATCCGGGTCCCCTTGTCGATTCCCATCAGATCCCGTATACCCTGGACCGCAGCGTCGCGGTAGGCTTCCGGGTTCTCAGAAAGCAGCTTGTGGCTCAGGATCTCACCATCGGGAGTACGCGCCACCACATCGGTGAAAGTCCCACCGCGATCGATCCAGAAATCCCACTTTTGTTCAGTATTCACCATTCGATCGTCGGTTGTTCCAACCGCTCCCCACTTCAGGCGCAGATCCTCCGGGCGCGCACACGAGTGTATTGAATGGTCGACAGCCTGCCAATGATTGCCTCGTAATGGTGCCGCGGGCGGGCGTTTCGAAGCACTCGTCAAACTCCGGGCGATCGGGCATGATTATCGATGGCTGATGCCGAAAGCCGCGCTGTTAACGGCTTCGAATTCGTGAAAATGGAACTCGATCGTTGGAAATTCGCGGGTGAATCTTAAGGTACGTACTCTGCATCCCGATTTCGGCGTGGAGATCCTCGGTGTCGATCTGTCCCGGCCGCTGGCCGATGCCCGGTTCGCCGAGATCGAAGCGGCCATAGAGCACTATTCGGTCGTATTGTTTCGCGATCAGTCCCTCGATGATGACCGCCAGCTCGCATTCAGCCGCCGGTTCGGGGAGCTCGAGTACGGACACGTCGCTTATGGCAACGACGGACGCATTGAGTACATTGGCCGTATTGGCAATATCGACGCGCACGGGGAGCAGCTGCCGGCAAAGCACAAAAGCGTCGTTTTCTCTACCGGAAACGAGATGTGGCACTCCGACTCTTCGTTTCGTGAGGTCCCGGCGCGTCTATCTATTTCCTATGCATACGAGGTCACGCCGGAAGGCGGCGAGCTCGAGTTCGTCAGTACACGAGCGGCTTACGCGAGATTGCCCGCGAAGCTGAAAGATACCATCGCCGACCTCGTTGTCGTACACGACTACGTGTATTCACGATCGCGGGTTGGCGAAGGCGTCGTCTCACCATCGCTCGCGGCATCATTGCCGCCCGTCAGGCAGAAGCTGGTGCGGACAAACCACGCCACCGGAGCCAAGAATTACTATGTCGGCTCCCACGCACGGTCAATCGACGGTTGGAGAGACGAGGAAGCACGAGCGCTCCTCGACGATCTGATCGAGCATGCTACGGGTCCTGCGCACCGTTACCGGCATCGTTGGAAGGTCGGGGATCTGCTCATCTGGGACAATCGCTGCGTGCTGCATCGAGGCAGGCCCTACGACGCGGATCGTTACCGGCGGAGAATGCATCAGACGCGCGTCGCGGGGCTCTGCTCTTCGCTCGAGGAAGATCGGCTCGAATCGAAGTAGCCTTTGCCGACTCGGCCCGGTGTCCCGTCGGCCCGGTGTCCCGCGGGCCCGTCTGGTCTCCGAGGAACTCACTCAGCTCTCGAGGAGGGTGCATCTGCGCAGTGGCGCGGGACGTGACACCCCCGTTTCCGCCTGAACGATCGCTCGTTTTATTGCCCGGTAATTTTTTAGGGATCCGAACGACGTTACAATCGAAACAATTTCACCCCCGGAATGACTTCAGGTTGAAACATTGACCCGGTAGATTCCATCTCCAAGAGCAGAGGTCAGGACTTCTGCCAGCTCAAATTTTGTTCGAGGTTCAATTTGGAGACGGAAAAATGAAACGCGATCAATACTACCGGGAAACGGCCGACGCTGGAGGCGGTGCTACGAGAGTTCCATTCCATGATGTTTTTGCGCCCACCCTTTACATTGGTGAGGCCGTCTCGACGGTGCTTACGTACGGCTTCACGTCCATCGCCCGTGCCGTCACGGCGTTCAATCGCTGGAGATGGGAGAGGGCGACCGTGAGAGCGCTGGAGAGCCTGGATAATGCGACCCTTGCGGATATCGGAGTCTCCCGCTCGGAGATACCTGCTGTCGCCAAGGCGTCGGCGGAGAATCCGACATTCACGCCAGCGCGGCGTTCGAAGTGGACTGTTTGAAAGAAGGAATTTTGCAATCAGGCCCGGGGAGATTCGGAACGGAGTCCGAGTCCCCGGGATATGTAAATTGAAACGCCTAAGGACCTTGATTCGAGACGAAAGCGATGCCTCGATGACTCCGTCGGGATCGTCTACTATTGAGTGAGCCAATTCCAGGTACTCACTGACATGGATCGTACACCACTGATACGTCTGACCGCGCTTCTGGTTGCAGGATTGTCGAGCGCAGTATGCAACGTCGGCACGCACGCCGCTGAAGCGCCACTTGCACTGTGCACGGCGGGACCCGAAGGGAACTATTTTGCCGCCGGGCTCGACATGGCAGCCCACGCGAATCCCAGGTATTTAAAGGTTACGGTGGTGCAAACCGACGGATCGATGGACAACATGCGCAGGATGGGGCGGCAGGAATGTGGTGCGGCAATTGTCCAGTCGGATGCCTATCTCGTGTACCAGGCGCGACGTAGCGACCGGCCGGTGGAAATTACCCGAAACCGTTTTTTGTACGCGGAGTTTGCCCACCTCGTCTGCCGCCGGGATGCGAAGGTGGAAACGACTGGTGATCTATTGGCCAACCCCGAACGATACAAAGTTCTGACTGGCAGCGAGGAAAGCGGAAGCGCGCTCACCTGGCATGCCTTCACCCTGCTCGATGATCGCTTCGGTCGGATACCGGCCGAGAAAATCGGCGGTGAGAATGCCCTTGGCCGTGTTCTCGACGGTCGGGCGCAGTGCTTGTTTTTCGTCTCAGGCCTGGGGTCGGAATTCGGCAAGAAAGTAAACCGCCGCGGGCGGGATCTGCGCCTGGTTTCGATCGCCGAAGAAGCGCTGCGAAATGCCGAATTCGGCGCAGCGACTCTCTACGAGACGCGGCATATTCCGAGAGGGTATTACGACAACCTCGAGGCGGGTCTTCCCGGGTCCGGCTTGGAGACGTTGACCGTCGCGGCCACACTGGTCATCGATCGCCACTGGTCCGATCGGTATCCGAACGGCCCGTCGGCCCTTCTGGGGGCCGTGTCGGGCGCAATGCTGGCCATCGATCGGCGCGCGCTCTCGGGCCTGAAATAACGCTCGACCGGTTCGCTCCGCCCGGATCGGCGCACTCGGCCGCCCGCGCGTATGCGCATGGCGTTCCCGAAGACCTCGTCAGTCGATTCCATTCGAAGAACCGCACGCTGACAGGCGAATTGCGCTATCTCGAGGAATTCATTCTCGGCGAGCAGAAATGGCTACTGTGAAAACGCGACTTAGGCGGTCGAAATTTGCCGTCGGTCGCGTGCATCAGTCGAGCAGCTCGTCGGGGAGTGGGCAACTCGCGTCAGCGGGGACGTTCTTGCAAGGTCGTCAGTGTGTGAGGCGATGTAGACAGAGCGACCGGTGCTGCGTGGAACGGTCCCCATCAGCGAACAAGCGACAACATGGTCCGGCCCGCTCCTCAACGAGTCCCGGATATATCCTACGATCGAGCGGCGTTTTCGAGCACGAGAATTTGGCCCGGAATCGGAATTGGATCGTTGCGCACGATAATGTCCTGCGCATAGACGACAGACAGTCCTGAAGCATTCGCGATTGTCTCGATGTACGCTGCAGAGTGCGCGTACCTTCCGGTTGGACACAGGCGATAGGAGTCGGTATCGGAGCTCTCGATGGAAAACGCGACTAATCCGCCTGCAGTCAGGGTGCGCGAACAACTGGCGAGAACGTTGGAGAGATCGCCGATATAGATGAATACGTCTCCAGCGACGATAAGGTCAAAGCGTTGCTCGTTTCCCTGCAGGACATCATCGATACTCGCAACGACTAGCGAGTCGTATACGTTTCGCTCGCGTGCCTTGGCTATCATTCGTGGTGAAAGATCCACACCGGCAAGAAAGTCCGCGAGCGGCCGAATGACCTCGCCGCACTGGCCGGTGCCGCACCCGAGGTCCAGGACCCGCCATGCGGGATTCTCCGTTTTGGTTACCTCCAGTACCGCGTCGCGAATGAGTGTCGGCACCCGATAGTCGATGGCTTCGAGGTGGGCGTCGAATCGATCGGCGTAGTCGTCGTACAGACGGGTCACATATCCGCGTGGTGCGTTTGCCGTCGTATCGCCGGTGGTCGCGGCCAGCATGTGGCGCGCCACCTCATCGTGGGGATTGACTCTGAGTAGTTTTTCGAAGCACTCGGCGGCCGCTTTCAACTGGTCGCGCTCCTGATACAGAACGCCGAGATGCTTCAAGGCGAGAGGATTTCCCGGATCGATGCTCAACGCGCGGCGATAGGCGTTCTCCGCCTCGTCGAAGCGGCCCCGCCAGTGCAGGGCAAGTCCCATACTTGCGTGTGCGCGCGGCTCTTCGGGCTGTGCACGGACGGCTGACTCGAACAGCTTGCGCGCCGCATCGAGCGCACCGGCCTCCAGCAGCACCGTGCCGACCAGCACGCATACTTCCGGGGCGTTACCATCGAGTTCGAGCGCACGTTGCAAAGCGGTCTCGGCCTCGTCGTTGCGATCTCCGAAGTGCAGTACGCG
>JBFICP010000129.1:0-9010 GCA_041581935.1 Gammaproteobacteria bacterium | reverse complement strand
ATGTTGCTCGATATCGCAGCACGTCTGCGCATGTCTCTTGCGGATGTGCCAGTGATTGCAAGCAGCATGGCGACCGTGGAAGCTGCCAGGGCGGCCGGCGCGCGTCCCGTGTTCGTCGGCAACGGCGACGATATCGACGAGCAGACCGCCGAGAGCCGGGACAATTTCGAGCGCTACACCGATCTTGCCGCGGCGGTGGACAGCCTGCTCGCGGAAACAGCGCCGTCCTGATTTCCCACCGGTATGCCGATCACGGCGCCATGGACCCCACCAGAAGCTGCGGGTCGAGTCGATTGCCGAGCAGATTCATGCGCCAGTCCAAGTGAGGACCGGAAACGCGTCCCGTCGCGCCGACCTCTGCGATTGGATCTCCCTGGCGAATGCGATCACCTTCCTTCACCAGAATCGCATTCAGATGAATGAAGGTGGACGACAAGCCATGGCCGTGATCGATAATCAGGGTGCCGCCCGAAAAGAACATATCGTCATGGGTCAGAGTGACTATGCCGTCGGCCGGCGAGCGGACGATGGTGCCTACGGGCGCCGCGATGTCGACACCGAAATGCGGACGCCTGGGTTGTCCGTTGAGAATTCGCTGGCTTCCATATACGCCGCTGATGCGCCCCTTGACCGGCCATACGAACCCTCCCAGAAAATCCTCACGGGAATCGTTGCGGTCACGTGCTTTCCTGACCAAGGCGATCTCTTTACGAATGCGAATCAGGTCCTCTTCGGTGGGCGATACTTTCCTCGGCGGCAGTCCATCGATGCGCTGAACATCGTAGCGCCTTTGCGCCACCTCGAGCTCCCGGTGCTCGCGGCTGCCGTCGGGAAAAACAATATCGAGCCGCGCCGAGGGCGGCGCATCCCGTCCGAAGCCCAGTAGAAAAACGCCCCCATCGGAGACCCGCACCGGATTGCCGTCGATTTTTACGATCGACCCAGGCTCGGTACGACCGATCAGCAATGCACCCTGAACGGGCTCGCCGTCGATAGCCAGCACGCCGCCAAGAGCCGAAGCAGCGAGGAGCATCGCCGCGATTCCAATCGACAATCTGGATACTGCCGCAATCATCTCTGCAGAAGATTAGCCTCGCCGACGAGTAAATGACAGTATGTCGATGCTTCTGAACACTCGTTATCCCGCACGGCCACGGTTGTCATAAAAGCTTGCGTCTCGCGCGGCAAGCTCATAGAGAATTTTGGCGGGCACGTAGCGCTCACCGTGGAGCCCGGCGAAATACTCCAGCCGCTCGACCAGCTTGCGCACGCCCAGGGTATCCGCATAGCGGAACGGTCCGCCGAAAAATGGCGGAAATCCGAGACCGAATACCGCGCCGACATCGCCGTCGCGGGCGCTTCGAAGTATGCCCGATTCCAGGCAGCGTGCAGCCTCGTTGACCATGTGCAGCACGCAACGCTCGGCAATCACGACTGCCTCGGTTGTGGTCGACGCGTTCACGTCGAGAAGATCGTAGATCGCATGATTGACCCGCCGGCGCGACCTGCCACCATGCAGATAGAATCCGCGCTCGGACTTGGCGCCGAGATAGCCCTCCTCCACCAGCCGCTGCAATTCAGCGGGAGGCTGCATACGGGTGCCGAACGCATCGCCGAGAATCCGGCTCACCTTGTAGCCGACATCGATGCCCACGTCATCGAGCAACGCCAGCGGTCCGACCGGATAGCCGAAATCCACGAGCGCCCGGTCGACGGCTTCGATGCTGATCCCCTCTGTAAGCAGCCAGGTAGCCTCATTGAGGTACGGAGCCAGAATGCGTGAAGTATAGAAACCGGGACCGTCGCGAATCACGATGACGGTTTTACCCTGACGTTTGCCGAAAGCGACACAGGTAGCGGTCACCACCGGCGCAGTCTGCTCGGTAACGATGACCTCCAGAAGCGGCATGCGATCGGCCGGTGAAAAGTAGTGCATGCCGATCACGTTGGCGGGTCGCTCGCTGCCCTTTGCGATCTCGGATATGGGTATTGACGACGTGTTGGACGCGAAGATCAGCTGATCTTGCTCGAGCGACTCCACGTGAGCGAGCAACTCGCGCTTGAGCTCCCGGTCTTCGAATACCGCCTCGATGACGAGGCTCGCTGACTCGAGCGCGCTGACCTCAAGCGTGCCGCTGACCCGCTCGAGAACGATCTTCGCTTCGGCCTCGGAAAGGCGCTTGCGCTGCACCCTTGCGGCGACGAGATCGCGCAGCCGCTGCATGCCTTTCGCCAGGCTCTCCCGATCGCGTTCCCGGATTATCACGCGTGTTCCGGCGCTCGCCGCGCACAAGTAGGCGATGCCCGCCCCCATGAGTCCTGCACCCAGAATGCCTACCGCTTGCACCTCGCGAGCAGTGATTTGCGCTTCCTCGACACCGCTCTCCTTGGCAAGCTCCCGAGTGGCGAAGAACATGCGTACCAGCTCCCTGGACTGGGGGCTCACCACCAGCTCCCCGAAGGCGCGCGCTTCGGCTGCGAACCCTGCTTGCCTGCCCTGCTCGAGCCCTTTGCGCACGACCTCGATAATGAATTCCGGGGCCGGATAGTTGCCGCGCGTCTTGTCCACGGTCTGGCGGTGCACGCGCGCGAAGAACAGCTGCCGGCCGATGGGGTTTCGCGCGAGCAGCAGATGCAAAAAGCCCCGTCGATTGAACGGTGATGCCACCGGTGCGGGCACCAGCGGGCGCCCCGGCCGGCGATGCAGACCGCGCATGCCGAGCGCGTGCTCCACCGCCGCATCGAGAAGCCGTTCGCGCTCGACCACCGCATCCACCAGCCCGAGCTCCCGAGCCTCGTCGGCTCCGACCTGCCGCCCGGTCAGAAGCAAGCGCATGGCGGGCGCGAGACCGATGAGACGCGGCAGGCGCTGGGTACCGCCGCCGCCCGGCAGCAAACCGAGCTGAACCTCCGGAAGCCCGAGCCGCGTGGCCCGATCGTCGCTGGCGACTCGAGCGTCCAGGGCCAGCGCCAGCTCCAATCCGCCACCAAGACAGCTTCCGTGTATGGCGGCCACAACCGGCATCGGCAACGAAGCGAGGCGGCGCTGCATTCCCTGCGAGAGCTCGGCAAGCTCTTGCCCTTCGGCGATACTGTTCACCGACTGCAGCATCTCGAGGTTGGCACCAGCGATGAAGTTGTCGGGCTTGGCAGAGATGATGATCAGCGCTTTTGCAGGCGAGGAATCCTCGAGCTCATCGAGAACCCGTTGAAACTCCTCGGCGAGCTCAGCCCTGAGCGTGTTCACCGACTCACCTGGATCGTCTATCCACAGCACCGCGACATCGTCGTCACGACGTTCGATCCGCAAGGTAGTCGCCCCAACGTTCATGGATCCCTTGAGTTACGTTCCCCGCGCTCGGCCGTCGATGGGTTCACGGCCGCTCCAGAATCATCGCCACCGCCGTCGCTCCCGCGCCGCATATGCTCACCAGGCCGTAACGCGCCGAACGCCGCGCGAGCTCGTTCGCGAGCGTGACCACGATGCGCACACCGGTGGCCGCGAACGGGTGGCCCACGGCAATGGAGCCGCCCATCGGGTTGAGCCTCTCGGGCACGACCCGACCGATGGCGGGCTCCCGCCAGCCGAGCTCCCAGGCCTTGAGATTGCACAATACCTGACCGGCAAAAGCCTCGTGCATCTCGACGACATCCATGTCGGCGAGCGACAGACCGCTCGCTTCGAGCAGTCGGGGCACGGCCACCCCCGGGCCCATGAGCAATCCTTCGGCAGGGTCGATGCTCGCGTTCGCCACGGCCTTGATGAATGCCAACGGCTCGCGACCCTCGCGCTCGGCACGCCGCTCGGACATGAGCAGCAGCGCGGCGGCGCCATCGGTGAGCGGGCTCGAGCTGCCGGCGGTGATGGTGCCTGCCGGCGATCGGTCGAATACCGGCCGCAGCTTGGCAAGCTCCTCGACACTGGTGTCGGGGCGAACCAAGCCGTCGCGATCGATTCCGTCGAGGGGGGCGATCTCGGCCCGCAGCCGGCCGTCCCGGGTTGCCGCGTCGGCATTGTGATGGCTGCGGCACGCGAGCGTGTCCTGTGCCTCGCGTCCAATGGACCACTCCTTGACCATCAGCTCGCAATGCTCCCCCATGGTGAGCCCGGTCGAGGGCTCGGCGATTGCCGGCGCCTCCGGCCAGAAGTCCCTCGGCCGGAGCCGCAAAGCCGCCCGAATTCGCCCACCGAGGTTCCGGGCGCCGGCCAGGTCGACGAATTTTCGGCTCGCGGCGCGGGTAAACAACACCGCCGGATTGGACAGGGACTCGACGCCCCCGGCGATACCGCGCTCGGCGCGCCCGGTAAGAATATCTGCCATGACCACGCCGATAGCCGAGGTGCCCGTGATGCAATTGTCGACGAGTGTCAGCGCCCGCACGCTCGCCGGCAGGCGCGAGGCGAACACGATCTCTCTGGCCAGATGCGGCATGCGCGGATCAAGGACCACGTTGCCGAAAATCAGCTCGTCCACCTGCTCGCCAGCAAGCCCGGAGCGCTCCAGCAGTGCGTCCGTCGCATGCACCGCCAAATCCCGCGCGTTGTAATGCCTGAACGCCGTTCCGGCTTTGACGAACGGCGTGCGCACGCCGATTACGATGGCGGTCCGGCCATCGGGACCCGTCGCGATCATGTTACCGGGCCCCGGCGCGGGCAACTCGAGCTCACTCGGGCGTCCTCCATGGTCCTGCTCGAGTGCCATGATAGGCGCCTTCCCGGCGGCCGGATACCGGGCGGCCGGACGGAAATGTGACCTGCTCGACCGGTGCCTGCGACGCCCTGGTCTATGCTTGTCATCAGCACCGGCCGACCGGGCCGGACCGGACTTGCGGAGCTGCTGGGAACAGGGTCATGGATATTTTCGGATACGTGGTGCTGGCGCTGATCGTCGCCACGGTGATCTACGTCATCGTCATCTACAACCGCCTGGTCAATCTCAAGCACAACGTTTCCAAGGCGTGGAGCAATATCGACGTGCTTCTCAAGCAGCGCCACGACGAGCTGCCGAAGCTCGTGTCGACTTGCAAGGAGTACATGAAGTACGAGCAAGAGACCCTCGAGAGGGTTATCAACGCCAGGAGCCGCGTTTCGGATGCTCGCGCCGCGGGCGACATCGGTGCGCTCGGGGCAGCCGAGGGAGCGCTTCGCATCGGCCTCGGCCAGCTGTTCGCGCTCGCGGAGGACTATCCGGATCTCAAAGCCAACGAGACATTTCAGCACCTCCAGGGCCGAATCAGCGGACTCGAGAATTCCATCGCCGATCGGCGCGAGTTCTATAACGAATCTGTCAATCTAAACAACATCGGAATTGAGGAGTTTCCGGACGTCATCGTTGCTCGCTTTTTCAACTTCAAGTCTTTTCAACTGCTCGAGTTCGAGCAGTCGGAGCTCGCGGACGTCAACGTAGGGGCGCTGTTCCAGTCGTGAGCTGATTCAGTCAGCCGATGCCTCTCGACCTCGTTCAATTCACCAGCGCCGAGCTTCGTTTTCATGTCGGCGGCGGGCGGGTTCGCGCGCTGATTTCGGCAAGCTACATCGTGATCGGGGCTATTTGCATCGTCTACGCGTACAGCCACCAGCTGCCTTACCTGCGCGTAGCCGGGATTGCGGTGCTCCTGCTGGGCGGACTGATTGCCTGGCTCGGCGCGCTCAAGCGCTACCGCGTCATCGCCGATACGCCGACGGCGGTTCTGCGAAGCGCCGCCCAGGGTTACGTAGAGCTTACCGGGACCTGCCGCGCAACATCGGACTCGGAACTGTTACGCTACGGTAAGGCACCACCCTGCCTGTGGTATCTCGCGACCATCACCGAGCACAGACGCAGCTTCGGAAAATCCGATACCCACACGTACGTAGAACGCAGTGAAGACTGCTTTCTGCTCGAGGACCGAACCGGAGAATGCGTGATCGATCCCGAGCACGCCGAGGTTCTGTCGGCGCACACGACCCGCTGGCGGGATGGAAACAAGCATTACAAGGTCAACTATCTGCTTCCGGGTGATCCGCTCTATGCCATCGGCACGCTGCGCACACTGCGTGCTGCGGACGGAACGCTCGACCGCAAAGCCGATGTAAGCGCTCTTCTACGAGAATGGAAGAAAGATCGTGCCGCGCTCGTTCGACGCTTCGATACCAACGGTGACGGCGATGTCGATCTGCACGAATGGCAGAGGGCGGTAACCGCCGCCGAAAGCGAGGTCGACGCACAGCACCGGGAGGTGCGTCTCGAGCCGGGTGTTCACGTGATGCGCGCCCCGGAGGACGGTCGGCCATTTATCCTTTCCAACCGTGACCCCGACGAGCTCACGCAGCGTTACAAGTGGTGGGCCTGGTTCCATCTGGCAATTTTCGTGATTGCCTCGGTGTGGGGCATGTCTCTGCATTTCAGTCGCGCAATTTGAATCAATAGTCCCACTTCCACTTGATACCGACTTTGTTTCCTCCCCCCTCCGTGGTGCCTCCCTCGATCCTGACGTCGGGCAGCACCTCGACTTCGACGGTAGTGGCGGTGCGTGAATCTTCCGTGCCTCCCCCTTCCACCTCGAGGTAAACACCGTCGGCGACGTATTTGCCGACACTTACGCGGGTTTTTTCGGGATCCTGCTCGGACTCGCTGAAACCGATCACGTCGACGCCGAGCGACCGGCGGGTCTGATCGAGAATTCCGACGGCGCCACCGGTGCCGCTATAGGTCGCGATTGCGGAGGCCAGCTGCAGGCTCTGGGCCGGAGAAAGGTTCGCGGAGTCGGTGCCGAACAGCACCTGGGAGGCAATTTCCGACTCCGGGAGCGGCGGCCGGGAGGTGAGCGTCACCTTGGGCTGCGATGCCGAGCCGGTCACACGGACCATGGCCGTGAGGTTGGTCGTCTTGCGCTCCGCGGTCAAATCCAGGAGCGGATCGACGTTGTTGGAGCCGGTGAAACGGATATCGCCCTTTTCGAGATCGAAGCGCTTACCCAGAAGCGAGAAGTGACCGCGAACCGGATTCAGAACGCCGGCAACGTTCGGCGCATGTGCTTTGCCCCGGATTTTCAGTTTGCCTTTCCACTCCGAGTCGAGCCCCAGTCCACGCACGAACGCGCGCCCTGGCACGGAAAGATCCAGATCCATAACGACGATGGACGGATCCTCGGGATTTGCCGGGGCCGTCTTCGCCGCCGGAGATGGGCTCGTGCGATTGACCTCGGCGACCTCGAGCTCCACCACGTTCGGCGGCAGCGTGCCCGCGAGACTGAGCTCCGACTGGCCGGTGACAATCTCCCCGCTCAGCAACATGTTCGTGAGCGTGCCCTCGAGCGCCAGGTTTCCACCGGCATTCAGAATCAAATCATCACGGGCTACCAGCAACATGTCGCTGAAAACCAAACGAACGTTGATCGGGTAGGATTGCGCGGGGACAACGTTGATCCTGCCGCTGCCTTGGAGGCTACCGGACTTGCCATCGCCGGCGGTCAGCTTCTCGAGCACGAGCTCGTCGCCGTCACCGACGAGCCGCAGGTTCACCTCGGTCAGCGAGGTCCCGCTCAGCACATTTTCGTAGCGGCCGCCGGCTACCTGGAAGTGCCCGCTGATTCGTGGATTGCCGACGGTTCCGGCCAGCTTCACCGCGAGGTCGCCGGGACCGGTGAAGCGATCCTCGTAGGTGCTGAGCAGATCCCATACGGGCTCCAGCTCGCCCGACCAGCGCAGCTCACCGTCGATGTCTTGGTTGGCGGGCATCGTGAGCGCAAGTGTTTCCGCATCGAGCACGAGCGGCGCACTGCCGCGCGCCTCGATGCTCGTTTGCGTGAGATCCGACAGCGATGCAACGACGGACAAACGCCGGTCGCGCCACTCGCCACGCAGCCGTGCCGAGGCCGGAGGCATCGCGGCAAGCGTGGCTTGGCCCGAACGCACGTCGACCATCTTCAAGTCGATCTCACCCACGGGCGCGCTTCGCCGGCCGGAAATCTGCATGTGACCCGACAGCGTGCCTGTCATGTCTGCCATCGACGTCAGCGACTCGATAGCCGCGAGCGCGATGCCTTCGACTTCCAATCGCGCCTTGATCGCGCCGGCATCGATCCGGCCATCGGCAACCAAATGCCCACCGGCGATCGCCACGGTCGACTTCGAAAGCGTAGTCGCACCGCTCTCATGCGTGATGCGCGTCGGCTTCGATAGCCTGATTGCCTGAGCGCCGAGCGAAGCGTCGAGCTCGGCAACGTCCAGAGCGATCCCGCCGTCGTCGCCGGCCTCGTAGCCGGCCAGAGCACGCAGCTCGAAGGGCCCGTGCAAATCGCCCTGGGCCTCGAGCCGGCCGCTCGCGCGCTTCGGATTGACCATGTCGACATCGAGAACGAGGCTTGCAATGCGCGCATCGTCCATCACCGCGCCGCTGGCGAGAATCTGCAAATCGATGTTGCGTGCACCGAAGAGATCTCCGACCCGCGCCGTAGCCTCCACGCTGCGAGCCTGCAGCGACTGCGACGGGGCGAAGGCGACCTGCAATCCGGATACGGTCATGCCGAGATCGAGCCGCTGCGCACGTTCTTCGCCTTTCGCCTCGAGCACGAGCCCGGCACTGCCCGACAGCGCTCGACCGGCCAGATCGGACCACGGCGCGAGCGCCAGCGCTTCGCCCGCGAGCCGGCCGCTCGCCGTTGATTGCGCCAGATCGATCACCACCGCACCGCTGAGCTTCGTCTCTCGCGCCTCGATGGACAGATCGTCGAGGCGCAATGAATCACCGTTGTCGCTGGAAATCCGGCTGCCGAGCACGACCGCGCCGACGCCATCGTGGACAATCGAAACATCGATGTCGCCACCGATACCATTAATGAGTCGCGTCAATCGTATGCGGGCCTCGGCGCCGCCAATCGGAGTTCCGTCCACCGCCAAGTCCGGCGATATCGCGACAGCCGTGAGTGTCGGGTCGGCAAGCGTACCGCCGAGCTTGCCCGTGATATCGACGCCCCCGGCGAGCGGCGTGCCGAGCGCCTCGCTGAGCGCTGCCAGTCTCGGCAGTTT
>JBFICP010000128.1:0-9026 GCA_041581935.1 Gammaproteobacteria bacterium | reverse complement strand
GTCGAGAGCTGGGACGCCACCGAAGCGGCGCGCAAAGCCATGTCGTGCGTTTACCGCACGGGGCAGCGATTCGGCGTGAACTATCTCATCGACGTGCTGCTCGGCAAGAGCAACGAGCGCATGCGTCGGTTCCGCCACGACACGGTCAGCACCTTCGGCATCGGCACCGAGCTCGATGCGCGCCAATGGCGCTCGGTGTTTCGCCAGCTGGTGGCGAGGGGATTCCTCGGCGTGGACATGGAGGGTCACGGCGGCCTGCACCTGACCGACGCGAGCCGCGCGATCCTGCGCGGCACCGAGACCCTGATGCTTCGCCGCGACGCGCCGGCCGAGAAACGCCGCCGCGTGAAGGCCGAGTCTGCAGCGGCGCCCGAGAGCGCGCACGAGAATCGCCTGTGGGAGGCGCTGCGCGCCCACCGCTTGGCGCTCGCGAAGGCCCAGGGCGTGCCGCCCTACGTCATTTTTCACGACAGCGCGCTGCTCGAGATGTCGCGTGTCCGGCCGAGCAGCCTCGAGGCCATGGCCGGCATCAGCGGCGTCGGCAAGGTCAAGCTCGAACGCTACGGCGACTCTTTCCTGGAAGTTCTACGCGCGCACGGGCGGGCGGCCGAACTGTAGTCTGAATCGCTGAACGCGCCCGCCGGCGTGGCTCACGCGTCCCAGACGAGATGTCTGGTGGGGAATTCACGCATGCCGGCCGATGCCGCCGGGCCGCCGCCCACTAGCCGGAGCAGGTGCACGGGCACCGCCTCCGGCAGCTCGTAGGCCTCGTGGACGAGCACCGGCGGACCGACGGCGCACAGCGCCTTGAGGCCCGCGTACAGGGAGTAGTATTCCTGCAGCCGGTGGGCCTGGCGGAATTCCTCGTCGTAGATGTGCACCGTCGGCGAGTTCCATTTCACCTGCGACAGCAGCACCGGAAGGACGTTGGCGATCCCGGTCTGCGCCTCGTAATGGCCGTCCTGGTCCCGGGCCAGGCAGCGTTCGAAGGCCGTCACGTCGGCATCTCCGGAAACGAACTTGGAGAATCCCGAAAGCTGGTCGTTACAGGTCATCATGCCGAGGTGATTGGTAACGGGATTTAACCACAGGCACTTGACCAGATAGTTCTCCACCATACCGCGGCGCAGCTCTTTCGCCAACGTGGCGAGCTTGTACTCGAGGCGCGCCTCCTTGTTGCCTTCCGGATTCGCGTTGGCGACGAACACTTCCATCGCCGCGTCACGCAGAATCTTGGGAAGGTTCGGGCGCAACTCGAGGAAGCGAATTCGAATGGAAATCGGGGACTGATTGCGCCGGCTGGTCACCACGGCATTCTGAAGCTCGCCGAAGTGGATGACGGGAAACTTCTGCGAAGCCAGCGCGTTACCGACAATCTCCGACGATTCCTGGAAAACCTTGACCGTCTTGCGGGTCGGGCCGGCCTTGATGTCCATGAGAAAATAGGCGTGGGCGTGCTGGGTGGGATGCAGCACCAGGTTGATGTTGGATTCGATCATGCCCGAGAACAGCGGATAGACGACATGGAAATCCGCCGAGGCGAGCTGGGGGAGAATTTTGCTGAAATCCCGGCTGACGACGAAGCGATTGAGCGCAAACAGCTGGCCCTTGGGGCTCCAGAACAGAAATCCGCCCATGACGGCCGTATAGTCCAGCATCCCCGGATCGAGCGGTATGTCTGGTGGGGTCGACAGGTCCATGCGCTTGTCCTGAGCTTGCGGGCAACAAACGGCGCCGATAGCCTCTCCGCCCGCCCATCGGCGTGCGCGGGCTGATTGAAAAGTATCGGATGATTACAATGGGAGGGCAACTCTGCCCCGGAATTCGGACCGCGAGGAGACCCAATCATGACACGAATCACTCGGCGCCGAACCGCACACATCGGCACTGGTCTGATACTCCTGTTCGCGTTGAGCGGCTGCGGTCGGCTCCAGGTCGATTCGAGTCCCGATACCTTCCCGGTGCCCGACACCGCGGCGGCGGATTTGCGGGGCGGTGGGCAAGGCGTCGCGCTCGAGAATTTCTACCAGGGACCAACGGTTGTCTCGGTATCTGAGACCGGGTCGGGGGTCGATGCGGATCTGTATCAATACACGCAGACGGCGATCGCGCTTCTCGAACGCGCGCTCAAGAAACGCGGCGTCTATGTGGGAACGGCCGGCGGGAAGTCCGTCACATTGAAGGTGTCCGATGTCAGTTTCAGCTATGGCTGGACCATCGGCTACAGATTGAATCTGTCGGCCGAACTGAAAGGCGGAGATACCGTGGTCGTGCCGGCACAAAACAACTCGCCTGCAACGGCTTATCGCGCCATCGATGGCGCACTCATGCATGCAGTCACGAATCTTCTGCTCGACCAGGAGTTTCAGAAATACATCAACGAATGACAGTCACATGGTGTCGAATCGCGGCAGTGTGCGCCGCGCTCCTGATCGTGCTTTCCGGCTGCGAGACGGACGGACTCGAAGGTGTGCAGGATCTGGACGGCCGGAGCATCAATCCGATCGGAAACGCCGGCACTCCGATCACGGTAACGTTGTTCGTCGACAGTGATTGCCCGGTCTCCAATCGCTACGCTCCCGAGATCCAGCGCCTCTACAGTCGCTATGCGCCGCGCGGCGTTGGTTTCTGGCTCGTGTATCCCGATCCCGACGTCAGCGCCGAGAGCATTCGCACACACATGAGCGAGTACGGATACGATTTTCCGGCGCTCAGGGACCTCCATCATTCGCTGGTACGACGCGCCAACGCGCTGGTAACACCCGAAGCGGGGATCTTTCTCGCCGACGGCACTCTCGTCTATCACGGCCGCATCGACAACCGTTACGTGGATCTCACCCAGCGCCGCGCGAAAGCCACCCAGCGCGACGTCGAAAACGTGCTCGATGCGCTGCTTGCGGGAAAGTCCGTAGATTCGTCTTGGAACCCCGCGCCGGGGCGTTCCCTTAAAACCATGTCCGAACCCGGCGTCGGTTGTTACATCCGGGATTTCAAATGACGCGGTCGGTGCCAATGTCGCCGCTCGCGCGGCGCGGATCGCTGGTGGTCCTGGTTATCCTGCTGTTCGCCGCCGTCTATTATCTCAGCGGCGGGTGGCGCGGCTCTGCGCCTGCCGGCGAAGACGTCGTCACCTTCAACCGCGACATCGCACCCATCGTGAATCGCAACTGCGTTGTTTGTCACCGGCCGGGGGAATCCGCTCCGTTCAGTTTCCTCGATTACGCAGAAGCGAAAAAGCGCGCGGGATTGATCGCTGCCCTGACCGCTTCGCGCTTCATGCCGCCGTGGTTGCCCGAACGCGGTGAGGTCGAGTTTCTCAACGAGCGGGGCTTGAGCGATGAGGAGATCGCGCTAATTCGACACTGGGTCGAGCAAGGCGCCGTCGAAGGCGACCCCGCGGATCGGCCGGATCCGCCGCGCTTCACCGAAGGTTGGCAGCTTGGCGAGCCGGACCTGGTCATCGCCATGCAAGCACCCTTCACGGTACCCGCCGAAGGCGTAGACGTGTTTCGCAACTTCGTGCTGCCGATTCCGGTTTCGACGCCCCGCTGGGTGAAGGCGGTGGAGCTGCGCCCTGGAAATCCGCGCGTCGTGCACCATGGCGTGATGCAGGTGGATGAATCGCGCGCGTCACGGCGACGCGACGAGGAAGATGCCGAGCCGGGATTTGCAGGAATGGACATGGCCGGATCGGAGCCGCCGGGCGGGCAGCTGGTGGGCTGGACGCCGGGCAAGGTACCCGTCGTCGACGAGCGGCTCGCCTGGCGGGTCGAGCCCGGCAGCGATCTGGTGGTGCAGCTGCACATGCTGCCGACCGGCAAGGCCGAGCAGGTGGCGCCGCGAGTCGGGCTCTACTTCACCGATGCGCCGCCGCGCGAGCAGGCATTCTCACTGCTGATGCGAAACGACGACATCGATATCGCCGCGGGAGAGGGCAATCACGTCGTCGAGGACACGCTCACCCTGCCGGTCGGCGTTCGGGCCGTCGGGATTTATCCCCATGCGCACTATCTCGGAAAACGCATCGAGGCGCATGCGACATTGCCCGACGGCACTACCAAAACGCTCATCAAAATTCCGAAGTGGGATTTCAACTGGCAGGACGACTACCGCTACCGAGAGCCGTTGACGTTGCCGGCCGGGACCACCATCCACATGCGCTTCGTCTACGACAACACCACGTCGAACCCTCTGAATCCGCATCAACCGCCAAGGCGCGTGCGCTTCGGCAATCGCTCCAGCGACGAAATGGCGACACTCGCGATTCAGGTGATCCCGTCGCGTGAGGCGGACAAGCCGCTGCTGCGCGAAGCGCTGATGCGCAGCCGCCTCGAAAAGAATCCCGATAACTGGTTTGCCCACAGCGCGCTCAGCACCGCGCTCGCGACCCAGGGCCGCCTCGACGAGGCCTTGTCGCACATCCAGACGGCCATTGGCCTGCTCCCGGGCCATCCGCAGCTGCACTACAACCTCGCGAACACGCTGCTCGCGATGCACCGTACCGACGAGGCTATCGAGGGCTACACGCGGGCGCTGGCCATCGAACCCGATCACCCCAAGGCACACAACAATCTGGCCGTGGCCCTGCAACGATCCGGCCAGCTCGAGCGCGCCATCCACCACTACCGCCAGCAGCTCACGGTGAGTCCGATGAACGCACAGGCCCATGCCAACCTCGGCACCGCATTGTTCGACCAAGGGAACATGGCCGGCGCCGACGAAGCGTTCGCACACGCGCTCGAACTCGACCCGCACCTGGGAACGGCGCTCGAAGGGCGTGGCGACGTGGCCCGCAGGCTCGGGCGGCTCGACGAGGCGAAGGCACACTATTCGGCGGCCCTCGAGGCCCTGCCCGGCGCGCCCGGCGCCCACTACGGCCTCGGCGCGGTGCGCCTCGCCGAGGGCGACGAGCAGGCGGCGATTGGACATTTTCGCGAAGCCGTAAAAGGCAACGACGCCTACATCGGCGTGCTCAACGACGACGCGTGGCGCCTGGCGACGCATCCGGACCCGAACGTCCGCGCGCCCCGCGAGGCGCTGGCGCTAGCCACGCTTGCCGATCGGCTCATGCAGCACCGGGTACCGGAGCTGCTCGATACCCTTGCCGCCGCTCAGGCCGCCAACGGCGCCTTCGAGCAGGCCGTCGAGACCCTCGAGCAGGCACTCGCGCTCGCCGCCGAAGGCCCCGCGTCGCAGTACATTGCGGAGTTTCGCGAACGTCTGGCGCTGTATCGGCACGGCCAGGCCTTCGTCGCAGACCCGTCGCCCTAACCGCTTACCTGCTCGCTCCCGCAGGCACCATTCCTTATACTGAGCCGGCGCTCGCGCCCGCGGGCAGACCATCGTGCTTCAGGGGGAAGTCGAAATGACGAATGACACAATTCGCAACGTTCGCGCCCGCGCGCTCGCCGCGCTGGTCAGCATAGTCGCCGCATGTGGCCTAGGCATCGGCGATGCCAAGGCCGAGAGCCTCAAGGTGGCGGCAGTATTCGAAACACCTATCGAAGAGCCATGGGTGAATCAAATCCACGTGGCGCTGCTCCAGGCAAAGAAGGAGCTCGGTATCGAGTACACGTGGGCCGAAAGCGTCAAGTCGGCGGATTTCGCGCGCGTGATGCGCGAGTATGCCGAAGGAGGCAATCAGCTCATCATGGGTGATGCCTTCGGCGCAGAGCGTATCGCGCGCCGCGTCGCCAAAGACTATCCAAACACGGCGTTCACGTTCGGATCGGGCATCGGTCCCGCGGAGCCGAATTTCGCGGTGTTCGACAACTGGATTCACGAACCGGCATACCTTTCAGGAATGATCGCGGGAAAGCTGACCAAGACCAATACGGTCGGAGCCGTGGCGGCTATGACCATTCCCGAGGTCAATCGCTTGTGCAATGCCTTTTGCGCGGGTGCAAAGGAAGTCAACGACAAGGTCAAATGCAAGTTTTCCTTCATCGGCTCGTTCTTCGATCCGCCGAAAGCCAAGGAAGCCGCGCTTGCACAGATCGAGCAGGGAGTCGACGTGATATACGCCGAACGCTTCGGTGTCATCGAGGCGGCGGCGGAACGCGATATCGTTGCCATCGGCAACATGTCCGATCAATACGAGCTTTCACCGGATCATGTGGTCACGAGCGTCGTGTGGGACATGTGGCCCACGGTCAAGCAGGTCGTCAGCCTGGTCAAAGCGGGTGTTTTCACCGCCCAGGATTTTGGTCAATTCTCATTCATGGGCAAAGGTGGATCGTTCTTGGCGCCCTATCACTCGTGGGACAAGAAGCTTTCTCCCGAGATCAAGAAAATGGTCGATGAACGCAAAGCCGCGATTCTCGACGGGACCTTCCGCGTCGACATCGACGAAAGCGCGCCGAAATCCGAATAGGCCGGTCGACAGAGGCCGTCCCTCCTCTGTGGCGAAAGCTCACCGAGAAGGGACCGCCTCTTTTTCGGCCCTACCCCGCCTTGAACGCACCACCGCTTCTCGAGATGCGCGCCATCGACAAGCGTTTTGGCGACGTGGACGCCAATCGCGGCGTAGATCTCACGCTGCATGCGGGCGAGGTGTTGGGGTTGCTCGGCGAGAACGGCGCCGGCAAGACCACGCTCATGAATATTCTGTTCGGACTGTATGCCGCCGATGCCGGCAGCATCCGCGTCTCGGGCGAACTTGTCACCATCCACTCACCAGCCGATGCCCTCGCAGCTCGCATCGGCATGGTTCATCAGCATTTTCACCTGGTGCCGGGACACACCGTGCTCGACAATCTCATGGTGGGGGAACCGGGTCGCTGGGGCGTTCTCAACAGCGCCGGCGTGCGCGCGCGCATCGAGACGATCGGCCGGCAGTATGGACTCGAGCTCGATCCCGACAGGCGTGTGTCGGACTTGACCGTGGGTGAGCAGCAACGGGTGGAAATCGTCAAGGCACTCATTCGCGGTGCGCGCATACTGATACTCGATGAACCGACCTCGGTGCTCACGCCCCAGCAGAGCGAGGGACTGTTCGAGGCGCTGCGCGCACTGACTGCCGACGGCGTGGGTATCGTCTTTATCAGCCACAAGCTGCAGGAAGTTCTGGCCGTCACCGACCGGCTGGCGATCATGCGCCGCGGCCGCATGGTGGCGACCCTCGATAACGACGGGTCGCTCGATCCACGCAGTCTTGCCGAACTCATGTGCGGGCACGAGCTCGTGCCGCCGGCGCGACCCCTGGTGTATGTGGGTCGCGAGCTGCTCGAGCTTTCTGGTATCCGCGTCGACGGCGAGCGCGGCCGTCCACCGCTGCTCGCCGATGTGACGCTGACCCTGCGTGGCGGCGAGATCGTCGGTGTCGCCGGTGTTTCCGGTAACGGGCAGCGAGAGCTTGCTGAGGTCATCGCCGGGCTGACACCGGCAAGTCACGGATTCATAAAGGTGGACGGCGTGCCCGTGGAACGGCCCACGCCGCGGGCGATGCAGGACATGGGCGTGTCCTCGGTGCCCGAGGACCGCATCGGTGCAGGCATCCTCGGCGCGGCGCCGCTCGGCGACAGCATGATGCTGGGACGCATCGACCGAGCGCCGTTCAGCCGGGCCGGATTCCTGAATTTCGCCGCCATTCGTCAATGGGTCGTCGAGCAGATGCGGCGATTCGACATTCGCGCGCCCGGGCCGGAAGCCCGCACGGGCACACTGTCGGGCGGCAACATTCAGAAGGCCCTGCTCGCCCGCGCACTCGCATTCAATCCGCTGGTGGTGGTGGCCGCTCAGCCCACCCGCGGTCTCGACATGGCCGCGCGTGATTTCGTTCACCAGCGCTTTCTGGATCTTCGTCGAAACGGTCGTGGGGTGCTGATCATCAGCGAGGACCTCGAAGAGCTGTTCGCGGTCTGTGATCGCATCGTCGTCATGTACGAGGGCCGACTGGTGGGTGACTTGACCGTCGGCGCGACCAGCATCGCCGAAATCGGATTGCTCATGACCGGCGGAAAGCGCGCGGCATGATACGCCTGCGTCTCGAGCCGAGAGAGCGCACCCCGGCGTGGCTCAACCTGCTGCTGCCTGTGATCGCCGTGTTGGCGACGCTGGTGATCTCGAGCGGGCTTATCGTGGCCGCCGGTGCCGAGGTGTTTCCCGCCTACGGCGCGTTGTTTGCCGGCGCGTTCGGAAGCACTTTCAATACCGTCGAGACGGTGGTGAAGGCGGCACCGATGGTGTTCACGGGTCTCGCCGTCGCGGTCGCGTTCCGCGCGCGATTCTGGAATATCGGCGCCGAGGGTCAGCTGCTCGCCGGGGCCATGGCAGCGGCCTTCATCGGCGGGCTCGAGGGCTTTCCGGCGTGGGCACTCGCGCCGTCGATGATCGTTGCCGGCGCCATTGCCGGCGGGCTATGGGCCAGCGTTCCGGCGACGCTCAAGGTGCGCTATCAGGTTGACGACGTCGTCGCTACTCTGATGCTCAACTTCGTCATGTTCTACGCCATGATGGCACTGCTGGACGGTCCTTGGAAGGACCCTCTGAGCGGATATCCGGACTCGCCCGATATCCGCATGGATGCGGAGTTCCCGATACTCATCGAGCGGACGCGCCTGCACCTGGGAGTGGCGTTGGCGATCGTTTGCACCGTGATCGTATGGGTGCTCATGACCCGCACCACCCTCGGTTTCGCCATCCGCGCGGTCGGCGAGAACGCCCGCGCCGCCGCCCACGCCGGCATCTCGGTAAACCGGGTGGTATTCGTGACGGCGGTGATATCCGGAGGCCTGGCCGGACTCGCCGGGGTCGGCGAAGTGGCCGGCATGCATTACCAGGTGATGGCGTCACTTTCCCCGGGATACGGCTATACCGGCATCGTCATCGCCATGCTCGCGCGCCTGAACCCGCTCGGTGTGGTGCCCTCGGCACTGTTCTTCGCAGCGGTTGCAACGGGCGCCGAGACCATGTCGCGCAAGACCGGCGTACCGGTATTTCTCGCCGACATCATTCAGGGCGCGTCGCTCGTGTGCATGCTGGTAGCGCTGCTTTTCGCCAACTTTCGCGTGCGCGTGCAGCGACCC
>JBFICP010000127.1:0-9038 GCA_041581935.1 Gammaproteobacteria bacterium | reverse complement strand
GGATATCGAGGGCGCGTTCGTTCTCCGTGCCTGCCACGATCGGTAGCTCACAAGACTTTCCGTCATAATTAATCGTTGCGGTATTTTTCACGATCTGCTTCTCCAGAGCGCACCTGCTTTGTTGCGTTTCGACGCCAAGATGTCCGGAAAAAACCATGCTCGTGCACAAGCGCATCGAACCACATAGCCCTGCATCCGTGGCATCGATTCATCGCGCTAACAGCGTAGCTCACCATTTCTATCGCCGCTTTGAATTTCGGGCATCGTATTCCATCGCTTTCCTAGTAGGCTTGCGGGCGGTGCCAGGCGTGCTGCAGGCCTGGGAGCCGACTCCGCGAACTTGCCAATGCAGTTCGTCTCGGGCACTCGAAACCGGCCCTGCCTCAGACGCCGGGTAACCCCCAAATTGCTCCGACAGAAGGCATAGTCAAGGGAGTGCCCTCATGACGGCGGCTTCTATCGGATGATGGCCTGCCGTCATTCGGCATCCGCGCGCGCGACGCGGCGTCGGCTTCGTGGCCAACCGACCGCCAACCCGACCGGGGAGGGTTGCGCTCTCTTGACTTTTCGCGTCGCCGCACCGATTTGGCGATTAAGCCGCTGTGCAGCCAGTTCTTTGGCTGCGCAGGAATTTCCCCGGCACGGCCTAGCCCTCCGACGGGGGCACAGCCGGGAACCAGGAGGCTAACGTGATTGAGACAGCAACTGAACACTGGTGGCATCGCTGGCCGAAAGTGGCCGATAAGCGTTGGGTCTACTGGCTGATCGCCGCGGTGTTGGTGGCCGTCGTTGCCGGCGCCCTGTTGGCGTACGGCGGCGATGTTGGCGGCATCTGGCCATTCGATTCAGAAGGTACGACATCTTGAGGCTCTCTTCGGCCCCGTGAGGGCCCGGGGCGCCGCGCGAGCGGCGCCCTGTTTGTTCGTGCGTAATTCGAGGCGCCCATCGAAGGTGATAAGCGCTTAGACCGGCCGGGCGCATCGTTGCTCGAAGTTCTTCCTCGGGGACCTCGTTGCGAAAGCTCGCCGACCGCGCTTCGGGCGCGAGAAAAGGCTATCCATAGCAAGCATCAGTGATGCCGTGAGCGGCATTGGCATCCCCGGCAATCAATCGCTTACACAAACGCGGACACGACATCGACGGTGATTGTCGTGGGCCACCGAAGATTTGTTTGACCGTCGCGTAGCGCACGAGTGTCGCCGCGTGACGTCAGATGCCAGCAGAGGCGACCATCCGCCGGTCGGGTCAGTACCATGGGGCACTCCCTCTTCTCCCGATACCCTCTTGACTTCAGGGCATGCAGGAACAACCTAATCGGGATATTCAACGACCCGGCACTTTTGCCAGTGAAAGTGGTCCGTTGATGCACAGGTCGGGGTTGTTATCTCAAGCGCGTCAACCGTAGAGCACGCGCCGGGTGAACGCGACCGACGATCCGGTAGCCGAACGAATCGGCTTTGCGGTTCAAGGAGAACTGTCGATGAATGAGCAAAGAATATTCAATGCACCCGACGCAATTCGGACGCGGCTCATCGACCGAGCGCGAACCGTTGCGAGGCAGGCAAGGTGCGTGTGGCTGAATCGGTGGGCGCGCGCCTCCAGTCGGTCGGCCAGGCGGGTCGCGATCCGTCAGCTGTATTCGCTCGACGAGCGCCTGCTGCGCGACATCGGAATCGAACGTGCTGAAATCCCGGCGGTCGTCGATGGCCTCCTCGGCGCACGCTTGCGAGTGTCCGGGTCGGTCATCCCCTTTACCGGGGACGTGCCGGGTAACACTGCGTGCGCGCAACGCGAAGGCGATGGCGCCAGAGACAGGGCGGCGTAGTACGCAGTGGCTGCGTGACCTGGGAGCGTGTCCGGCATTGGGCGGCAGAATCGGGATGCTCTCCTGGTTCCTCGCGACGGCGGCCAACGCCGGGCATGCTCCTAGCCGCGCGCCCAGACTTGGTGAAGACGGGTGAGCTCAGCGACGTAGTCGTCGGCGAATCCGTGGGCGTGGGCCGCGGCGATGATCTGTTCCAGGTAACCCGGACGTGGCGATCCGCGGCGTGACTCGGTCGCGCGGTAGATGAGGGCGCTGGTCGTCGTTCCTGCGATTCGCACTTTGAGGCGTTCCTTGGCATACAGGTTCTCGCTCACGCCTTCGAATGCGTCGAGACAGCCTTCGTCAGGGGGCGCGAGCTTCCACATGACTCCGAGCACGCGCGAGCGTGCCGCGGGCACCACCGTGGCAAGGCCGACGCGGTTGATGGTGAAGCGATAGCCCGAAAGCTCGGCCGCCCCGACCAGCGTCGCACCCGGGCAGCGCTCGGACATCGACGCGACATCGAGGTTGAGGCCGTAGGCGAAATAGCCGCGGCGCATCGACGTATTCGTCGCCGCTTTACGCCGCGTGATTCGCCGCCGCCGCGTCGATGCGCTTCTCGGCCGACGCGACGATTGTCGCGATGAGCTCGTCGTAGTCGATGCCCGCAAAGGTGCAGAGCATGGGCAGGTCCGAGTGCACGGGGTGCAAGCCGGGCAATGTATTGACCTCGAGCACCTCGAGCTCGCCCGCGGCGTTGCAGCGAAGATCGACGCGGCCCGCGTCGCGGGCGCCGATTGCCCGCCAGGTGGCCAGGGCCAGCCTGTACGCGTCGTCGGCGAGCCGGTCGTTGATGAGACGGTACTCGACCAGCTCCTCGCTGAGCTCCTTGTTCTTGTACGAGTAGACGCCGGGCTCCGCCCGGTCGAGCAGCATGACCTCGAGCGCCGCGACGGTGCGGGCGTCGACACCGGTACCGAGCACGCCCACCGTGAACTCGCGCCCAGGGAGATAGGTTTCGACCAGCACCGGCTGACGGAAACGTCCCAGTAAGTGCCCGCAAGCCGCAACCAGGTCCTTTTTGGATCGGACCACCGAGCGCGGGTCACATCCTTTGCTGGTGCCCTCGGCTATCGGCTTGACGAAAAGCGGATACCGAAGAACGATGGCGTCGACATCCGCTGCGTGCTCGACGATCGCAAACTCGGGCGTCGGTATTCCGGCGCCGCGCAGGATATTCTTGGTCACGCCTTTGTGCAGGGCGACGCACGAGGCCAGCGGATCGGAGAACGTGTATGGGATGCCGAACGCATCGAGTAGCGCCGGCACCTGGGATTCGCGCCCGAATCCATTCAGCCCTTCGGCGATGTTGAATACGAGATCACAGCGCAACCCGGCACATAGTGCAGAAGCAAGCTCACGCACATTGCCGATGCGGATTACCTCGTGTCCGAGGCGAGTGAGCGCTTCGGCCAGCGCATCGATGGTCTCGGCTCGATCGAACTCAGCAGTCTCCTCGAGGCCGTACCCTTGCGCCAGATATTCGGAACGCAAATCGTAGGTAAGACCGATTTTCATCTTAAATCACCCTTGAGCCGCGATCGCGGTCACATGGCCGCCGACCGGTTTGGCGAAAATAATCTTGGCGTCACCGTTGGTGAAAAAATCCGGGATCTCCGCGGCCTTTCGAAAACCATGGGCGCGGTAGAAGCGGCGTGCCGCCGCGTAAGTGGAGCCTCCGGCCGTATCGGCGTATAGGCGGATCCCGCCGGCTGCCGCGACTTCGGCTTCCACCCGCTCGAGCAACGCGTGGCCAAGACCGTCGTGCTGCCAGCGCGGATGCACGGCGATCCAATAGAGATCGTAGCGTTGCGAGGCACCCGCAATCGGTCCGAAGCAGGCGTAACCGGCGAGTGCGTCTCCGCATTCGGCAATCACGAAGTGGTACCCGGAATCTTCACCCCACGCGAGCCGCTCCTCCACCAGCTCCCGGGCAATCGTCGCTTCTTCGGTTGAGAACACGCCGGTTGCCACCACGAGCGATCGCACCGCTTCGGCATCACTCTCCAAAAGCGTGTCTCGAAATGAGTATCCGGCGATCTGCGGCCGTGGGCGGCGCCGCGGGGCACGGCCGCGCGGCGCTTGCGAGATGCCCTCAATGAGCCCCTCGAAGAACGCGCGCACGTTCGCGCCGAGCGTGCGCACGCGATAACCACCTTCCTGGACAACCACCGTCGGCAGTCCCAGCTCACCGATGAGTCGGCCAATGCGTTCGAAGTCCGCACGACGATTCGACCACGAGCCCGTGGGGTCCCCGGAGGCGGTGTCGAAGCCGGCTGCGAGCACTAGATAGTCGGCCGCGAAACGTTCGATGCGCTGCAGCGCCTCGCCAAGCGCCTCGCGGTAGTCTTCCGGCGTCAACGATTCCGCAAGCGGCAGATTGAGATTGTATCCAGCGCCCTTCGCTTTTCCGGTCTCGTTCGCGAAGCCGCTGAAATACGGGTAGGCGAAGCGCGGATTTCCGTGGATAGATATCGTGAGCACGTCGTCGCGTTCGTAGAAGATGTCCTGGGTGCCGTTGCCGTGGTGGTAGTCGATATCGAGCACCGCGACTCGTCCGTAGCAACTGAGGAAATGCGCCGCCACCGCGGAGTTGTTGATGTAACAGAATCCGCCGAACACAGCGCGTTCGGCATGATGGCCCGGGGGACGCACCAGGGCGTACGCGAGCCGCTGCCCCTCCAGTACGCGCTCCGCGGCGGTCAGCGCACAGTCGGCGGCGCGCCGGGCAGCGCGCCAGGCGTTTCGGTTGATGGGGGTGAACGTGTCGATGCACCAGTACCCGGCGCGCAACGGCAACTCGCGCGGCGGGCGCGTGGCGTTGCGGATCGGGAATACGTACGGGTACACCGACGGACCGTCGCCCGCGAGCTCGCAGGCGCGACGTAGGTAGTCGAACAAGCGCCCGTCATGGACTGCGAGGATATGGCGGTCCGGAAACCGGCGAGGTTCGATGCGGTCGAAGTGTCCGGTCGGCTCGAGCTCGCGCAGGATCGATTGAATGCGCACCGGCGCCTCCACGTAGCCGCGCTCGCGCACGTGATGGATGTCGTGCTTTTCGTTCACCACCAGCGCCGCACGCTCCTCGAGGATTCGCTTCGGCGACACACGAGGCGAAGCGCGGCGGCGATAGCGCGGCGCGCGTAGCACCACCGGATCGTCACGAAACGAGTCGACGACCATCTCGACATATTCGGGCGGGCAAAATCCGGCGTATTTCCGCTCGAGAATGGCGCGCACAATCGCGCGCATCGCGTCGCGTCCAGGAAGCTGCGAGCGGCCAAGCGCGTCGCAGCAGAGATACGGAGGGTCGTCGCCACCCGGCTCGAGCGGTGTCTCGTAGGCGGTACCGGCAATCGGGCGCGCGCCGTAGCGCTCGTAGAACTTCAGCCGCTCGGCATTCTGCTCACGCGTGATCTCGTCGGGACTCAAGAGCGGATCGTCCGGTAGGCATTCGAAGAACAGCGCCTCGGCGTCGAGCGCAAGACATTCTTCGCGGACCCGCTCGTAAAGCGCGCCGCCGATACCTCCGCCCCCGCGTCCCGGAGCCACCGCCACGTAGTCGAGGTAGCAAAAGCGCAGATCCGGCGCGTGCAGAACCAGCGCGAATCCCCGCACGCTTGGACGCGAATCCTCGGCCACCAGCAGCACGGGTCGGAACCGGAGCTTCAAAGGGTCGCGCAGCTTCTGCGGGAGCGCCTTCACGTCTTCCTCGTCGACACCCTGAAACTGCGCAGCCAGAATTGCCTGCACCTCGGCGACAGTCGCCGCATTGGCCGGCGACGTGTCGTCGGGCACGCGACGTATACGGAACACCGGCGTTTGTCCTCGATTCAGTTCGCCGCCGACAACCGGCAATCGTTTACGAGCATGCCGGACGCCGATGCAACGCGACCGACGAGCGCCGAGCGTGAATGCACGATTCGGCTCGCGTCGACGATACGTTCGACGACCTGGTCGAATGAGATGCCTGCCTGGGCGGCTGCGGCAACGAATCCGGCGTCGGAAGTGAGGCACGGATTGGCATTGGCCTCGAGCACGAAGGGCTGTCCATCGGCATCGACTCGAAAATCTATGCGGGCGTAGGCGCCGAGGTCGAGAATGCGATGGCAATCGAGCGCAATTCGCGCGAGCTCGTCGCAGAGCGCGCGCTCGTCGTTCGGCGAGATCATGCGTCGGGGCGTATGCAGGTAGGCTCGGGACCCGGGATCCCATTTGGCTTCATAGTCGACGATCCGCGGACGTCCGGATGGATAGTCGACGAAGTAGATCTCCGAAATCGGCAGCACCTCGACGCCGTCGTGACTCGCGAGCAAGGCAACGTTGAACTCGCGCCCGTCGATGTAGCGCTCGACGAACCACGGCCCGCCGAAGCGCCGGCGCCTCGCCTCCAGCTCGGCCGACAGCCGGCGGCCTCCGCGCACGACGGACTGCGCGTCGATGCCGATTGACGCATCCTCGCAGGCGGGCTTGACGATTCCCACGGTGTCGTCGCCCCAGTGTTCGACGCTCGTTCCGTTGCATGCGTACTCGGGAGTCGGGACGCCGGCGGCAGCGAAAAGTCGTTTGGCGATGCGCTTGTCTCCGGAGCAGAGCAGCCCGCGGGTGCCGGCGCCCGTGAACGGCAAGCCCTCGACTTCGAGTAGCGCGGTGGCTGCGTATGCAAGTCGACCGTCGCCCTCGATCGATTCAACCAGGTTGAAGACCACATTCGGTCGCGTTTCGCGCAGCGCCGACAAGCTCCGAGACAGATCGCACGAGAGCGCAACCGATTGCACGGCAAAGCCGAGGCGTTCGAGCGCGGTGGCAATCTCGCTCGCCTGTCTCAAATTATCCTGCTCGTCGGCCGGCGAGTCGGGAGTCACCTTGTCGTGAAGCACCGCAGCGCGGGGCCGCTCGATGCGGACACTCATATCGCGCACCTCAGGCGGTCGAGCTCAAGCGATCGGCGCCCAAGCTTCCGCCCGGATCAGGGTAGGCGTGGACCTCGCCCTTGAAGTTTCTGAGCAGCAAGGTGTCTCCGTCCCGCCCGGTCACAGGATCGGGGAGCAGCGGAATCTTTCCGCCGCCGCCGGGTGCGTCGACGACGTAGGTGGGCACGGCGTAACCCGTTGTGTGGCCGCGAAGCGCGCGCATGATCTCGACGCCCCGATCGACGGTCGTTCGGAAGTGCGCGGAGCCCGAAATCGGATCACACTGATACAAATAGTACGGTCGCACGCGGATCCGCAGCAGGCCGTGAAACAGGCGGCGCAGAACCTGCGCATCGTCATTGATGCCCTTGAGCAGCACGGTCTGGCTGCCGAGCGGGATACCGTTGTCGGCGAGCCGATCGCAGGCCGCCGCCACCTCGTTTGTAAGCTCGTCGGGATGGGTAAAGTGGATGCTCATCCACACCCGATGGCGGCGAAGCAGTCGGGCGAGCTCGCGGGTGATTCGCATCGGCAGCACCGCCGGCATCTTGGTACCGATACGTACGAACTCTATGTGCGGTATTGCCCGCAGCCGTGCGAGCAGCCATTCGAGCTTGTCGTCGTGCAGGGCGAGCGGGTCGCCACCCGAGACCAGCACGTCGCGGACCTCGGTGTGCGCCTCGAGATACTCGAGCGCACGCTGCCAGACGGTGACGCCGAAGCTGTACTCGCCGGTCTCGCCCACCATGCGCGCGCGGGTGCAGTAGCGGCAGTAGGTCGAGCAGAACGGCGTTGCCAGCAGCAACACCCGGTCCGGATAACGATGCACCAGCCCGGGAACCACCGTGTCGTGATCCTCGCCGAGCGGGTCGTCCGACTCGCCGGGCGCGTGCATCAGCTCGTCGACCGAAGGAATGTGGGTGCGACGCAGGGGCTCCGACGGGTCGTCGTGGCTCATGAGACTCGCGTAGTAGGGTGTAATGCCGACGGGCAGTGGTCCATGCTGCGCGAGCACCCCCTGTCGCTCGGCGTCGCTCAGATCGAAAATTCGCGCGAGGCCCGCGAGATCGCGTATCCGGTTGCGAACCTGCCAGCGCCAGTCGTTCCACTGCACGGCAGTCGCCTCGGGAAAGTACAGCTGCTGAAATTCGCGGCAGCGTTGGCTGATTCGAAACCGGGTTAAGAGGGTGTGGCGGGTGCCGTTTAGGGGCGGGTCCAGGAGGACGACGGATTTTCTCGATGAGAAATTGCGAGAACGCGGACATTCCTCGGCAGGCGAGTTGAGGCGACGCGCGTCGGGAGGATGGTCGAGACGGCTTAAGTTCAAAGTGCTCATCATATTTTCCACGCTCGGTTTGTCGCGGTTTGTGGCGACTTCACGGCGCGTAATATGGCACCTTCATGCCCGATTTCAAGTACATTTTTTCCGCCGCACACCGGCACGAACGCTCGGGCAATCGACCCTAGCCCCGGGCGTCGCCCGAGAACAGCACCGGCAGCTCGAGGTGTGCGTGGTACGCCGGCCCGAAGAGCACTTGCACTCGCGCCGCCCGAGTGCCGGCCGTGTCCGTCTCCCGCTCTCCGGTCTGTGGATTGGGCGAAAAGTGCGGCATGAAGCTCGCCATGACGACGATGCGGATGCGGTGCCGGTGTGCAAAGTGGTTTCCGGTGATCAGGCGATCGAGCCTGACCAGATACGCGCGCCCCGGGCGCAGACGCCCTTCGTCCCCGACACGGTGCGAGCCCTGACCGACACGCACCGCATCGAGACCGGGGGTCATCAGGTTCCAGGCGGTGCCGTCCGGCTCGACATCGAGCAGCTTGACCCACAGATCGAGAGACGGCGCGTCGGTCATGACGTAAAAATTGGCCGTGATGCGCCCGACGACGCGAATCCCGGCCGCTAAGGGAGCGGTCTCGAAAACGGCGGTACCGGGCGCAAACCCGAGGTCGCGATAGTCGTGCGCACCCGGCGAGTCGGCGTACGGATCAACAAGCGGATGTGCCGGATCGGAGACGAACTCGAGCGCTCCGTTTCGGTCGCAAGGCTCGGCGGCGAGCAGCCCCTTGCCGGCGTCGTCGATGCCTAGGTAAAGGCGTTGCCCGCGGGTGCCCGGCAATGGCCACTGCTCGGCGTGGATCCAACGGTTCTCACCCATCACGAACACGCTAACCCTCGGCGGGTCGGCAGCGACGTCCGGGCCACCAAGGTGCCGATCCATGAAGCGCAGAGTTTCCTCGGGCAGACTGAACCGCGCGGC
>JBFICP010000126.1:0-9071 GCA_041581935.1 Gammaproteobacteria bacterium | reverse complement strand
CCGATATCCACCATGAGATGCTTGCGCGACACGTCCCGGTACCATCCGCCGACAACGACGTCATTGTCGGGATGACGCCCGATGACGTTGACCCCGGATTTGAACGGATAATTCACGCCGTTATCGTCGGTCAGTCGTGGATTTTCGACGGTGAAGAGCTGAAACCGGTGCCGCGACAAGAAAATGGACAGCTCGCCGTTGGGTGGCGCTCGCACTCGAACGGTCTCGCCTCGGGGCAGGCGTTCGAAACGAAGCTGTGAAGACTCGGTATCCGATTCGGACTCCTCCTCGATGATGAGCGTGGATTTAACGCCACCGTTGGCCGAGGGTTCCTGTGCGACCAGTGGTTCGTGCCCGCTGAATCGCTGAGCGTAAATGCTCTTGATGACGTCGCGCCGCGCGGCGAGAAACTGCATGTACTTGACGAGCGCGAGGTGCTTGAACTCATCAAAACCGGGTCCTGCATCGACCAGAGCCGCCATGATGGCGCGCCACTGATTGTCTTCGGCGATCAGGTTGCCGTCGACCTGTTTCAGCAGGGTACCGACGGCGCCGGGCTCCTTGAGCGCATCAGCGAGTAGGTCGACGAAGCGGCGCTCGACATCGCGAATACTGGTGGCCTCACGGCGAAGCTCGCCCGGCGCCAGCTGCATCAAGCGCCCCACGCTGTTCGCGGCGATCTGCGTGCGTCCTGAGAGGCTGAACGCGAAGTCGTCCAATGTGGCGAAACTGATGTCGCGCCCGTCGAGTTCAAGTGTGAGTGATCGGCTGCTCATGCGAAATTACGCGCTACGTAGCTTCGCGCCCCGAATTTGCCGGCGCGATCGTGGCAGCGTGCCGCTGCCCGCCTTCGCGCAAGGAAAACGGGCTCGTTCAATCAATTCTATATCGGAAGCGGTTTCCAAATCGGTAATTTTCCGTTCAGGGGCGAGCCTTGCGCTGGCCGCCCGGACAGAGTGACAATGCCCTGAACTCCACGTCCGGCCGCGCCTCACCGGGCGCGTGAGCTGCCATAATCTGAGGTCCTGGGAATTCTCCAAATTGTACGCGACAGGCACACCCGGCTGGGCCAAACCACGCTTGTTGTCGGAACTGGTGGGGTTCATCACGGCGCTAATGCTGTCCTCGATCCTGCTTCCGGCTGCGGTGTCGGCCGCCATCGATGCGGCGTCGAAGGTCTCCGTGCAAGTGCTCGCGCGGCCAGGCAGCGCTTCCGGTGCCGCACAGGACTTCGTGGTGCGTGACGGCGGCGTGTTGAGAACCGGCGACGGAGTGCAGTTGCGAATCGCGAGCGAGACGCAAGCCTACGTCTATGTCATCGCTTATGGCAGCAGCAATCGAGCGATCCTCCTGCATCCGTTTTCCGCGCGGCCGGAGGATGCTTTGATCGATCCCGGCTCGGCCGACATCATACCGGGTTCCGGCGTATTTCTGCCCCTGGACGCTCAGGAGGGACGCGAAGCGCTGTTTACCATCGTCTCGGAAGCGCCTTTGAAGAATATCGCCGATCTGCTGCCTCGAATCGAAGCCCATGGAGACAATCTGTCGGCGATAAGCGCCATGCTCCAAGCGAGCTACCCTCATGTCCGACGCCTGACATTCAGGCACATCGGAGCCCGCCCCTTGGTCGGATTCACGACGCCGCCGCCGCGCGCCGGGGCGGAGGCGACAGCCTCGCCCGCGACGGATGCGCCGACCATTGGTGTCGCGGCTTCCCAGCCGGGCGGCGGCGGGAGTCTGCTACCACCGGTCGACAGCGGCTGGTCGGTGCCGTCACCCCGGGGATTGGGCAGCAGCGATACGACGCCGTCATTGCCCGCGTCGGCAGCGCATGGCACTGTTTCGGCGGCAGCGGCCGGCACTGCGGCGCTTGAGCCGCAGTCGGGCCTCGAAGCCGCTTCTTCGCCTCCCGCGTCGCCTGCGCTGCGCAGGGCCCGGGAAGCGGCGGGCATCGACGAGCGACAGTTTCGCGGCATACTCTCCGCGCTGCCCGATAGCGGCGCGGACAGCGCACCGGAATCGCTGCGCAGAGCGCGCCACGAGCAGGGTGTGCTGAGCGCCGAAGGAAGCCGCATACCCGTCGTGGATACGGTCCGGCTGCGATCCAGCAGCGGCGCTTCGGTGGGCGCCGACGACCCCCGAAACAGGTCTCAGAACTAGCCACCGCAAAAAAGGTCACCCGCGTGAGCGATCCCAGAATTATCAAAAAGTATCCCAACCGTCGGCTCTACGACACGGAAATCAGTAGCTACATCACGCTCGAAGATGTTCGCCAGCTGGTTCTCGAGCACGAGGACTTCTGCGTGCAGGACGCCAAGAGCAAGCGGGACATCACCCGCAGCATCCTGCTGCAGATTATTCTGGAGCGCGAGGAGGACGGTGAGCCGATTTTCACCGAGCCGGTGCTGAAAGAGATTATCCGTTTCTACGGCGACTCCCTGCAGGGCATGATGACCAGTTATCTCGAGAAGAGTCTCAAGCTTTTCGTCGAGCAACAGGAGAAGTGGCGGGGCCGGATGGCGAACGCCATGGTGGGCGACCCGCTGGCCATCATGCGCGACGTCGCTGAGCAGAACCTGGCGTTGTGGAAAGAAATGCAGGAGGGCTTTCTCGGCGGCCCCTCCACGACCCGCAAGACCAAACGCGACAGCGACGAATCCTGAAGCCGCCGGGCCCCCACGGCCGGTCCGTGGCCATCCCCTGGCCATCCCCTGTCATGTCGTTGTCGTATTGACACAGGCGCCTCTCCTGCCTACCATTTTTCCAATGTGTTGCGCTGCAACATCCGTCTTTTGCGGGCCGCCGCCTCAGGGGAGCGTGGCGTTTCATCGCAGCCGATCTCAATAGCAGCCGGTCCCGCTGCCGGGCGTCCCCCCGATGACGGGGCTCGTCTGCGGGTATCGCGAAGGGGAGAGCTATGACGAAACGAGTGGCACTGGTGACCGGCGGTGCAGGAGAGCTCGGCAGGGCCATCTGTGAGCGCCTGGCTAGCCAGAATTGTCGGGTCGTGGCCATGGATATCGATGTGAGCAACGGCGCCGGCGACTGGCAGGCACGTTTGCGCGAAGCCGGTCACGAACTAATCCTGGTGCAGGGCGACGTGACCTGCTTCGATTCCTGCGCGGCTACCGTAAGCGAAATCGAGCGCTCCGTGGGGCCGGTGGATATCCTGGTCAACTGCGCCGGAATTACCCGGGATTCGAGGCTCGCGAACATGGATCCGGACATGTGGAGCGAGGTGCTCAGCACCAATCTGGACAGCGTGTTCAACATCACCCGCCACGTGGTGGACGGCATGACCCAGCGGGGCTTCGGGCGCATCATCAATATTTCCTCGCTGAACGGCGAGAAGGGGCAGTTCGGGCAGACCAACTACTCGGCGGCCAAGGCGGGCATGCACGGCTTCACCATGGCGCTGGCCCAGGAGGTGGCGCGCAAGGGCGTTACCGTGAACACTGTGTCACCGGGCTACATGGAGACGCGCATGGTGCAGGCGGTGCCCGAGCACATCCGCGAGCAGATTCGCGAGCAAATCCCCCTCGGGCGCTTCGGCAAGACCAGCGAGATCGGCGCGGTGGTCGGGTTTCTCGCCTCAGAGGAGGCCTCCTACGTCACCGGAGCCAATTTCAGCGTCAATGGCGGCCATCACATGCACTGAGGCGCGGCGCGGGCCGGCCCGGCGGGCGGCGTTCTCTCCGCTTCGCACCCCTTGACATGTTCCTCCGGGAGCCCTATATTGCACTGCAGCATTGTTGCGGTGCACAATTCGCATCAACCGGGTAAACAACTTCGAGAGAGGGACTGTCATGCAGAACGATTTTGTGAAGAGCATCGAGACCTTCAACAAGGCGGCCATCGAGTCCGCCAAGCGCCTCGGCGACATCAACATGCGTACGCTCGAGAAGCTCGCACGGTGCCAGATGGAGGCTACCAGCGACTATCTGGAGACCGGCGTCAAGCAGATGAAGCTGATGGGTGAGAGCAAGGACATCCAGGCCGCGGTCAAGGGCCAGGCTCAGCTCACCAACGAAATGAACGAGAAGTTCGTCGAGCATGCCAAGAAGGCTGCCGAGGTTTTCGGCGAGATCAAGACCGAGCTCACGGATTGGGCCCAGGACGGCATGAAGGCCGCCGGCGCCCCCTTCGGAAACGGAGCAGGGAAAGCCGCCTGAGTCCGCCAAGGATCTGGTAGCGGCCCCGGGGCACCCATGCGGTGTCCCGGGGTTTTTTGTTTGAGCGAACGGCAGGCCATTTCGAGAGCGAGCGCCGTTGACGCGCTTCACTCGGCCGGGGCGAGACTCACCTTGTAGTTGCCGCGCTCCTGGTCGTGGTCGAGCTTGAGAAGCCCCATATCGGCGATCGCTTCCAGCATGTCCGAGAACGAGCGATACCCGTAGTAGGTCTCGTTGAACCCGGGGTACATGCGGCGCATGGTTTGTTTCACCAGCGAGCCCCACAGCGGATCGTAGTCACCTTCGAGCGAGCGCACGATCTCGAGCACGCGCTCGGCCGCTTCCTGTTTCCTGTCGGTGGTCTTCTTGCCTTTCTTTTTCAACGGCCGGCGTTTTTTGGCCGCAACGACCAGATCGTCGTAGTAGATAAATTCATCGCAGTTGGCGATCAGCAAGTCGGAGGTCGAGCTCTTCACACCGCAGCCGATGACGCGTTTCTCGTTTTCCTTGAGCTTCGACACCAGCGGCGAGAAGTCGCTGTCGCCGGAAAGCAGGGCAAAGAAATCGATGTGGTGCTTCGAGTAGCACAAATCCATGGCGTCGACGACCATGTGAATGTCTGCGCTGTTCTTGCCGCTGACCTTGCTGCGCGGAATGTCAACCATCTCGATTCCGTGCGCATGAAACTCGCGTACCGTTCTGCGGTAATTGCTCCAGTCACAGTATGCCCGTTTGAAAACGATTCGGCCTTTTTGCAGCAGCCGTTTCAACACGAGCTCGATCCGGAATTCCTCACTCCCCATGTCACGCACGCCGAGAGCGAGATTTTCGAAATCGACGAAAACGGCAATTAGTGGTTCGTCCGACACTTTGATATTCGGCCTTTTCAGGTTGAGATTGGCTAATCCTAGTCGACCTGCCTCCTAATGGCGATCGTTATTGGGACTGCTTCCGTTCGGATTGGCTGCGCGCGTGCAGCCAATCGGCGATTTCGCGAGGTACTTTCTGCTGCGCTCTCGCGCTCACGTAGATGCCGATATGCCCCCCTTCGAACTCGCAGGTTGAGTAATCGGTAGTCGTGACATGCTTTGCGAGCGCCAGGCTAGCCGCCGGCGGCACGATGTGGTCGTGAGCGGCATATATGTTGAGGACAGGCATGGTGATAGCACGCAAATCGACATCACGGTCGCCAATGCGCAACTTACCTTCAACGAGCTTGTTGTGTTGAATCAGATCTCTCACGAACTCACGAAAGCATTCGCCGGCCTGGTCCGGGCTATCTTGTATCCACTTCTCCATGCGCAGAAAAGTCCTGACTTTGTCCTCGTCGTCGGCCACATCGAGCATGTCCAGGTACTTCTGCCCGGTCAGCTTGAGTGGTTTCATGGATACGAACGCCCAATTGAGCAATGTTCCCGGAATGTTGCCCAGCACATCGACCATGCGATCCACGTCCACATGGCGTAGCCATGCAGTCAGCAGGTTGTCCGGCGTGTGGAAGTCCACCGGCGTCACCATGAGCACTAGATTGCGAACCCGCTCCGGAAAGAGCGCGCTATAGCAGAGACTGAAGGTTCCGCCCTGACAGACGCCGAGGAGCGATATACGCTCGACGGCGTGTCGGTCACAAACGGTCTGTACGCACTTTCCCAGGCGCTCGATCACGTGGTCGGCCAGATCGCGCTCGCGGTCGGTCTGGTCCGGATAGCCCCAATCGACCATATACACGTCCAGTCCGGCGTCCAGAAGCCCGCGAACTAGCGACCGTCGTGGTTCCAGATCCATCATGTAGGGGCGATTCGCCAGCGCGTAGACGATCAGCACGGGTACCGGGTTCGACGCCCCGGCGGTCGGGTGGTAATGGTAAAGGGTGAGCTTTCCGTCGCGAAGCACCGCTTCCCTGGGGCTCGTGCCAACGTCGATGGGTCCGATGTCCTGAAGGGTCTCCACGGCCATGTTCAGCTTGTCACCGAATGCGCGCAGCTCGGCCAGGGTCTGTCCGGGATCGATGCCCAGGCTCGCCATGAATTTCGTGGGATCGGAGGTCGCGGGCGCGTCGCGTGGCGGTGCTCGCGTCGCTCGCCGTACGCCCTTCGATTGCGAGTTGCTGGCGTGCGCGCCATCGGCCGCGTTACGCATCTCGCCAACCAGGCTCACGAACGTATTTATCAGACGTCCTCCGGTCTCTGCGAATGCATCGCTCGAGACCAGCTCGTGGTAGCGTTGCTCGCCGATGTCCACGCACGCATCGAAGAGTTCGCGAAGCCCGGCTTCGGCGCCGGCGGCATCGCGGCGTGCCCGCCAGGATTCCGATACGCCCTTCAAAGTGTCGGCTCCGACCCCCTGGAGCATACCCATGTAATCGGCGAGCGCCTGCCGATAGGCTCGCGCCGAGTCCGGCATCCGGCCATCGGCGTCGCCGGTACGTGACGCGAGCGCATCGGCCGTTGCCTGCTCCCAGATTTCCAGCGGCAGCCGCCACAGGACGTCGGGGCGGGAAACCGCCGCGGCGTCCACCATCCGGCCCTCGGCGCTGCGGGTCACGCCGTCGGCAAGCGCGAAAAATGCCTTGCCCTGATCGACACACTGGCGCAGTGCCTGCCTGCCATCCACGGGGGAGTGCTTGCCGACGGCCGTCCACCAGCTCTCGACCGCGTCGGGCCAGCCCTCGCCGAGATTGCGCCACTTCACCTCGGTGGACTTGCGAACAGGCGCATAGCGCTCGAACCACTCCGTCCAAAACGACACCTGCTGGTGTGCGTCTCGCGTCTCGTGATCGTCGTCGCGCTCGCCCATACCTTCGAGAGTCCTGATTCGGCGATACCGGGGATCGGCGCCAATGCTGCATCCGGCCCAGGGGCTGCTTCCAGCGTCGGTGAATGCCCGCGGCCGTATCCAATCCGTTGCCGGTAATATACCCTTGGCGCGCGAAAATACCCGCAAGCCGCATCACGACAATCGAACCCCATGAGCGAGAAGTTCATCATCGTCGGCGCCGGACATTGTGGCGGCCAGCTGGCCGCGCGGCTCCGGGCCGAAGGTTTCGAGGGATCCGTGGTCGTCATCGGCGACGAGCCCCACGTGCCCTATCAGCGCCCACCGCTGTCCAAGCAGTACGTTGCCGGTGAGGTCGAGCTCGACAGGGTCCACCTGCGGCCGGCGGAGTTCTACGAAAGCGCTAACGTCGAGTTGCTGCTGAGCACGCGCGTCACCGCCATTGACCGCGCCGAATGCAGCGTCGAGCAAGAGAACGGGGCGCGCCTGGGCTACGACAAGCTGGTCCTGGCTACCGGCGCCCGGCCGCGGGAGCTCCCGGTCCCGGGGATTAATCTCGCGGGCATCAGCTATCTGCGCGACCTCGGCCACGCCGGGGCAATCCGTTCGAGCTTCCGGCCTGGCGCACGTCTGACGGTCGTGGGGGGCGGCTATATCGGGCTCGAGCTGGCGGCGGTTGCGGTCGCGAAGGGAGTGTCCGTCACGGTGCTGGAGATGGAGTCACGGCTCATGAATCGAGTGGTCGCGGAGGTGATCTCGGAGTTCTACCGACGTCTGCACAGCGAGGCCGGCGTCGACGTGCGGACCGGGGCGCGCGTCGTGGCATTCGAAGGAAACGATCGCGTCGCACGCATCAACCTCGAAGGCGGCGATACATTGGACGCGGACTCCGTGGTCATCGGGGTTGGCGTCGTGCCCAACGTCGAGCTCGCCGCCGAGGCTGGCCTCGCCACCGGCGACGGAATTCTCGTCGACGAGTTCGGACAAACCGAGGACGAGAATATCTATTCGGCCGGTGATTGCACCAACCATCCTAGCGCACTGTACGCGCGCCGCATGCGGCTCGAGTCGGTGCACAATGCCATGGCCCAGGCGAAGGTCGTTGCGGCCAATTTGTGCGGCAAACGCACCGTCTATGACGAGGTTCCCTGGTTCTGGTCGGATCAGTTCGACATCAAGCTGCAAATCGCAGGGATTTCCCAGGGCTTCGATGAGACGGTAATCCGAGGAGATCCGGACTCGCGAAGCTTCACGGTGTTCTATATGAAAGACGGCGTGCTCATCGCGGCCGATTCCATCAACGCGATGCGGGACCATCTGGCATGCCGTGCGCTGGTCGAAAAACGCGCGCGCATCCCCGTCGAGGCGCTGGCCGACTCCAGCGTGGCGCTCAAGGATCTCGGCTGAGCGAATCGTGGCGAGCCACCGGGGCACGCGCGGATTTGGCGATTGATCGTGCGCCAACGCGCCCACTCCCAGTCGGTCCGGCCATTGAGTTCGCGGCGGCGATCTTGCTATGTTACGAAGCGCACGACAGCCCTGCGCACATGCCCCGAGATGTGTCGATGACGCTGTCAAGCGGTTGATTTCACTCGTCCCCGATGTCGGGAAACCCAACGACTCCGGCGAAAAGACCGGTGCGAAAACGAGGAGCAAGCCATGTCCGTCAACGTCTATGAAGTGCTTCCGCATGCCGCCGAACGGGCCCTGATCGGCGAAGACGACTACCAGTCCATGTATCGGCGCTCCCTCGATGATCCCGAAGGGTTTTGGTCCGAGATGGCTGAGAGCCACGTGCACTGGTTCAAGAAGTGGGACAAGGTCTGGGACTGGACGTACAAGGGCGATGTGCGCATCAAGTGGTTCGAAGGCGGTAAGCTCAACGTCTCCTACAACTGCCTCGATCGGCATCTCGACGAGCGCGGCGACAAGACTGCGATCATCTGGGAAGGTGACGAGCCCGGCGTCAATCGGAAAGTGACTTACCGCGAGCTGCACGCCGATGTGTGCAAGTTCGCCAACGTGCTCAAATCGAAAGGCGTCAAGAAGGGCGACCGGGTCTGCATCTATATGCCAATGATCCCAGAGGTGGCAGTGGTCGCGCTCGCGTGCACGCGCATCGGT
>JBFICP010000125.1:0-9127 GCA_041581935.1 Gammaproteobacteria bacterium | reverse complement strand
TCACCAGTACAGCTGGGCCGATCACGGCCTGACCTTCATCGGCTTTCTCGGTCTCGCGACGCCGAACTTTCTGCTCGCGCTGGTGCTCCTTTATTTCGCCAACGTGGTGTTCGGCACCCCGGTCGGGGGCCTCATGGACCCGCAGTACCTGGACCAGCCCATGAGCTGGGCGAAGTTCCTGTCGGTGCTCGAGCATCTGTGGATTCCCGTGATCGTTATCGGCACGTCAGGAACCGCCGGGATGATACGGCGCCTGCGCGCGAATCTTCTCGATGAGCTGCAGAAACAGTACGTGATTACCGGGCGTGCCAAGGGCCTGGCGCCTTTCAAGCTGCTCGTCAAGTATCCGCTTCGAATGTCGCTCAATCCCTTCATCGCGGACATCGGCAATCTGTTGCCCCAGGTGGTCTCCGGTGCCGCCATCGTCTCGGTGGTGCTGTCGCTGCCGACGACCGGTCCGATGCTGCTGGCGGCACTGCAGAGCCAGGACATGTTCCTGGCGGGCTCGTTTCTGATGTTCCTGGCAGCGCTCACGGTGGTCGGGATGTTTCTGTCAGACCTCGCGCTGGCGGCACTCGATCCGCGCATCCGGCTGGAGGGGGGCTTGCGCCGATGAGCAGCGTCGATCGCAGTCGGCTCGAGCACTACGTCTCAAGCGCGCCGTTCGACCCGTATTCCATCGAAGCGTTGACCGAAGAGCAGGAGCGTTACTACCTGGCGTCCCAGTGGCGCATGATGTGGTGGCGATTCAAGCGTCATCGGCTGGCGGTGGCGTCCGCCGCGGTGCTTGCGTTCATGTACCTGACCATCCTCGTGAGCGAGGTTCTCGCGCCTTACAACCTGCATTCGCGTCATACGGACTACATTTACGCGCCACCGCAGACGATTCATCTGTTTCACGAGGGACGCTTCGAAGGGCCCTTCGTCTACGAGTACGGCTTCGAGCTGGATCTCGAGAACCTTCGCCGGGTCTACGCCGACGATCCGACGCAGATTCGCAAGCTGCGATTCTTCTGCCTCGGAGATACCTACAAGTGGATGGGCCTGATTCCAGGGAGCTTTCACATCGTGTGCCCTGCCGAGGACGGCACGCTGTTTCTGCTGGGTACCGATCGACTCGGCCGTGACGTGCTGTCACGCATTATTTACGGAGCGCGCATATCGCTGACGGTCGGGCTCATCGGAATCGCCATCAGCTTCGTCATCGGCATCGTTCTCGGCGGGCTCGCCGGCTATTACGGCGGCTGGGTCGACAGCATCGTGCAACGCCTCATCGAGATAATCCGATCCTTTCCCGAGCTGCCCCTGTGGATGGCGCTGTCCGCCGCGCTGCCCGTCAACTGGAGCCCGATCGGCGTATTTCTCGGCATCACGGTGATTCTCGGACTGGTCGATTGGACGGGTCTCGCCCGCGCGGTGCGTTCCAAGCTGCTGGCGCTGCGCGAGGAGGATTTCGCCACGGCCGCCGTGCTCATGGGCGCGCGTCCGGCACGCGTCATCGGCCGTCACCTGCTGCCCAATTTCATGAGTCACCTGATCGCCTCGGCGACGCTCTCGATTCCGTCGATGATTCTCGGTGAAACGGCGCTGAGCTTTCTCGGTCTCGGGCTGCGGCCGCCGGTGACCAGCTGGGGGGTGCTGCTCACCGAGGCGCAGAATATCAACGCCGTGGCACTCTACCCGTGGCTCATGCTGCCGGTGGTGCCCGTGGTCATCGTGGTTCTCGCTTTCAACTTTCTCGGCGACGGGCTGCGTGACGCGGCCGACCCCTACAAGACCGACTAGCGGCTCGCGCCGCATCGCCCGTGGTAGGTCGGGCTGCGCGCGGCCCAACCTGCAAAGCCGCCGAGCCCGCGCCGCTATGCCTCGACGATCTCGATCTCGTGACGGATGTCCACCGCAGGGCGCAGCATGGCCGTCGCCGAGCAGTATTTTTCCGCCGACAGTGTCACCGCACGCTCGACCGCCGAGCGCCGAAGGCCCTTGCCGGTCACCACGAAGCGCATGCGCACCTGGGTGAATACTTTGGGCGGATCGTCGGCGCGGTCGGCCTCGAGCTCCACGACACAGTCGCTGACCGCCTGGCGCGCTTTTTTGAGGATCGATACCACATCGAAGGCGCTGCAGGCACCGACTCCGATGAGCACGGCCTCCATGGGACGCAGGCCGGCATTGCGGCCCCCGTGCTCGGGTGCACCGTCCACCACGATGCGGTGCCCGCTACCCGATTCGGCCTCGAAGCAGACCGCACCAAGCCATTTCAGCCGTGCTCTCATCCCCGATCCTCCTCAATCGTTCAGGATATCGCGTCGACAGGCGCCCGAGCCTCGCATACACTTAGTAAGATTTAGGATACTACCAGTCGCCAGCGTCCTGCGGAGCAGAATATGTCGCTAGATCAAGCGTTTGACAGACAGGCAGTCATTACACGGTTTCTCGAGCACTGCCATCGCAGGACCTTCCCGGCCAAGACGGTGATCATCAATGCCGGCGACTATTCGGACGAGCTCTACTATCTCGTCAAAGGCTCGGTGTCCGTGCTCATCGAGGACGACGACGGCCACGAAATCGTGCTCGCCTACTTGAACGAGGGCGATTTCTTCGGCGAAATCGGCATGTTCGACGAGAAGCGCGAACGCAGCGCCTGGGTGCGTGCGCGCACGCAGTGTGAAGTCGCGCAGATCAGCTACGAACGTCTGCGCAGCCTCTCGGCGGAGCTGCCCGAGGTGCTCTACGCGATGCTTGCGCAGCTGGCTCTCAGGCTTCGCAATACCAGCCGCAAGGTAGGCGACCTCGCATTCATGGACGTGTCGGGTCGCGTGGCGCGCGCGCTGCTGGATCTCTGCAAGCAGCCGGACGCGCTGACCCATCCCGACGGCATGCAGATTCGCATCACCCGCCAGGAGCTCGGGCGCATCGCCGGCTGCTCGCGGGAGATGGTCGGTCGAGTGCTCAAGAATCTCGAGGAGGAGACCCTGATCTCCGTATCGGGCAAGACCATCGTGGTCTTCGGCGCACGCTAGCACCGCCACTCTAACCACACGCCGGTACTCTGGACGAGGACCTCGCGGCTCGCGCGCGTCGCCTTGCAGCTGCGCGCGGGCTCGGCCCTACAGATGCCCGGCGAACAGGGAGGCGAGGCGCTCTCCGGGGTGCTCGGCACGCATGAACGCCTCCCCGACGAGAAACACGTGAACGCCCTCGTCTCTGAGGCGCTGCACGTCATCGCGGGTGTGGATGCCGCTCTCGGCGACGACCAGGCGATCGTCGGGTATCGCGCCAAGCAACTCGACGACGGTATCGAGACTGGTTTCGAAAGTGCGCAGATTTCGGCTGTTGATGCCGAGCATCAACCGGTCGAGATGCAGCACGCGCTCGAGCTCACTCGCGTCGTGAACTTCGACGAGAACGTCCATGCCCAGATGCACGGCGAGCCCCGCGAGATCGTTGATAGCCGCGTCACCGAGCGCCGCCACGATCAACAGAATGCAGTCGGCCCCGAGCACGCGCGCCTCATAGACCTGATAGGCATCGATGGTGAAGTCCTTGCGCAACACCGGTAACGAGCAGGCCGCGCGTGCGTCCATCAGGTGCGCGTCGTCGCCCGCGAAGAAGTCGTGATCGGTCAGCACCGATAACGCCGCCGCGCCGCTCGCCTCGTAATCCCGGGCAATGGCGCCGGGATCGAAATTCTTGCGCAGTACGCCTCGGCTCGGCGACGCGCATTTGATCTCGGCGATGACCGCGGCGCCGCCCGTGCTCACACGCGCCCGCAGCGCTTCGGCGAAAGGCCTCGGTGCGGGCATGCTCTCAACGCGGGCGCCGAGCTCACGCATGCTGATTCGGTTGCTGCGCTCGCTGACCTCCTCGGCTTTGCGGGCGAGTATCTTCTTCAAAATATCGGGCCGGTCTGGCGGCATGGCATCGCAGGCGCTTCAGAAGCTCGAACTGAGCGCGACCAGGTCCGCCAGGCACTTCCTGGCCGCACCGCTCGAAATCGACTCTCGGGCCGCGGCGACGCCGGCGCGCAAATCCCCGCAGACGCCCGAGGCGTAGACGGCGGCGCCGGCATTCAGCGTGACGATGTCGCGTGCCGGGCCCTCGCTACCGTCGAACACCGCTCGCAGCATCTCGAGACTTTGCTCGGGCGATGTCACGCGCAGGCTCGACAGGTCGGAGGTCTGCATGCTGAAATCGCCGGGATGGATGCTGTGGATTCGCACACGGCCACCCTCGGCTTCCGCGATGTGGGTTTCGGCGCCGATGCTGATTTCGTCGAGTCCGTCCTCCGAGTGCACGACGAGAACATGGCGGCTGCCGAGCTCGGCGAGCACCTGCGCAAGGGGCTCGATGAGATCGCGGCTGAACACCCCGACCACCTGATTGGGCGCCCCGGCGGGATTGGTCAGGGGTCCGAGCACGTTGAATATCGTGCGCACCGCCATCTCCCGGCGCGGTCCGATGGCGTGCTTCATCGCGCCGTGGTGTTTCGGCGCGAACATGAATCCGACGCCGACCTCACGAATGCAGCGGGCGACCTGCTCGGGGGTCAGCTCCAGATTCACACCGGCCGCTTCGAGCACGTCGGCGCTTCCCGAGCTGCTCGAGGCTGATCGGTTTCCGTGCTTCGCCACCCTGGCGCCCGCTCCGGCCGCGACGAAAGCGCTGGCCGTGGAAATATTGAAGGTGCCGCTGCCGTCGCCACCGGTACCACAGGTGTCCACCAGATGCTCGACATCGACTTCGACGGGGGTCGCGAGCTCGCGCATTACCGTGGCCGCCGCCGCGATCTCCTCCACGGTCTCGCCCTTCATGCGCAGCCCGATGAGAAAACCGCCGATTTGCGACTGAGTCGCCTCACCGCTCATGATGGTCCGCATGACCGAGGTCATCTCGTCGCGGCTAAGGCTGCGATGCTCGGTCACCGCTCGGATCGCCGATTGAATGTCCATGTCTTTGCTACCGCTAGTGTTCGGTCAGGTGGTTATCAGGCAGGAGCGAAGTGGTGCGTGAAGCCTCGCGCGCCCCGTTGGCGGACAGGCGCGCCGCGTCGGGGAACGCCGGCCCGAGCTCGAGGAAATTGGCCAGCAACCGATGACCGTGCCGGGTCAGAATCGCTTCCGGATGAAATTGTACGCCGATGACGTTCGCGCCGGTGTGCTCGACGGCCATGATCTCGTCTGCCATCGCGTCGTCGGAGCGCGCGCGGGCGGTGATTTTCAGGCACGTCGGAAGCGACTCTTCGGCGACCGCCAGAGAATGATAGCGGGTCGCCTCGAACGGCGAAGGCAGTCCGCGAAAGACGCCCGTGCCGCGATGGCGAATCATGGACGTCTTACCATGCATGGTGGTGTACGCATGAACGATGTGTGCACCGAAGGCCTGGGCGATGCATTGATGGCCCAGACATACACCGAGTATCGGGATGTCATCGACGAAGCGCTCGATCACCGAGAGCGAGATGCCGGCGTCGTCGGGGGTGCAGGGCCCCGGCGAGACGACGATGTGTTGTGGCGCCATGTCGGCGATATCGGCGATGGAGATGCAGTCGTTGCGATACACGGTCACTCGGGCACCGAGCTCACCGAAGTATTGCACCAGGTTGTAGGTAAACGAGTCGTAGTTGTCGATCATCAACAGCATGGCGGATCAGCCTGCGGCTAACGTGCGATCGGGACGCGCGAACAGATTCGGGAGCTCAGAGAGCGAGTCGACCACGGCATCGGGCTCCCAGGCGCGAATGTCGTCGCCGCGATTGTATCCGTAGGTCACGCAAACGATGCGGAATCCTGCGGCTCTGGCCGCCTGAACGTCGTTTGCGGAGTCGCCGATCAGTAATCCGTCGCCGGGCTCGATGTGAAAATGTCGAGCGGCGTGCAGAAGCGGCATCGGGTGCGGCTTTCTGCGGGTCACGCTGTCGCCGCTGACGACCAGGGGGAAATAACCATCCAGTCCGAACGCCGACAGCAGCTTCGTGGTATAGCGACTCGGTTTGTTGGTCACGCAGCCGAGCGCGACGCCGGCGCGGCGCAGGTATTCGAGCCCGTCGTGCACGCCGTCGTAGACGTGGCTGCGGCCGCTGGTGTGCTCTTCGTAGAGTTGCATGAACGTGGGTAGCGCGCTCGCCCAACGCTGCGGGTCCGTGCTCGGGTCGAGACGGCCCGACAGCGCTCGCTCGACGAGCACATCGACGCCGTTGCCGACCCAATCCCGGACACGCGCGGGTCCGACGGGATCGAGTCCCAGACGCACCAGCATTTCGTCGACGCAAAATGCGATATCGGGCAGCGTGTCGATCAGCGTGCCGTCCAGGTCCACCAGCGCGAGCCGAGGCAGTCGCATGCGCGTGCTCACCCTCGACGACCACGCTCGATGGCTTCGCGCATGGCGCTGATGGTGGCGCGGTAGTCGCCGGCGCCGAAGATTGCCGAGCCGGCCACGAACGTGTCGGCGCCCGCGGCGGCAATTTCGGCGATGTTGTCCACTTTCACGCCGCCGTCAATCTCGAGGCGTATTGGCCGCCCGCTGGCATCGATGCGTTCGCGGGCGGCGCGCAGCTTGTCCAGCGCGCCGGGAATGAAGCTCTGGCCACCGAAACCCGGGTTGACCGACATGATCAGGATCATGTCGATCTTGTCCATGACATGATCGAGAAGGTCAAGCGGGGTCGCCGGATTGAACACCAGCCCCGATCGGCAACCCGAGTCGCGTACCAGCGCGAGCGTCCGATCCACGTGCTCTGACGCTTCCGGGTGAAAGGTGATATAGGTGGCACCGGCCTCGGCGAAGTCGGGGACGATCCGATCCACGGGCTTCACCATCAAATGCACGTCGATGGGCGCTTCGATGCCGTGCGCGCGCAGCGCCGCGCATACCAGCGGACCGATGGTGAGGTTGGGGACATAGTGATTGTCCATGACGTCGAAATGGACCATGTCGGCCCCGGCATCAAGCACCGCGTCGACCTCCTCGCCAAGACGCGCGAAGTCGGCCGAGAGGATCGATGGAGCGATAACGGGATCGTGCATAGCGGTTTCGCTTGGTCGAGAAGGGCTGAACTTTACCCCATGTGCCCGAGCGGCGGCACCTGCCGCGGCGCGCGCCTGCGGCGGGGCCGGGCAGGGACCGTGCTCACGTCCCTCGTGCCTCGCGGATGCGGTCGTAGGCGACCTTGATCTCCTGGGTCTTCTCGGTCGCCATGCGCATCATCTCCTCGGGCAGGCCACGGGCGACCAGCTTGTCGGGATGGTGCTCGCTCATCAGACGACGGTAGGCCCTCTTGACCTCCTGATCGGTGCTCTGGGGCGTGATGTTGAGAATCGCGTAGGCGTCGTCGAGACTCGGGGAGGTCGACCTCGTGCCTGCGGATGCGCCTTGGTGCCGCCAGTAGTTGAGTCCGGCCGCGACCATCGCCTCCATCTGCGCGAGCTGCCTCTCGGAGTAGCCGAGGCGGCGCCCCACGTCACTCAGTATGCGCCTTACGTTGGCGTCGATGCTCCCGTCGGCGTACGCGGCGTGCAGCTGGATCTCCATGAACATGCGATGCAGATTCGCGTTGTTGCCGCACTCGCGTCGGAACTGCTCGATGACGTCGTCGAGCGGAAAGTCGGCGGCCTTGCCTTCGGTGAACAAATGCTGGGCGAGGCGCTTCTGTGATGCCGACAGTTGCATTTGCTCCATGACGGAGCTGGCAACCCGGATCTCGTTGCTGCTCACGCGCCCGTCGGCCTTGGCGATATGGCCCATGACCGAGAAGGTCGCGGTGAAAAAAGCCGTCTGGGTGCGTTCGCGCCCGTCGGCGTCTCCGGCGACTTCACCCGGGTCATCGAGACTGTCGATGCCGCGGTCGAAACCGTGGCCGACGGCTGCGCCGATCAGCGCGCCCAGGGGCCCGCCGAGCACGAAGCCGACACCACCTCCGAGCAACTTCCCCCACCAGCTCATGACCGAGTGTGCCCCCGGCGCGATTTTCGGGTCCGCCAAAATTCGCACATAATAGCCGACTCCCGGGGCCCGGTATCCTCACGCCATGCGATGCGTGACATCGCTGCGGGTTCCACGAGCAGGGGCGGCCCATGTCGGATCGACGTTTGCAGGTGTTCTACTCGGTGGCCAAGCATCTGAGCTTCACCAAGGCCGCCGCGGCGCTGCACATGACGCAACCGGCTGTCACCTTCCAGGTTCGCCAGCTCGAGGATCAGTTCAATACCAGACTCTTCGACCGGACCCACAACCGTATCAGTCTCACCGATGCCGGCGAGCGCGTATACCACTACGCCAAGCAGATATTCGAGCTCTATTCGCGCATGGAGGGCGACGTGCGCGCCCTCACCGGCGAGATTTCCGGGGTCGTCATCGTCGGCGCCAGCACCACCATCGCCGAATACCTGCTGCCTTCACTGCTCGGAACCTTCAAGCGCAAGTTTCCCGACGTCGTCATTCGCCTGCAGGTTTCGAACACCGACGGCATCGTCGCCATGGTGGAAGACAACGAGATCGATCTCGGCATTGTCGAGGCCCCGGTGGCCAACAAGAACCTGGTGGTGGAAATCTGCCGCATCGACAAACTGGTGGCGGTGCTGGCGCCGGATCATCCGCTGGCCGGGAGCACTTGCCTGCCGGTGGCGGATGTCCTGAGCTACCCGTTCATCGCCCGCGAGGAGGGCTCGGGCACCCGCGAGGTGACCCTGGATTACCTCAGGGGCGCGGGGCTCGAGCCGGCGGACCTGACCATCGTCATGGAGCTCGGCAGCCCGGAATCCATCAAGGGCGCCATCGAGGCGGGCATGGGCATCTCGATCCTCTCGCGCAGCACTATCGGCAAGGAGCTGGCGCTGGGAACGTTGACCTGTGTCGAGCTGGATCCGCCGCTCGAGCGAGCGTTCTCGTTCGTGCACCAGAAGCAGAAGTTCCGCGTGCGTGCCATCGAAGAGCTGCTCGATTTCGCGCGCGCGTACTGGCGCGAGGAGCGTGTCTGAGGGGGCCACGGAGCGTCCCCCCAAGGTCCGCTTATGCACATGCCGGCGGCACCGGGGGAGCCGCTGGCGGGGCGCGCGCCGGCCGCTCGGCATGACCGCCAATGCGGTCGCAAGCGATTGAATATCAAGCATTCATCGGGTTGCCTTAG
>JBFICP010000124.1:0-9224 GCA_041581935.1 Gammaproteobacteria bacterium | reverse complement strand
TTCACCAATGGGGCGATCGAATTGCTTGCGCTCGTGCACGTAGGGAACCACTACGTCCATGCACGCCTGCATGATACCGAGCGGCCCAGCGGCCAGCACCACGCGCTCGAAGTCGAGTCCGCTCATGAGGACGTTGACACCGTGGCCCACCTCTCCGAGCACGTTCTCCTCCGGTACCTCACAGTCCTCGAAGACCAGCTCGCAGGTGTTCGAGCCGCGCATGCCGAGCTTGTCGAGCTTTTGGGCGGTCGAAAATCCCTCGAACGATTTCTCCACCAGGAACGCCGTGATGCCACGCGCGCCGGCGTCTGGATCCGTCTTCGCATAGACCACCAGCACGTCGGCGTCGGGGCCATTGGTGATCCACATCTTGGTGCCATTGAGGACGTAGCGCTCGCCTCGCTTGGTCGCTGCCAGGCGCATACCGACGACATCCGAGCCGGCACCCGGCTCGCTCATGGCGAGCGCCCCGACATGGTCGCCGGATATCAACGCGGGCAGGTAGCGCCGGCGCTGGGATTCGGTGCCGTTTCGACGGATTTGATTGACGCAAAGGTTCGAGTGCGCACCGTAGCTCAGACCCACCGCGGCGGAAGCGCGGCTGACTTCCTCCATGGCGACCACGTGCTCCAGGTAGCCCATGCCGGCGCCGCCGTATTCCTCATCCACCGTGATGCCGAGAATTCCAAGATTGCCCATTTTGCGCCACAGGTCGTGGGGAAACGCGTTCTGCCTGTCGATGTCGGCCGCGCGCGGCGCGATCTCGTCGCCGGCGAATCGCATCACCGAGTCGCGCAGCATGTCCGCGGTGTCGCCGAGTGCGAATTCGAGACTGGGAAGCTGGTTCGAAATCATCGTCGGGTCTCCATCGACGGGCTCCTGTCAGATCCCGTCCTTTTGGCCATGCAGGGTCATGAGGGTCTGCAGCAGCGTGGCGCAAAGCGTCTCGGTGCCGTGCTTGCGCGCCGTGACGTCGGCGCGCGAGACCACCAACGTGCGGCCCGGGCGGATGACGCGCCCCCGGGCGGTGAGCCGGTCGCCGTCGGCCGGCGCCAGCAGGTTCAGCTTGTACTCCACGGTCAGCACGCTGGAATCCTCCGGCATCAGGCTGAAGCCGGCGTAGCCGCCGGCGGAGTCGGCGATGGTGCCGATGACGCCGCCGTGGAAATAGCCGTGCTGCTGACACAGATCGTCCTTGAACGGCAGCGTGATCTCGCAAAAGCCCGGCTCGATGCGCGTCAGCTCGGCGCCCAGCAGCACCATGATGCGCTGGCGGCCGAAGCTGGCCCGCACGCGTGCCGCGAATTCCGGGTGGGGCGCCTCGAACGCCCTGGCGTCGTGCTGTGCGCTGTTCATGGCATCCTGCATCCCGCGTCGTTGAGGGAGGGTACTTGACGTTTACGTAAACGTCAAGTACGCAGGTTTCGCACTACGGCCCCCGGGTCGCTCCGCGCTCCGCCTGCAGCAGGTCGCTGCAACGCCGTTCCAGGGTATTGAGCTCGTCGAGTACGTGCTCGATGTCGTCTTTCTGCACCAACAGCTCGCTGCGTCGCGCGCGAATTTTCTCGATGAAGCTGCGCAGCTGCCCGGATTCGCCCTCGGGGGCGTCGTAAAGCTCGATGAGCTTCTTGATTTCCTTGAGCGGGAAGCCGAGACGCTTGCCTCTCAGGATGAGCTTCAAGCGCACGCGATCGCGCGGCCGATAGATGCGGTTCTGGCCCTCCCGGATGGGACTGAGCAGGCCCTGGTCCTCGTAGAAGCGGATGGTGCGCGTGGTGACGCCGAATTCCCGCGACAGATCGCCGATGCTGTAAACCACACTGCTCATGGGGTTCCTCGATTTCGGGGAGCGATTCCGGCAGCCTATCTTCCTTTTACGTAAACGTAAAGGCGGACCCGGACGGTCCCCGTCGGTCGGGCTTGCATGCAGTGGCGCCCGACCGCTCGCGCCCTGCAGGCGCTAGAATTCCTCACAGACACCGGGCCGGAGAACCTCTTGACGTTTACGTAAACGTCACTTAGGGTTTCAGTTCCCGGTCGCCAGGAGAGCCCCATGGCCGAGCCCGCCATCGCCAAGCTGCGAACGGTCGCCAAGCCGGCCGCGGCCCGCACGCGCATCCGATTCGTCACCGCCGCCAGCCTGTTCGACGGCCACGATGCCTCCATCAACATCATGCGCCGCATACTCCAGGCGGCCGGCGCCGAGGTGATTCATCTCGGTCACAACCGATCCGTCAATGAGGTAGTGACCGCGGCGCTCCAGGAGGACAGCAACGGCATCGCGGTGAGCTCGTATCAGGGAGGTCACCTCGAGTACTTCAAGTACATGGTGGACATGCTGCGCGAGCGCGGCGGCGAGGACATACGCATATTCGGTGGCGGCGGCGGCGTGATCGTCCCCGAGGAGATCCGCGTCCTGCACGACTACGGCGTCACGCGCATCTACTCGCCGGGCGACGGCCAGCGGCTCGGCCTGCAGGGAATGATCGAGGACATGCTGGGCGCGTGCCCCTGCAACGGTGCGCGCGACGTGGATGCCCTCATCGACGCTTCGGCGAGCGGCGACTGGCGGGCGCTGGCGCGTCTGCTGAGCGCCATCGTCGACGGCGGCCTCGACGAGGAGCAACGACGGCGTCTCCGCGACACGGACACCGCCGGCGTTCCGGTGGTCGGCATTACCGGCACCGGCGGCGCAGGTAAGTCTTCACTTACCGACGAGGTCGTGCGCCGCTTCCGTCTCGACCACGGCGACGCATTGAAGATCGCTGTCATCGCCATCGACCCGTCGCGGCGCAGAACCGGCGGTGCGCTGCTCGGCGACCGCATCCGCATGAACGCCATCGATCATCCCAGCATCTACATGCGTTCGCTGGCGACGCGGGTCTCGGGCAACGAGGTGCCCGAGAACCTCGAGGATGTCGTCGCCGCGGTGCGTCGGGCGGGATTCGATCTGGTGCTGGTGGAGACCTCGGGCATCGGTCAGGGTGACGCCGCCATCGTACCCCTGGTGGACATCTCCATGTATGTGATGACGCCGGAATTCGGCGCCGCCAGCCAGCTCGAGAAGATCGACATGCTGGACTTCGCCGATGTCGTGGCCATCAACAAGTTCGACCGCAAGGGTGCCGAGGATGCGTTGCGCGATGTGCGCAAGCAGATGCAGCGTAATCGCGAAGCCTTCGACGTGTCGAGCGCCTCGATGCCGGTGTTCGGCACCGTGGCATCGCGCTTCAACGACGATGGCGTAACAGCGCTCTACCAGGGTCTGTGCGCACTGCTCGGCGAGCGCGGATTTCGATATGCGTCCGGTGAGCGACTCGGTATCGTATCGCGGCGTACCTCGAGCGCGGCCACCGCCATCGTGCCGGCCAACCGCAGCCGCTATCTCGCCGAGATTGCCGAGTGCGTGCGCGACTATCACGCGATCGTCGAGGAGCAGGTGCGCCTCGCCCGCGAGCGCCAGCAGCTGTGCGAGGCGAAACGCATGCTCGCGGCCGAAGGCGCCGAGTCGGCGGCGCTCGATGGGCTCATCGCCGCCCGTGACGAGGCCATGGACCCGCGGGCGCGCAAGCTCCTCGAGCAGTGGCCGAATGTGAGAGCCGCCTATGCCGGCGAGGAGCTGGTGGTCAAGGTGCGCGACCGGGAAATCCGCACCGCGCTCACGCATACGACGCTATCCGGAACGACGATACCGAAGGTTGCCTTGCCCCGTTACTCCGACGACGGCGAGTGTCTACGCTGGCTGCTGGAAGAGAATCTGCCCGGACGATTTCCCTTCACCGCCGGCGTCTTCCCGTTCCGGCGCGAGGGTGAAGATCCTTCGCGCATGTTCGCGGGCGAGGGCGATGCTTTCCGCACCAACAGGCGGTTCAAATATCTTTCCAGGCATTCCGATGCCAAGCGTCTGTCCACCGCGTTCGACTCGGTGACCCTGTACGGATTCGATCCGGCCCGGCGTCCCGACATCTACGGCAAGGTAGGCAACTCCGGTGTCTCCATCGCCACCCTGGACGACATGAAGGTGCTCTACGACGGATTCGACCTGTGCGATCCGAGAACCTCGGTATCCATGACCATCAACGGTCCCGCGCCGACCATACTCGCGATGTTTTTGAACACGGCTATCGATCAGAAGCTCGAGGTGCTTCGCAAAGAGCTCGGCCGCGAACCAAGCGCGGAGGAAGCGGCGGCGCAGACAGCCTGGGTGCTGGAAAACGTCCGCGGAACCGTGCAGGCGGACATACTCAAAGAAGATCAGGGTCAGAACACCTGCATATTTTCCACGGAGTTCAGCCTCAAGATGATGGGCGACATCGCCGAGTATTTCATCGAGAAGCGCATCCGCAATTTCTACTCGGTGTCGATTTCCGGTTACCACATTGCCGAGGCAGGCGCCAATCCCATCACGCAGCTGGCGCTGACGCTTGGCAACGGCTTCACGTATGTGGAGGCCTACCTCGCGCGTGGCATGCACATCGACGCGTTCGCTCCGAACCTGTCTTTTTTCTTCTCCAACGGCATGGAGCCCGAGTATTCGGTGATGGGTCGGGTGGCCCGGCGCATTTGGGCGACCGCCATGCGATTCAAATACGGCGCCAACGAGCGCAGCCAGAAGCTCAAGTACCACGTTCAGACTTCCGGGCGCTCGCTGCACGCCCAGGAAATGGATTTCAACGACATCCGCACGACGCTTCAGGCCCTGATCGCCACCTATGACAACTGCAACAGCCTGCACACCAATGCCTACGACGAGGCCGTGACCACGCCGACGGAGGAATCGGTGCGCCGGGCGTTGGCCGTGCAGCTGATTATTAATAAGGAGTGGGGTCTGTCGAAGAACGAGAACCCGCTTCAGGGGGCCTTCATCATCGACGAGCTTACCGATCTGGTGGAAGAGGCCGTGCTCCAGGAGTTCGAGCGGCTCGCCGACCGGGGCGGTGTGCTCGGCGCGATGGAGACCGGCTACCAGCGCGGCAAGATTCAGGAAGAGTCGATCTACTACGAAAGCCGCAAGCACGACGGATCGCTGCCCATCATCGGCGTGAACACATTCCTCAATCCCGAGTCGCAGGAAGAAAAGACGACCATCGAGCTGGCCCGTTCCAGCGACGACGAGAAGGAAAGCCAACTGGCTCGATTGGCGGACTTTCACGCGCGCCACGCCGATGCAGCCCCGGGTGCGCTGAAGCGCCTCCAGGATGCCGCCATCCATGGCGAGAACGTGTTCGCCGTGCTCATGGACGCGGTGCGCTGCTGCTCGCTGGGCCAGATCACCGATGCCCTTTTCGAGGTCGGGGGAAAATACCGGCGATCGATGTAGGGCGGCCCTTTGGGGCCGGCCTACGTCGACGTGTTTCTGAGAGACGGAACGTGTCCAGGGTCGAGCCCTTTTTGCACGCTCCTCAGGTTTCACCCTCACCCCTGTCCCCTCTGCCATCGAGGGAGAGGGGGACCCTTCGTTTGGCGACTCGGTTGCGTCGGGAAGTCTGCGTGGCCGTCGGGTAAGATTGGAGACCATGTGCCTGATCTTTGTGGCCTGGCAGCGGCATCCTGAATACCGTCTGGTGGTGGCGGCCAATCGCGACGAGTTTTATGCGCGGCCGACGGCGCCGGCGGGAATCTGGCGGGAGGCGCCGGACATCGTCGCCGGGCGTGACCTCGAGGCCGGCGGCACCTGGCTGGGCGTGTCCCGCCAGGGACGCTTCGCGGCGCTCACCAACTTCCGTGGCGGTGGGGCGCATCGCACCGGCGCGCCGAGCCGCGGACACCTGGTGGGTGACTATCTTCGCTCATTCGCCGCGCCGGGCGCGTACCTGGAGTCGCTGGCGGTGCGCGCCGACGATTACAACGGATTCAACCTGCTGGTGGGCGACCACCGGGAGCTGCACTGGTATTCGAATCGTGCCGCCGGAGGGCGGCGGCTCGATCCCGGCGTCTACGGCATCAGCAACGAGCTGCTCGATACGCCGTGGCCCAAGGTGGAGCGCGGCAAGCGCGCGTTCGCGCAGCTGTTGCAGGAGAAGCGGCTCGACGAGGAAGCGGTGTTCAATCTCCTCACCGACCGGCAGCCCGCCGCCGACGCGGACCTGCCCGACACAGGCATCGGACTCGAGCGCGAACGCGCCCTCTCCCCCATGTTCATCACCACCGACGACTACGGCACCCGCTCCTCCACCGTCCTCACAGTCGAAGCCGACGGAAACATCACCCTCCACGAGCGCACCCACGAGCCTGGGACTGCCGCTACAGACACGCTAACATACACGTTCCCAGTTGAACCCGACCGCGAAGCGGTCTGAAAACATTTCCATGGACTGTATCTTCTGCAAAATCATTGCCGGTGAAATTCCGTGCTTCAAGGTTCACGAAGATGACGACACGCTCGCGTTCATGGACATCAATCCGGCGGGTGAGGGTCACGCCCTGGTGATACCCAAGGAACATGCGGCCGATGTGCACAGCGTATCGGACGCCGCAATCGCGGCCACGGTCCTCACTGCCAAGAGAGTCGCCACCGCCGTTCAAAAGACGCTGAATCCGCAAGGCATCAATCTGGTGCAATGCAACGGGCCGGCCGCCGCTCAGTCGGTGTTTCATTTCCACATGCATGTCCTGCCGAGACGCCAGGGCGATGATCTAAAGCTCAACTGGGGCCTCGAGCCCGGCGATATGGATGCCATAGGCGAGCTCGCGGAGCGCATTCGAGCGAATCTATAAAAAGCGAATCCATAAAACAGGATCGGAAAAGAGGGGCCGCGTGAAGTTCGACGACATAAGAGTCTGCGTGTTCGATGCCTATGGCACGCTCTTCGATGTGCATGCTGCAGTCGGACACCACCGATCGCGACTCGGCGACAAAGCCGATGCCGTGTCGGCCATGTGGCGCACCAAGCAGCTCGAGTACACGTGGCTGCGCAGCCTCATGAATCGTTATGTGCCATTCTGGCAAATTACCGGCGACGCACTGGACTACGCGTTCGATGCCCATGGCGTCTCCGACGCAAAGCTGCGCGACGATCTTTTGAACGCCTACATGAAGCTCGATTGTTATGCCGAAGTCCCGGATGTTCTCGCGACGCTCAAGAAAGCGGGCATGCGCACCGCGGTGCTCTCCAACGGCTCCCCGGAGATGCTCGACGCCGCGGTCACCAGCGCCGGGTTGAGCGAGCTGCTCGATGCGGTACTGTCGGTCGATGCGCTCGGAATTTTCAAGCCGCACCCGAGCGTCTATCAGCTGGCGGTCGATCGGCTCGGGGTCGCGCCCGAGCAGGTGAGCTTCCAGTCCTCCAACGCCTGGGATGCCGCCGCGGCCGCGACCTTCGGTTTTCGCGTCGCCTGGATCAACCGGTTCGCTCAGTCCGAGGAGCGCCTGCCGGATCGACCCGATGTGCAGCTGCGCACCTTGAGCGAGCTGCCTGACGTCGTTCTGACATGACAAATCGTTGCCGGCATTCCGGCCGGCCTCAGCCGACATGGACATAGCCGGAAAAGCGGCGCTCGTCACCGGGGCGGGCTCGGGCCTCGGCGCTGCGACGGCGCGTCTGCTCGCAGAGCACGGCGCCAGAGTCGCGCTGCTCGATCAGGATATCGATGCGGCGCGCGCCCAGGCACAGGCGTTCGGCGGACTGGCGCTCGCCTGCGACGTGACCGACGCGCGCCAGGCGGAGCTCGCCGTCGACACGGCCCGGGCCGAGCACGGCATCGCCAGCGTGCTGGTCAACTGCGCGGGAATCGCGCCGGCCGCGCGGGTGGTCGGGCGCGACGGACCGATGCCGCTCGAAGCATTCGAGCACGTCATCCAGGTCAATCTGGTCGGAAGCTTCAATCTGCTGCGCCTCGCGGCGGCCGCCATGGCCGATCTGGAGGCGGAAGGCGAAAGCGGGGAGCGGGGGGTCATCGTCAACACGGCTTCGATCTCCGCCTTCGAGGGTCAGATCGGCCAGGCCGCCTACAGCGCCTCCAAGGCCGGTGTCGTCGGCATGGCCCTGCCGATTGCAAGAGAGCTCGCGCGCATCGGCGTGCGCGTCATGACCATCGCGCCGGGTCTGATGAGCACGCCGATGCTGCACGGCATGCCGAAGGCCGTTCAGGACAGTCTCGGCGCCCAGGTGCCGTTTCCGAACCGACTCGGGCATCCCGAGGAGTACGCGGCGCTGGTCGCCCACATCATCGCGAATCCGATGCTCAATGGCGAAGTCATCCGTCTCGATGGGGCTATCCGCATGCAGCCGAAGTAATGGCATCGTGGCCCGAGTTGCGGTTAGGATGGGCACCTGCCGAAACCGTCGGTCAGTGATTTCCGTTGTTCCGATGGTGCAGATTGGCGAGTGAACTCAAACAATTAGAACGTCGATAGAAGGCTTCTTCTAGACGGACAGTGCGCGCGCGGGCTACCCCGCGCGTGACCGGCTGCACCGGCTGTTTGCCGGGCGTGCAGCGCGATGCCGGTTCGGCCGCGTGGAGGGTGAAAAGATGACCGAGCAAGCCGCCGCCCGGGGCGCGGACCCGAGTGATTTGGACACGTTTCCCAAGCTGCTTCTCGATCGCGCCGTGCGCTACCGAAACGCACACGCCATGCGCGAGAAGGAGTTCGGCATCTGGCAGTCGTGGACCTGGCACGAACTCGCCGAAGACGTTCAGGATCTGGCCTGCGGGCTCGCCGAGCTGGGATTCGAGCGCGACGACAAGATTGCCATCATCGGCGACAACCGTCCGCGCCTGTATGCCGCCATGTGCGCCGCTCAGGCGCTCGGAGGCGTGCCCGTGCCCATGTACCAGGACGCGGTCGCCAACGAGCTTCAGTTCGTCGTCGACCACGCCGAGGTGCGCTTCGCCATCGCGGAAGATCAGGAGCAGGTGGACAAGCTGCTGGAGATCAAGGCGTCCTGTCCGCGGCTCGAGGCCATCATCTACGACGACCCCCGGGGCCTGAGAAATTACCAGCACACCTTCCTGCATGCCTACCGGGATCTACAGGCCAAGGGACGTAGTCGTCGCGAGAAGGATCCGGGCTTTCTCAGCGGCGAAATCGCCAAGGGCAAGGGTTCGGACATCGCCATCATCCTGTACACGTCGGGCACCACCGGAAACCCCAAGGGCGTCATGCTCAGTCACGACAACGTGCTCGTGACGGCGAGAAACTCGGTGGAGCGCGACGGACTGCGTCAGGACGACGAGGTCCTCGCGTACCTGCCGATGGCCTGGGTGGGAGACAATATTTTCTC
>JBFICP010000123.1:0-9290 GCA_041581935.1 Gammaproteobacteria bacterium | reverse complement strand
CATTTTTTTCCTGTTTTTTTCCGAATTAATCTCCTTGGATTCGGCTGCGTGCATGCGACGATGGTGCACTAAAGCGAGAAGCGATACTGAAAATTTTTGTAAGTAATCATCGACGCAGGCGTTGCATTGTTATTGCCGCGAGGTCATCCCATGTCCGTTGCCTTTGAAACCATTATCGACGCGCCGTCGTTGCACAAGGTCCTGTCGGATCCGGCGCTTATCGTCATCGACGCGCGCTTCAACCTGATGGACGTCGACGAGGGCCGAACGGCCTATCTCGAAGCGCACATACCGGGTGCCGCGTACGTGCATCTCGATGACGACTTGAGCGGCCCGCCGCTCACCGACCGTGGACGCCACCCGCTGCCGTCGCCCGAGTCGCTCGCAGCCCTGTTCTCGCGCCTCGGCGTCGGCCCCGCCTCCCAGGTCGTCGCCTACGATCAGCGCGACGGCATGGTCGCGGCGCGTCTCTGGTGGCTGCTGCGCTACATGGGACACGATGCAGCGGCGGTTCTCGACGGTGGCTTCAAGGCATGGACGACGGCCGGGTACCCGACGGTGAGCGGTTCCGAGGCCCGGGCGGCAGCCATCTTTCGCGGTGAGCCGCGCCGCGACTGGCTGGTCACCGTCGACCAGATTCCGGCGGTGCATCGGCTCGTCGATGCCCGGGATCCGCGCCGCTATCGTGGCGAGCACGAGCCGCTGGATGCAGTCGCCGGGCACATTCCCGGTGCCGTGAATCATTTCTATGGCGATAATCTCGACGATGAGGGCCGCTTTCTGCCGCCCGAGGTGTTGGCGCGGCGCTTCGCGGACACGCTGGCGGGCGCGCGTGCGCAAGACACCGTGTACTACTGCGGTTCCGGCGTCACGGCCTGTCACGACCTGCTGGCGGCGTGCCATGCGGGGCTCGGGCCGGGGCGACTGTACGCGGGCTCGTGGAGCGAATGGTGCAGCGAGCCCGAGCGCCCGGTGGCTACCGGTGCCGCACCCGGCGAGCTGCGCGCGCATTGAGGGCGCGTTGAGCGCCCGTTCCCCCGCGCTGCGCCTGTCGGTGGTGATCCCCGCCTACAACGAGGAGAAACTCATCGCCGGCACCATCGCCGCGGTGCGCGAGAGCCTCGGCGCGGCGGGCCTCGCGGCGGACGCGTACGAGATCATCGTCTGCGACAACGCCTCCACCGACGCCACCGCGGCGCTGGCGGCGCGCTCCGGTGCCGCGGTGGTGTTCGAGCCCGAGCGTCAGATAGCGCGGGCGCGCAATACCGGTGCCGCCGCGGCGCGCGGGTCCTGGCTGCTGTTCCTCGACGCCGATTCGCGCCCGGACACCGGGCTGATGGGCGCGCTGCTCGCTACCCTGGACGATCCGCGCGTGGTGGCCGGCGGCTGCACCATGCGCATGCAGGACGTGCCGCTCACCATCGCGCTCGGACTGCGTATGTGGAACGTGACCTCGCGGGTGATGCGCTTCGTGTCCGGGGCGTTCGTCTTCTGCGAGCGCGAAGCGTTTCGCGCCATCGGCGGCTTCGGGCTGGAATTCTACGTTGCCGAGGAGATCGATTTCAGCCGCCGCATCAAGCGGTGGGGCGCCCCGAGAGGCCGCCGCCTGCGCATCCTGCACCGCCATCCGCTGCTCACCTCGGGGCGCAAGGGCAGGCTCTACAGCCAGCGCGAGATAGGATCCCTGTTCCTCAGGATGCTGCGCAATCCGCGCAAATTCTTTCGCGACCCGCGCCTGTGCACGCTCTGGTACGACGGCCGGCGCTGAAGTTTCGTCGGCCCCGACCCATTCTGAGAACTTCGTCACAGGGACGCTGCGTCGCCGCGTCAAAAATGTCGACTGCCTGTCGATATAAGTCATGACACCCGGCAATGTTCGCGCGCTGCGACCGGCGTGGCGCGTGTCCAGCGGGTGTTTACAATGTTTACAGACGATTGCAGCGACTAGGCTACAATTTACATCAACTTCGGTTACGCACCGCAGCCGGCGGCGGGCAGAAAGGTCGAAAACCGCGCCCGGTCGCCGTTGACGAGGACAGCCATCGATGACTTACGCTCAATCTGACACAACCATCGTGTCGGACGCGTCCCCCGAGGGCGTGAGTCAGGACGGTCCGACGGAGTTCGAGGCGCGGCTCGGTTTCCGCACCAAGGTTCCCGCCGAGCGCCTGCACGAGTTTCTCAACTGGCCCATCTACAAGCTGCGCCGGGAATCCGAGCACGTCTCGCGGGTCTTGAAGCGTATCGCCGAGGCGGTGGTCAACTCCATGGAGAACCCCGCCAGCACCAATGCCTTTCTGCGCGATCTCGATCTCAAGTCGATCTCACGCGATCACGACTGGCGCGCCATTTTTTCCACCATCCGCGCCCACGAGAGCGGTTACGACGGCTACAAGCGTACCGTGCTGATCCGCTACCTGCAGTACCTGAGCTTCCGCAAACGGCTCCTCGATTACATCTACACCCGCAAGCAGGGCTTCGACGAGATGGACTCCTACGCCGACGAGCTGACCGAGTATCCGAACCCGCCGCCGATGGCGGCTCCCGACACCGGCTTCGATGCCGGCGACGGCGACGACGCCCCCCTCAGCGAGGACGGGCTGCGCCGCTTCACCGGCGATTTCCGCCGTATGCCCATGGGCGAGGCGCTGGAGATCACCGTCGCCAAGGGCGAGAAGCTCGATATCATGCTCGCCGGTCATTTGTTCCGCATCATCGGCGGACATCCACCGAGTCTCATCGATCAGAACGGCGTCACCTATTTTCTCAAGGACGGTCGTAACATGGTGGGCCGGCATCCCGAGAGTGACGTGCCCATCGATCAGAATTTCAGCGACGTCTCCCGTGCGCATCTGGTCGTCGAATGGGAAGGCTCAGAGCGCATCACCGTCATCGATCTTTCCTCCAGGGGCTCGTTCATCCGCCGCAAGATTCTCGAGACTGCGCTCACCCTGGACGCCCCGGAACACGCCTTCGATCTGCCCGGGTGGAACCAGGACGACAAGGAAGAAGTGACCATCAACTGACGCCGCGCGTAGAATCGGGCCTTCGCAGAACGGAGGCCCCGGTGATTTCATTCGACGCGTTGATTCTCACATCCATGGTAGAAGGCGGATGAACGCCGACTACGATCTGATCGTCATCGGCGGCGGCAGCGGCGGCATCGCCGCCGCGGTGCGCGCCCGATCCTACGGCGCGCGGGTGGCGGTGCTCGAGGATCACCGGCTCGGCGGCACCTGTGTCAACGTCGGATGCGTGCCCAAAAAAGTCATGTGGTACACGGCGTCCCTCGCGCACATGCTCGATAACGCGCGCGACTACGGGTTCGATGTCGTTCGCCGGGGATTCGACTGGGCGGCGCTCAAAGAGTCCCGCGACGCCTACGTGGCCAGGCTCAACGACATCTACGCCAGGCGCTTGGCCGATGCCGGCATCGCCGATATTCGCAGCACCGGGCGCTTGGTCGGTCCGCGCGCGGTCGAGGTCGACGGCAAGCGATTGAGCGCCGAGCGGGTGCTGATCGCGACCGGCGGCGTGCCCATGGTGCCGGAGCTGCCGGGTGCCGAGCTGGGTATCACCTCCGACGGCTTCTTCGAGCTCGAGCGCTGTCCGCGCCGGGTCGTGGTCGTCGGCAGCGGCTACATCTCCGTCGAGCTCAGCGGCATGCTCAACGCGCTCGGTGCCGAGGTCACGGTGCTGGCGCGCAAGTCACGGCTGCTGCGCGCGTTCGACGAGATGCTCTCCGAGGAGCTGACGGCGGCGATGCGGGCCGATGGCATCGAGGTGCACACCGAAAGTCAGGTCGAGCGCGCGACGCGGGCCGCAGACGGCAGCGTGACCGTTCACTACGAGGACGGCCGGCGCATCGAGGGTGTCGAGGTGCTTCTGTGGGCCATCGGACGCGCGCCGCGCAGCGCCGACATCGATGCGGCGGCCGCCGGCGTCGAGGTGGCCGAGGACGGCCACATCCCCACCGATGCCTACCAGTGCACGAACGTGGACGGGATTTACGCCATCGGCGACGTCACCGGACATCACGAGCTGACACCGGTCGCCATCGCCGCCGGGCGCCGCCTCGCCGATCGGCTCTACGGCGGCATGGCCGATCGTAAGCTCGACTACGATCTCATTCCCAGCGTCATCTTCACCCATCCCACCATCGGCACCGTGGGCCTGAGCGAGTCGCAGGCCCGGGAGGGCTTCGGCGACGACGTCAAGGTCTACCGCACGCAGTTCAATCCCATGTATCACGCGTTCACGCGGCACAAGACCCGGGCGGCGATGAAGCTCGTCACGGTGGGTGAGGACGAGCGTATCGTCGGGTGCCACATTTTCGGATTGGGCGCGGACGAGATGCTCCAGGGGTTCGCGGTGGCGATTCGCATGGGAGCGACCAAGCGCGACTTCGACGACACCGTGGCCATCCACCCGACGAACGCCGAAGAGTTGGTGACCATGCGTTAGCGGTGGGCGCGTTGCCCATGCACGCGTTGCGAAGGGATCAGGCGCCGATTTCTTTGTTTTTCCGCTCGAGAACCTCGATGAGGCCGTCGAGCCCGGATTTGTTGACCTCCGCCGAGAACGCGCTGCGATAGGTGGTCACCATGCTGACCCCGGCGATGATCACATCGAAGAGCTTCCACACGTTGTCGAGGCAGTGCAATCGGTAGTCGACCTTGACCCCCTCGCCGTCGGTACGTGGAATGACGGTTCGCACCGTAGCGAAGTTTTCGCGGGTCTCGTCGCGAATCGGCAGATACTCGATGCGAATTCCGTTATATGAGGTCACGGCCGTCGCGTATGTTCGCAACATCAGATTGTGAAACTGTGCGAGGAAGCGTTCACGCTGCTGCGGTGTGGCACTGCGCCAGTGCTTACCGAGCACCAGCTTGGAGACTCCCTGCAAGTCCACGTGTGGGGTGATGAACTTGTCCACCATCGCCCGTGCCTCGGCGGGATTCTCGCTGATCTTGCCGTCGTAGGCGTCGACGGCGGCAAACAGTGCGTCGGTGGTGTCGCGCACGAGCGCCACGGCATCGTCGCGGCTCGGGGTTGCACAGCTCCCGGCGGCGAGGGCCGACGGCGCGAGCACATTCGTGGCCGCAATCGCGAGACCCATGGCCATGCACGCGACTGCGCGCGCCGGGGCACGCGACGAGGAATTAATCATGGTGTTTTCGTACCGCTCCTTGGCCGTAAGCGACGAAGTAAAGCACTCCGATGCCGGTTTTGACAAGAACCGCTTGTTTTCGCTGAAAGATGGTTGCGGTAACCTCTGCTGACGATCAGTGGAGCCTCGGTGTGTCGGAAAGAGTCGATCGCTATCAATCCTGGAGCAACTGCGATGCGTGTGGCTTTCAGGGGCTGCTCGAGTTCGCCCATCGTGACGATGAAAATTACGACGATGCCGACGCCCTCGGAGTGATGCTGGATGCCACCTGTCCGGCCTGCGATCACCAGGCGGCGGTTCTGGTGGTGATGGAGGAATACCTTGCCATGCAGCGCCTGGCGCAATCGGCGCACAGGGGCGACTAGGGTGTGCTCGCGCCACCTTCGATGGGGCAGGTTGCTGGCGGCGGCGATGCTCGCGTTGGCCCCGGCGGGCACGGTGTGGCCCGACCAGAATGACGCGCGCCTCGATGCGCTGTTTGAAGTGCTCAAAACGACGTCCAGCCCTCAGGCGGCGCGTGCGGCCGAAATCGAAATCTGGCGCATCTGGATAGAGAGCGGGCGTGACGAGATCGACGCGCTCATGGTCGAGGGCATCGTCGCGATGACCAATCAGCGGCTCGAGGACGCCATCACCATCTTCAGCGAAATAACGCACAACGCGCCGGATTTCGCCGAGGGCTGGAACAAGCGGGCAACGGCTTATTACCTCAATGAGGACTACCTGGCTTCGGTGGAGGATATCCGCCGCACCCTGGCGCTCGAACCGCGTCACTTCGGCGCGATTTAGGGCATGGGCCTCATCTTTCTCAGCCGCGGCGACGCGGCCGGCGCCCTGGATGCCTTCGAGGCCGTGCTCGCCATCCATCCCCACGCCGCCGGTGCCCGCGAGCGGGTCGAGGAGCTGCGCAAGCGATTGCTCGAGCGCGGTGCGTGAGAATCTGCTTCAACTTCAAAAAAAATCAATTGAAATCAATAGTTAAAATAATATATCTCAGGTGAATTCGAAAGCAGGGTCGCCTTTTCGTCGCGCCGGGGGTCGTGCTAGGCTTGCGCCGACTCGAGCGCGGGCGACATCTTCAGCGCTACGGTTGCGCAACGAGCGGTGGGAAAGACGATGAAGCTCTCAAGCGACACTTTTCCCCACGAGCAGCCGATCCCGGAGCGCTGCGCATTCTGCGCCGCCGATGCCGAGCAGCATGCACGCCTCGGCGCCAACCTGAATCCGGCGCTGTCGTGGAGCGACGTGCCCGAGGGCACCAAGTCCCTGGTGCTCATCTGCCACGATCCGGATGCGCCGGCCACTCGCAGCGGCGTCAATACCGAGGGTAAGACGATTTCAGTGCGCCGCAAGCGCGCCAATTTCTATCACTGGGTGCTGGTGGACATCCCGCGTGACGCGGTGGGAATTCAGGAGGGCGAGTTCTCCGATGGTGTCACGAAAGGCGGCAAATCCGGACCTGCCAGCGCCCGGGGGACGCGTCAGGGGATCAATGACTATACGGGCTGGTTCGCCGACGATGCGGACATGGCGGGCAGCTACTTCGGCTACGATGGCCCGTGCCCGCCCTGGAACGACGCCGTCGTGCACACCTATCACTTCACGCTCTACGCGCTCGACTTCGAGCGCTGTCCGGTGGGCGGGGAGTTCACGGCGAAGGCCGTGCTCGAGGCCATGGAGGGACACATTCTCGAGACGGCGACGCTCACCGGGACCTACAGTCTGAATCCGGACTTGGCTGCCTGAGGCGCCGTCCGCGGCTACGGCCTGCATTCGGCTCGAGTCCGCGCCTTGCAGTCGGGGAGCGCGGACCTTCAGGCGTCGGTGAGGCGTTTGAAGCGCAGCGCCGCCCGCACCCGCGCCTCGACACGCTCGAGGGCCTCGCCCGGCGTGCTGACGATGGCGATGGTGCCGGAGCCCTGGGGCAGCACGATGCCGCTGTAGTGGGCCGTGCGAATGGCGGTGCGGCTCGAAACCAGCTGATCCTTGATTAGAAACACCGTCACCGGCGCCGTCTCACCCTTGAGAACGATGTGACCAGACAGCTTGTCGCGCACCAGGCAACGGCCGGCGAACGTGACGACGCCGATCTCCCCCTGCAGGTCGAGTCCCGTCGGCGCCAGCGCCGCGGATATTTCCGTGCCGCTGATCCGTTGGGTTGAAGCGAGCGCGTAGGGTGCATCGTTGACCAGCGCCACGAATTCCTCCCCGAGTCGCTGCTGCTCGTGGTGGGACTGGTAACCCAGCCCCGCGATCACCGCCGCCAGCAGCACGCTCGCCGCCAGCGCGAAGACGCGCCGCGTACGCCACCAGGGTCGCCGGGAGCGCGCCTCGAAAGAATGCTTGAGCAGGATGCGCGAGGCGAGATTCTCCGGAACGTCGATGTTCACCGCCGTGCGCAGGCGGTGCTCGAGGTGGGCGCTGCGCGCAACGGCATCCGCGCACTCGGAACAGTGGCGCCGGTGCGCGGCAATTTCCGCATCCTTGGAGTGCGGATCGGTGAGCAGCATGCGGCGAAAATCCATGCAGTTCATGTCTCGGGTCTCTGTTTCGCCACGCTGGTTCGCACGCTGTCCCCGAGAATTCCGCGAAGCTGCTGGCGGGCCCTGAACAGGCGCGTGTTGACCGTCGCGCGTGGCAGCTCGAGCATCGCCGCCATTTCCTCTCCGGTGTAACCGCCGATGACCTGAAGCACCAGCACCTCGCGATACTTCTCGGGCAGCTTGACGATTTCACGGCGCAGAGCCAGCACCTCGGGATCGATGCCCTGAGTGCCGGCTATCTGCTCCAGCTCCACCTCGTCGAAGATCGGCTGGTAGCGCTCGAACTGTCGGGCGAATTCGCGCCTCAGGGTCGTCATCAGCCAACTCTTTGCCTTTCTCTCGTCGCGCAGGCGGTCCAGAAAGCGCCATGCGCGCATGAATGTCTCCTGCACGAGGTCCTCCGCCATCGCCCGGTTTCGACACAGCATGAACGCGTATCGATACAGATCCGAGGAGACTGCGTTGACCAGCTTTTCGAATCGGGCCTGTGTTCTCTGCATCCCTTCGGTCGGTGATCGCGCATCTATTGCCAATAGACCGCTGAGGCTACGGCTTTATTTCGCGACCGGCAATTTGCAGGCCGAAAATGCCAACTCCGGCGCCCCGGGGAATATCCGGTTTGCGCCGCCGGTCTAGGAGAATAGGTCGGCCGTGGGCAACCCGCGTCGTGCCGACCGTCCTCCGCGTCACCACTCGATCCGGGCGGGGCGTGCGGAGAGCTTAAGGAGTGCAATAAGAAGAATCGACAGTCGCGCCGATGTGCTTCGGCCTCCGGGCGAACACGTGCTACGTGCCGCGCCGCCGGGGCCCGCGCCCGAAACGGCTGTCGTCTCAGTTCGGCCTGTGGGAGTTGGTTCGGCGCCTGTTTCGGGGCTCGCGTCCCGGACGGGCGGCCGGACCGTTTTTTTTACCGGGTCCCGCGCAACGGAGCTGCCCGCGCTGCTGTCACCGATTTGCCGAGTTACTGGCTGTGCAGCTGCCTCTCCAGCTCCACGGAGTATTTGAGTGTATGCAGATCACTTTCCTGGCTGGCGTAAAAAGCCGCGAGATCCTCGCGATCCTGTTCGCTCAAGCCGGTCGCGAAACCGGCCATGATGGCGTTCTTGCGCTTGCCGGTCTTGTAATCTTCCAGCGCCCGCACCAGATAGTCGGCGTGCTGTCCCGCGATGATGGGGAATGCGCCGCTCGGGCTGTTACCGTCGGGCCCGTGGCAGGCCACGCAGGCCGCCGACTTGGCCTTGCCGGCGTTGATGTCGCCGGCGGCCTGTGCCGATGCTTGAATCAGGGCCAGCGCGGCGGCGGTGGCGAGGAGCAGTATGCGCATGGTGGTGATGGTCTCCGTGTGCGGTGCGCGCAGGCGGCGGGCCGTCTACTCGGGTTTCGACGAGAAGTAGGCGGCGATGTCCGCCATATCCTCGTCGCTCAGGGTGGCTGCCTGGGCCTGCATGGTCGGGTGGCTGCGCTCCTTGGCCCGGTAGGCTTTGAGGGCCGCGACGAGGTATTCCGCGTGCTGCCCCCCGACGCGCGGAACATGATAGGTGGGATACACGTTGGCGTAGCCCGGAATGGCGTGGCAT
>JBFICP010000122.1:0-9390 GCA_041581935.1 Gammaproteobacteria bacterium | reverse complement strand
GGCTCCGTCACCTCGCGCGACGTGATCGAGACTTCGGCCAAGCCGGTAGCCTACAGCCACTGCCTGCCCGCAGGGTTGAAGGCGCATCCCCGCAACAAGTCGGATGAGGAGCTGCGATTCATCGCCGAACGGGGTGGATTCGTCGGTGTCACCATGTTCCCCCCGTTCCTGCGGCGTGGCTCGGACTCCACCGTCGACGACTACATCGAGGCCATCGAGTACGTCATCGATATCGCCGGCGAAGACAGTGTCGGGATCGGCACGGATTTCACGCAGGGCCATGGCGAGCCGTTTTTCAACTGGATCACGCACGACAAGGGCTATGCGCGCCGCCTCACCGAGTTCGGTGAGATTAAATTCCCCGAGGGTTTCTCGTCGATCCGTGACTTTCCGAATCTGGCCGTCGCAATGGAGCGGGCCGGATGGACCGAGGCCCGAATTCGGAAAATCCTCGGGCTCAACTGGTTGCGATTGCTCGACGAGGTTTGGGGCCGGTGAGCAAAAGCCGCACCCGGGAGGACAATTCGATGTCGGATGAAATGACCGAGCTCAAGATGAGACTCGAAGAAGCGTTTGCTGCGGCAACCAAGCTTTATCAGGCCAGAGGCTTCCAGCGCCGTATCGGCTTCGGTCGCAAGCCGGCGGTCGTGAACGTGGATCTCGCGAACGCCTGGACTCGTCCGGGAAACCCTTTCAGCTGTGACGACATCGATGAGCAGATCATCCCGGGAGTCCAGCAGTTGCTCGAGGCGTGCCGGGCGAACGGTCATCTGGTCGTGCATGTGACGACGTGTTATCAGAATACGGATCGCGACGATCCGCATACGGACATGGGTCTGTGGCATCACAAGATCCCCGTCGAGGCCGTTGATCAGGCCGATACCGAGCTCTGGGCAATCGATTCACGGATCGCGCCCATCGAGGGCGAGCACGTCTTGATCAAAAAGCGCGCGAGCGCGTTTCACGGAACCTATCTGGCAGGCTACCTGCGTTCTGCCGGCATCGACACCATTCTCGTCACCGGAGTGACCGCCACGGCCTGTGTCCGGGCCACTATCTGTGACGGACTGGCGGACGGATTCCGGCCGATTGCGGTTAAGGAGTGTATTGGCGATCGCATCCCCGGCGCAGTCGATTGGAATCTCTTCGATATCGATGCAAAGTTCGCGGACGTCGTGCCGGTCGACCAATGCGTGGACTATCTGAACACGGTGAAACGGTGGAATGATTGAAGGCGTCTTGAGGCACGGAAAGGCGGACCCGCGTCGTCACAATCGATGACGAGCGCCCGGGCGCCGCAGGGGGTATACGCCACGCTCCCGGAGACGCCATCGGCTGAGTCATCGCGGATCGATGGGTAGCTGAGTAGCGAGCCCCAGAATTTCTTCGAGCCGATAAGCCGCCCTGAGTAACGCCGCCTCTCCCCTCGGCTTGCCCATGATTTGCATGCCGACCGGCAGGCCTTCAGCGGTGAACCCACACGGTATGCTCACCACCGGGCAGGCGGTCATGGTCAGTGCGAAGGTGATGGAAAACCAGTCGATATAGGTTTCGCAGGGTCGTCCATCGATCTCCTCGACGTAGCGCTGCTCGACCGGAAACGGCGGAATGGATGCCGAAGGGCAGACCAGCAGATCATGGGTTTGAAAGAATAAGACCAGACGGTGATAGAGCTGCCAGCGCGTGCGTTCGGCTTCGAACACCTGTTCGGGCGTGATTTCGAGGCCGCGCTCGATATTGCCGATGATTTCCGGGGCGATTCGGTCGCGATGCTCGGCCAGGATGGGCTCCATCATGGTGGCGAACAGCACCGCCCTGAGGGTCTGAAAGCCGTCGAGCACGCCGGTGAAGTCCGGGATCTCGTCCGTTATCTCCGCACCCAGATCCCGGAACCGCTCCGCCCCGCGCTTGCAGATACCCGCAATGTCCCTGGCCATCGGAACAATTGCGAGGTCGGGACTGAATGCCACGCGCTTCGGCAAATCGTCGCCCTCGAGTCCGCCCAGGAACGAAGTCTGCGGATCGTCGAAGGAGAATGGATCGTCGGGCTCGTGGCCGGCCTCGGCATCCAGCATGAGGGCGACATCGCGTACGCACCGGGCCAGGGGACCTTCGACCCACAATGCGTCGAAAGCCGGCAGCCTGGCCCCCCTGGGGACCCGGCCTGGCCCCGGCCGCAGTCCGACGACGCCGTTGAAACCGGCCGGCGTGCGCAGACTGCCGCCGAGGTCGTTGCCGGTCGCAAGCCACACCGAGCCGCATGCGAGCGCCGCGGCCGACCCCCCGGACGAGCCGCCCGCGCTGAGGCGCGTATCCCACGGATTGCGCGTGATCCCGAACACCGGATTGAAGGTGTGCCCGCCGGCCCATTCCGGAACGTTTGATTTGGCAATCGGGATAGCGCCGTTGCGCTCGAGCCTCGCCACCGTCGCATCGGATTTGCCAGGAACGTTTTCAGCGAAAATCGGCGAGCCGTAGGTGGTGCGCACGCCGCCGACATCATTGTAATCCTTCACCGCAATCGGCAGTCCGAGAAGTGCACGAGCGTTCTCGGGAGGCGGCGAAGAGGATAACGCCTCGGCCTGTGCCCGGGCTCGGTCGAAGCAACGGATCGGCAGCGCGTTGACCTTTCCGTCCACGGCCTCGATGCGATCGATCGACGCCTCGACCAGCTCCACCGGCTTGATCTCCCCGTTGCGCAGCATGGAAACGCATTCCGTCGCCGTCAAGCGGTAAAGCTCACTCATTCGATTTCACCAGACTCTTGCACGGTGTGGGAAAGTATTTTGTGCGGCTGACGCTGACCCCCCGCGCACATTCTGCGCCCATGACCGGAAGCAGGCAAACGAGTGCAAGCCTCGCGCGCGCTTACCGTGCAACGTGCGGTACCCTTGTGTCATTACGGCATGACCCGGCGGTGACCCGGGCAGGAGCAGGGGCGAGTGAGCATCGAGATCGGTGTCGATATCGGCGGTACGTTCACCGATCTGGTATGCCGCGCGGCCGGCGTGCCGGACCGGATCCTGAAGGTGCCGAGCACACCGGACGACCCGGCGCGCGCCGTCATCGACGGCATCACGCGCTTGCACGAGACATTCGGTGTCGAGCCCGCCGATATCACGCGCGTCGTGCACGGAACCACCGTTGCCACAAACGCCGTGCTCGAGCGCAAGGGTGCATGCACGGGTCTGATCACCACCGAAGGTTTCCGGGACGTGCTCGAGATCGGCCGCCAGATGCGCACGGCGCTCTACGACCTCTCGCTGCAAGCCGAGACACCGGTCTTTCTGGCGCCCGGCGCGCGGCGCGTGGAGGTATGCGAGCGACTCTCGGCAAGCGGCGACGTGGTGATACCGCTCGACGAGGCCACGGTGATAAGCGCGGCCGAACGCCTCGTCGCCGCCGGCGTCGAGTCGGTAGCCGTGTGCCTGCTCTTTTCGTTTCTCGATCCCACCCACGAGCGTCGCATCCGGGATCTGCTGGCGGAGCATCATCCGCACCTGACGGTGTCCCTCTCGAGCGAGGTGGACCCGGCCTTCCGCGAGTACGAGCGCACCGCAGTCACGGCATTCGATGCCTACGTCAAACCGGTGCTGTCGCGTTACCTCGCGCGCATGGGCGAGAATCTCGCCGCGCAGGGCGTGCGGGCACCGCTCCAGGTGATGCAGTCCCGCGGCGGCGTGAGCGGCGAAGGGGTCGCCGTGCAACGTCCCGTGCGACTGTTTCTGTCCGGACCGGCGGCCGGTGTTATCGGCGGACGGCACTGCGCTCGAATGGCCGGCCACACCGACGTCATCACCGTCGACATCGGCGGCACGAGTTGCGACATCGCGCTCGTGAGCGAGGGCACGCCGGTGGTGCGCGCCGAGGGACACATCGACGGGTTTCCCGTGCGCGTGCCAATGGTGGACGTGAATGCCATCGGCGCGGGTGGGGGCAGCGTGGCGTGGATCGATGCCGCCGGCGGCCTGCGCGTCGGGCCCCATTCGGCGGGCGCCGACCCGGGACCTGCCTGCTACGGGCGTGGCGGTGAAGAGGCCACCGTTACCGACGCATCCGTGGTGCTCGGCTATGTCAATCCGGAGTATTTCGCCGCGGGAACGCTGGCGCTCGATCCCGAGCTCGCCCGAAGGGTCATTGACACGCGCATTGCCGCGCCGCTCGGGCTCGAGGGCAAGGCCGCGGCGCTCGGCATCCACCGCATCGTCAATGCACAGATGGCAGAGGGTATCCGGCTCGTGTCGATCCGCCGGGGCTTCGACCCCCGGGATTTCGTGCTGGTGGCGCTCGGTGGAGCCGGCCCGCTGCACGCCACGGTGCTTGCCGAGGAGCTCGGCATCGGCACGGTCATCGTGCCGCGCCATCCCGGGGTGCTGTCCGCAGCCGGTTTGCTGGCCGCGCCCGTCGAGCATGAGGTGTCTCAGGGCTTTCCCCGCGATATCTCGGCGCGTGCGCTCGATGACGTGCGCGCCGTGCTCGACGATCTCGACCGGCGCTGCAACGCGTTGATGGCGGCGGAGCAGGTCGATACCGGCGCCGTTCGCATCGCGTACGCCGCAGACGTCTGCTTCGTCGGCCAGTCGCATCACCTGGAGGTGCCTCTGGCAATGACTGGCGCGGACGCGATGGACGCGCTCTACCGGCGTTTCCTGGCGTTGCATGAACAGGTCTACGGTTACAGCGCCGACTCGCCGGCACGCATCGTCAATATTCGCAGCGTGCACCGTGCTGGCGGCGTCGAGGACTGGAACGACGTGACTGAGACGTTCGAGAAGGGTCGAGCGATCAAGGCCGAGCGCGAGGTCCTGCTGCGCGATGCCGACGGGCCGGTGATGGTGCCGGTGTACAATCGCTCTACACTCGGCGCGGGGTTCGTTTTCCACGGTCCCGCCATCGTCGAGCAGGCCGATACCACCACCGTGGTGCACGACGGGTGGGTCGCGGAGGTCCTTCCGAGTGCCGAGCTGATGGTCACACGGGAGACGAAGGAGGATTTATGAGCCGCAGCGAGCGACCCGCCACCATTGGCACGAGCCGACACTCGGCGCCCGAGCGGCGTGGAGACGGCCGCGCCGCGCTCGACCTCATCACCCTCGAAGTGGTCCGCAACAAGCTCGACGGAATCGCCAACGAGATGCAGTCGACGCTGCTGCGCAGCTCATTCTCCACCGTGGTCAAGGAAGGTCTCGACGCCTCGGCGAGCCTGTTCACAATCGAAGGCGAGACTCTCGCCCAGGCCATCGCCATTCCCATCCACCTCGCGACCCTCATCCCCATCGTCGAGACGCTGATTGGGCGGTTTCCCGTTGAGTCCATGCGCGAGGGGGATATTTTCATCATGAACGACCCCTACCTGGGCGGTACCCATCTGCCGGATATCGCGCTGGTCATGCCGGTATTCGACGACGGACGTCCCGTGGCGCTCACTGCCGCTATGACGCATCATCAGGACGTCGGCGGCATGTCGCCGGGCTCGGTGCCGCCCAACGCCACGGAGATTTATCAGGAAGGGATCCGCATTCCACCGCTCAAGCTCCGCGACGCCGGCGTTTTCAACGACACGCTGCTCGAGATGCTCAAGCTCAACGTGCGCATTCCGGAAACGTTCATGGGCGACATCGGCGCGCAGATCGCGGCCTGCACCGTCGGCGCCCGGCGCATCGCCGAGCTCGCAACGCGCTACGGTCACAACCGGCTCGCCGACATGTTTCACGAGCTGCTGGATCGTTCCGAGCATCTGACCCGAGAGGCGCTGCGCGTCATCCCCGCGGGCACCTACCGTTACCTGGATTATCTCGACAACGACGGCATCGAGCTGGATCGCGCGGTGCCGATTCAGGTGGCCGTCACCATCGGTGACGGAACACTGCACTGCGACTTCGAGGGCACCAGTCACCAGGTGCGCGGTCCCTTCAACTGCGTGCGATCGGGCTCGCAGGCGGCCGCGTTCTACGCCGTGCGCGCGCTCACCGATGCGAGCATCCCCACCAACGGCGGCTGCTTCCGCCCGGTGAGCCTGTCGCTTCCCGAAGGCAGCCTGGTAAATCCGGTGGAGCCGGCGCCGGTCGGCTCGCGAACCTCGACCATCAAGCGCATCACCTCGTGCATCGTCGGTGCATTGAAGGAAGCGCTGCCCGATCGGGTGCCGGCGGACTCTGCGAGCGAGCTGCTGGTGTTGATGTTCGGTGGGCGCCGCGCGGGCGGCAAGCGATTCGTGGTCGGCGAGTTCTCTGCCGGCGGCAGCGGCGGCGGACCGTACCGCGACGGCGTCGATGTCATCGAGACCGATGCCTCGAACTGTATGAACCTGCCGGCCGAGGCGCTCGAGCTCGAGGCGCCCATCCGTATCCGGCGCATGGCGCTGCGCTGCGACTCCGGCGGCGCCGGCCGATTCCGCGGCGGCCTCGGCTGCGTGCGCGAGTTCGAGGTGCTCGACGGCGAGGTCACGCTGACCCACCGCGGTGAACGTCACGTGCATCCGGCACGGGGATCCCAGGGCGGCGGCGCCGGGGAGCGGGCACGCTCGCGCATCCTGCGCGCGGACGGGCGCGAGGAGATCATTCCCTCGAAGCAGCTGACGACGCTCGACAAGGGTGATCGCCTGATCGTCGAGACGGCCGGGGGCGGCGGTTACGGCGATCCGCATGCCCGGGCGCGGGACGCCGTGGGCGAAGACGTGCGTAATGGTAAGGTGAGCGCCGCCGCGGCTGCGGAGGTCTACGGGCTGCGCGACGGCGGGGAGTGAGGGCGGGTGGAAAACCGCAGGCGGAATGCGCTCACGGGCTATACGTCTTCCAGCGGGGCCACCTCGCACAGGTACGACCGGTGGGGCATGGATCCGCTGATCGGATCGGCGTCCCGGGCGCCGATCAACGCATTGAAGTTGGCGCTGCCATCGCCGTAAACGGGATAGCCGGGCAAGCCCAACGCGTCGCAGGCTTGCCACCAGCCATGCTGTGCGGCCACCACGGCGGGGTCCAGCGTGTCCTTCAGCAGCGCACGCGCGCGTATTCGACCGCTTGGTGTGCTGAGCACGACCCAGTCGCCATCCGCAATCGAGCGCAGCTTCGCGGTATCCGGATGCATCTCCACGCGCGGATCGCGAAGCAGGGTTCGAAGGCGTGGCAGCTGGCGAAACTGGCCGTGACAATATTGATGCGGTTTCGCGGACGTGAGCACCAACGGGTAGCGTGTGGCCAGATCCGGTCGACTGACGGGACTCACGGCGGGCTCGACATAAACCGGTAACGGATCGTACCCGTTCACGCGGAACGTCTCAGACCAGATCTCTACCCGGCGGGTTGGCGTTTCAAAGCCATCACAGGATTCGAATCTCCGATAGCGGGGTTCGAGCGCAACCGAGATGCCTGGGGGATGTGCACGCAGATCGTCGAGATCGAGCCCGGATGGCTCGAGCATATCGCGGTAGCCGGCATCGCGATCCCCTTGCCAGAACTCATTATTCAGTCCCAGACGTTTGGCCAATTCGAACGCAATCCAGCCGTCATCACGCGACTCGCCACGCGATGCTACCGCTTGCGGGCGAAGCTGCACGAACCCGTTGGCATGTTGATCGACGTCGAATCCGACGCGCAGCGCTTCGCGCTCCCAAGGCGAGTTCGCCGGCAGGACGACATCGGCGTAGTTCGCGCTCGGATTGAGAAACAAATCCACATGCGCGTAGAATTCGAGCTTTTCGAGCGCCTGAATGCCGCGTTCCACGTCGGCATAGGCGATGAGAAAGTTTCGGCCGAAGCTGATCACGCCACGAACCGGGTACGGATCCTCGTCGAGGATGGCCCGGTACAGATGGTCGGAAGTCACCCAGCCATGCCGCGCCGGCCCCAGGGGCCGTTCGTGGACACCCAATGTGCGGGCGCGCTGCGCCGGCGTGACGAACTCCTGACCGGAAATGTCATTGGTCGGCACTTTCTCGAGCTGAATATTGCCGCCGGGGGCGTCGTGGCTGCCGGTCAGCGCGTACAGGACGGCGATGGCGCGATCCGTTTGTGTGGCGTTCGTGTGTTGTTCGACGCCCGACCAGGCGTAATAGCAAACCGGCCGCGATTCCCACAGTAACCGCGCGGTCGCTTCGATTTGAGCGGCGGCAACGCCGGTGATCGCCTCAACTCGATTCGGTGCGTAGTCGCGACAGAGCTCGGCGTAATGCTCGAATACCGTGCGGCATACCGTCGGGCCCGCGGTGGTGTGGACAACCGCTTTGCCTTCGAGCATGTATTCAGACGGCCGCTCGGCGCTCTCGCCCGGGCACGCGGCCGCGACCTCGGCCTTGCCCGTCTTTGCATTCCACAGCACGTGGCGGTCGATTCTTCCCCCCGCAACCAGATCGGCCTCCGTCAATAATCGGCCCGCATCATCGTGCACCAGAAAGCAGGCATTCGACCAACGACGTATGAACGGCCCATCGAACCAGCCGTTGGCGATCATCACACCGGCGATACCGAGCGCCAGCGCACCGTCGGTGCCCGGGCGCACGCGCAGCCACTGGTCGGCCTTCGCCGCAGGACCGACCCTTCGGGGATCGATGACGATGAGCGCCGCGCCCCGCGCCCTCGCCGCCGCGACCCGTTGCGCTTTGGCAAGCCATGCGCCGTTCGGGTTATGACCCCACAGAAGCACGCAGCCGGTGTTGGCCAAATCAGGCGTGCCCACGCCCGTCCCGAAGGTGTAGGCCGTCGCGAAATCCTTGTGCCAGTTGCACACTTCGGTTGCGTAGCAATCGTTAGGGCTACCGAAGGCGCGCATCAGTCGTTCGATCCACTGAATGGTATCCGAGATTCCGGTGCCGCTCGGCGTAGTCACCGCAAAGGCCACGGATTCGGAACCATGGACCTTTGCGATGCGCTGCATTGCCGCGGCGGTCAGTTCGAGCGCTTCGTCCCAACTGATGCGCACCCAACCCGGATCGGGATCACTTTTTGGGCGGGTGCGTTTCATCGGATAGAGCAGCCGATCGGGACTGTAGACCAGCTCGGGCGCGGCCTGGCCTTTCGCACACAGCGACTGCCCGGTCGGATGCTCCGGGTAGGGCTCGACTGCGACTAACCGCCCATCGCGTACGACCGAGATGCACCCGCATCGCGAACGGCATAAAGGGCACCAACCGGGAATGCGTTGCTCTAGCGACAATTCAAGCTCCGCTTGCAGTCTCCGACGTCTTGCGCGACGTAGGGATTTACCGGGCGCCTATCACAATAATTCAGGCTATCCCTTCGATGTAATCTGTAATCTGTTTGAACAACCCGTTTCCGGACAGTCGTAAATCAGTAAAGCTGGAGCCTTTCTCGTGCTACGCCGCAGCACGTAATCCACATGATGCTTCGGGCACTGCCTGGCGGTGTCGCGGACATACCCGGCGCGATGAGGGTT
>JBFICP010000121.1:0-9424 GCA_041581935.1 Gammaproteobacteria bacterium | reverse complement strand
TATGGCGAAGGGGTGAACGTGGCGGCGCGCCTCCAATCACTCGCCAAGCCAAGCGGAATCTGCGTTTCGGGAGCGGTGCTTGCCGCGATGGGCAATCGATTGCCCTTTGTCTGTCATTATCTCGGCGAACAGAGAATCAAGAGCACCGAGGTGCCGGTGCGAGCCTACCGCGTTTGTTGGGACACCTCATGGACGCCGGAAGAGTCCGGCCAGATGTCCGTCGAAATTTCTAGCCGGCCGTCGCTCGTCGTCTTGCCGTTTGTGAACGCGAGCGGTGACGATAGCATGGATTACTTCAGTGATGGCTTCACCGAGGACATCATCACTGGGCTCTCACGATTCCGGGATGTTTTCGTCATCTCCCGAAACTCGTCCTTTACTTACAAGGGAAAAAGTATCAGACCTCCAGACGTCGGGATGGAGCTCGGCGTTGACTATGTCGTCGAGGGCAGCGTAAGAATAGCGGCAGAGCACATTCGGATCACGGCGCAGCTTATTGATGTGAGGACTGATCATCTGATATGGGCCGAGCGCTACGATCGAGAGCTCACAGATCTATTCGTCGTGCAAGATCAGATCACACGCAGTGTGGTATCGAATGTGGTTGGCAGACTCATGATAAGTGCCGAAGAGCGCGCAATCCGCATGCCGAGTCAAGATATGCGGGCCTGGGACTATGTGCTTCGCGCTCAACACATGGTCAGCGATACCCGTGAGCACAACTTGAACGTCCGGCGGCAATACGAGGAAGCGGTCGAGCTGGATCCCGAATGTGCCCGAGCGCACTGCGGGCTTGCCGTTTGCCATTTGATCGACTGGGTGAGTCATTGGGCGGATGAACCCGAAGCCTCCTACGAGCAGGCACTCGCCTGTGCGCAGCGGGCGGTGGCGTTAGACGCGGTGGACAGCAAGGCGCATTGGGTGTTGGCGGAGCTCTTGCTTTTTCGCCGGGATTTTGACGGAACCCGGGAGCATGTCGCGCAAGCGCTCGCCCTCAATCCCGACGATGCGGACGCACACGCGATCCGAGGACTTTATTTGAGCTACATGGGTGATACGACCGCCGCGATCAACAGCCTCGCGACAGCGATTCGGCTGAATCCACTTCACCCTGCGTGGCATCTCGGATTCATGGGCTTCGCTTATTACACAGCGAAAAATTACGAAGCTGCGCTGGTTCCACTTCGCGAAGCCAGTCGCAACAATCCTAATTCGATTTCTCCGCGCCTGAAGCTCGCCGCGACGCTTGCGCAACTAGGAAAGATCGAGGAGGCAAAGCAAACGGTAGCAGAAATACTCAGCCTTAATTCCGATTACAACGTTGGACTCGAGGCACATCGGCCCTACCGAGATCCAGCCGATCTCGAACATTATCTTGAGGGGCTTAGACTGGCCGGCTTGCCCGAGCGATAGGCGATGCACCCCGCATGTGGACAGTCTTGAATATTGCCGGCCAGAGGGGAACCGGCCCTCTTTGATTTGGCCAAGAATTGCAACACAAGACGAGGCAATATAATTCGCCAATGGGTGAGCACAGCGTCCAGGAAACGATCGATCCCGAACAGGTGCGGGCCTTCACCCAAGCCATCCTGAGGGATCTACGGGCGTTGGAGGCCGTACTTCAAAGCGATCTGATCGAGCGAGGTGTGCGCAGGGTCGGCGTCGAACAGGAGATGTTCATCGTCGATGCCGACTACCGGCCGCTGCCGATTGCCCACGAGCTCCAAGCAGCGCTCGGCGATTCGCGTTTCACCACGGAGCTGGCGAGATTCAACTTCGAGGCGAATCTCACGCCCAGGTTCCTCCACGGTTCTTTTCTGAAAGAGCTGGAGGTCGATCTGCAAGATGTCCTCGACACGGTGCGCCGGTGTGCCGAGAGCTTCGACGCGCACGTGCTGCTTACCGGAATACTGCCCACCTTGCGCCACGAAGACTTGGGGCTGGGCAACCTCACCCCGGAGTCGCGATTCCGGCAGATGAACAATGCCATCTCGCGACTCCGGGGTGGCTCGTTTCCCGTGCGGATCTCGGGCATCGAGGACTTCGAGACCGTTCATGACAGCGTCATGATCGAATCCGCCAACACGAGCCTGCAACTGCATCTGCAGGTAGGACCGGAAGAATTCTCCCGGCTCTATAACCTCGCCCAGCTCATCACTGCGCCACTACTTGCGGCTGCGACCAACTCGCCGGTGCTGCTTGGCCGCCGTCTGTGGCACGAGACCCGGGTGGCTCTTTTCGAACGGGCCATCGACGAACGCTCGAGCGCACAGATGGAACGTGGCTTGCTCTCCCGAGTGAGCTTCGGCGATAACTGGGTACGCGACTCGGCGCTGGAGATATTTCGCGAGAACCTCGCTCGCTTTCATGTCATCATGACTCGGAATCCGGGTCCGGACCCAATGGCGGCTGTGAAACTGGGGGCGCCACCGGATCTGTCCGCCTTGATGCTCCACAACGGCACCGTTTGGCGTTGGAACCGGCCCTGCTACGGCGTCGCCGACGGCGTCGCTCATTTGCGCATCGAGAATCGGGTCTTGCCGGCCGGGCCCACGGTGCTCGACGAAGTGGCCAACGCCGCTCTGTTCTACGGCATGATGCTCGCGCTGGATACACGTTACGGGGATGTTTCCAGCAATGTGTCCTTCAACGACATCAAGGTGACCTTCGTTGCCGCGGCCCAGCATGGCATCAAGGCCGGCTTCACGTGGATAGACGGACGCACCGTGGCGGCTCGCGATCTCTTGCTCAACGAGCTGATTCCGGCCGCCGAGGAAGGATTACAGAGCGTCTCGGCACCGGCGGAGGACATTGACCGGTATTTGGGCACTATTCGGGAGAGGTGCGCCGCCGGTCGAACCGGCTCAAGCTGGCTGCTGGACTGCCTGGCCCTGGCCGACGACCGGTTGTCACCGAATGCTCGTATGAAGGCGATCACCGCCGCGATGCACCTTCGCCAGGGCAGTGGTGAGCCGGTTCACCGCTGGAAACCGTTGCAGCTCAACGAGCACGGTCGCGAGCGAGCGCGTGCCGAAACGGTGGCAGACATCATGAGCTCCGATCTCTTCACGGTGCTTCCGGAAGACGTCCTGGATCTCGCCACCAGCGTCATGGAGTGGAAACACATTCGGCACGTGCCGGTCGAGGACGCAGGCGGTCGGCTGGTGGGTCTGCTGTCTCATCGCGCACTCTTGCGTGTCTATCCGCAGCAAGGCAAGGAAGGCGGCGGCGTCCCGATCGCCATCGAGAGCGTCATGGAGCGAAATCCGGCCGCGGTGTCACCCGACTGCGGTCTAATGGAGGCAATGGCCAAGCTGCTCGGGTCGGATTCGGGGTGCTTGCTGGTGACCTCTGGGGATCGATTGGTGGGTATCGTTACCGAGCGCGACTTCGTCGAGGTCGCTATGGAGCTACTGGGCGGCCCGCGCGAACCGCGAGGAGGCGACCGCTGACCCGGGCCCATGTGCTGAGCTCAGCTCGCGCGCTCCCGGACTACGCCGACACCGCCCAGCGCCCTATGCCCGAGCTTGTCGCGGCGAAACGGGTACCGGCATAGAAATTCCAACAGCGCGCTTGCGGTGATCACGACGCGCCGTGGCATACACGTGGCACAGTCGGTACCGTCTGCGCGTATAGCGTTGGCATTCCTGGTGCCGGGAGAGAGACTCGAACTCTCACACAGTTTCCTGTACCAGATTTTGAGTCTGGCGCGTCTACCAGTTCCGCCACCCCGGCACGAAGTGGGTCATCGCGGGCAAAGTAGTATAAGGAAGAGCCGCACTCGAGGGCAAAGCGTCGCTGCCAATGCCGGCGGGGCCTTCTGCTAACATCGCGGCGCATGCGTGCCCGTGACTTTCATTTCGATCTGCCGCCCGAGCTGGTCGCTCAGTACCCGGCCGGGAGGCGTCGCGAAAGTCGTCTGCTCGTCGTTGACGGCGAAAGCGGCGCGCTCGAGGACCGCCGTTTCGACGAGCTCGGCCGTTTCCTCGACGCAGGCGATCTACTGGTGATGAACGATACCCGCGTCATCAAGGCGCGCCTGGCCGCCCGCAAGCCGACCGGCGGCAAGGTGGAAATCTTGGTCGAGCGCATCGTCGACGCACACCGGCTGCTCGCGCACCTGCGCGCGAGCCGCAGCCCGGCCGTTGGCACGCGCTTGATCGTCGACGGGCAGGTGGAGCTTCGGGTATGCGGTCGCTGTGAGGACCTTTTCGAGCTCGAGCTGGAGAGCACGGCAACGGTGGATGCGCTCCTGGAAAGTTCCGGTCGCGTACCGCTGCCGCCCTACATTCGCCGCGAGCCGGAGGCGCTCGACGAGGAGCGCTACCAGACCGTGTATGCGCGCGAGGACGGTGCGGTGGCCGCACCGACGGCGGGGTTGCATTTCGATGCGGCCATGCTGGAAGAGCTCGAGGCCGCCGGCGTACGCATCGGGTTCATTACCCTGCAAGTGGGTGCCGGCACCTTTCAGCCGCTGCGCAGCGACGACGTCGATGCCCATGTGATGCATTCGGAGTTCGCGAGGGTGCCGGCGGAGATTTGCGAACAGGTGGCCGAGACCCGCGCCAGGGGCGGGCGGGTGGTTGCCGTGGGCACCACCAGCGTCCGCGCGCTCGAGAGCGCCGCATCGGGGGGAACGCTGGCGCCGTTCGAGGGCGAGACGCGGCTGTTTATACGACCGGGTCATCGGTTCGTCGCCGTCGACGCGCTGCTGACCAACTTTCATCTGCCGGAATCGACACTGCTCATGCTGGTATGCGCCTTCGCGGGCTTCGAATCGACCATGGCGGCCTACCGCCACGCGGTCGCAGCGCGCTATCGCTTCTTCAGCTATGGTGACGCCATGCTCGTGACACGAGGCGCATCGTGAGCAACATGGCGTTCGAGCTGATCGCCAGGGACGGTGCGGCGCGCCGGGGACGCATGACGTTTCCCCGCGGGAGCGTCGAAACCCCGGTATTTATGCCGGTCGGAACCTACGCGACGGTCAAGGCCATGACGCCCGAGGAGCTCGAGGACTGCGGGACCGAGCTCATCGTCGCCAACACTTTCCATCTGATGTTGCGCCCGGGCACCGATCGCATCGTGGCGCACGGTGGTCTGCACCGGTTCATGCACTGGCACAAACCCATTCTGACCGACTCCGGGGGATTCCAGGTCTACAGTCTCGGCGAGATGCGGCGCATCAGCGAGGAGGGCGTTTCGTTCCGCTCCCCGGTCAATGGCGATCCGGTGTTTCTGGATGCCGAAACGTCCATGGCGGTGCAACGCGCGCTCGGCGCTGACATCGTCATGGCCTTCGACGACTGCACGCCGCTGCCGGCGAGCGCATCCGAAACCCGCGTATCGATGGAGCGCACGCTGCGCTGGGCGGCGCGCTCGAAGGAGGCCCACGGCGATAGCGAGGCGGCGCTGTTCGGCATCGTCCAGGGCGGCCTCGAGCCGGACTTGCGCAAACGCAGCCTCGAGGGCCTGCTCGAGCTCGGTTTTGCAGGCTATGCGCTCGGCGGGCTGTCGGTCGGAGAGACCCGCGCCGAGCGCGAGCAGGTGCTCGACGGTATCGTCGCGGATATGCCCGCGGACCGGCCCCGCTATCTCATGGGCGTCGGGGCGCCGGAGGATATCGTCGAAGCGGTGCGGCGCGGAATCGACATGTTCGACTGCGTGTTACCGACGCGAAATGCGCGAAACGGGCATCTGTTCACCGCCGAGGGGGTGGTCCGCATCCGCAACGCCCGTTATCGCGACGATACCGGGCCCGTGGACGCCAGCTGCGCCTGCTACACGTGCCGCCATTACAGCCGGGCCTACCTGCACCATCTCGACCGCTGCGGCGAGATCCTCGCAGCGCGGCTCGGTACCATCCACAATCTCTACCATTACCAGAAGCTGATGAGGGGGCTGGGCAGCGCCGTCGAGACGGGAAAGCTCGAGGACTTCGTGGCCTCGTTCTATGCACGCTTGAGCGCTGGCGAGGCGGCTCGCCAGGGTCAGGGCGAGATGTCATAATCGCGCGCTCAGCGCACTGATGACGACTCGGGGTTTCCAGCATGGATTTCTTCATATCCGACGCATACGCTCAAGCGGGTGGGCCCGGGGGGGCACCCTATGGTGATATTCTGTTTCTCATTCTGCTGTTCGCGGTTTTCTACTTCCTGCTCATCCGTCCTCAGCAGAAGCGCGCCAAGGAGCACAAGAAGATGGTCGAGGCCGTCGCCAAGGGTGACGAGGTGGTAACCAACGGCGGAGTGCTCGGCAAGGTGATCGAGGTCGGCGACACATTTCTGACCGTGAACATCGCCGACGGCGTCGATGTCAAGCTGCAGCGAAGCTCGGTCGCGGCCACGGTGCCGAAGGGAACGATAAAGTCCACCTGAAGTCCGAATCCCCCGAGACTCACCCGGCACCGATAGCGGTGCCGACACGCCGGCGGCTATAGATGAATCAATACCCTCTTTGGAAATACCTGCTTATCGCGGCGGTTCTGGTCATCGGCATCTTTTTCGCCTTGCCGAACATCTACGGCAACAATCCGGCGGTGCAGGTAAAAGCGGACCGAGACGCACCTGTCGACGAGATTCTCCAAGGCCGCATGGTCGACGGGCTCAAGAGCCTCGGAATCGATGTGCTGCGCGCCGAGCGCGATGACCGCAGCCTGCTTCTGCGATTCGCCGACGAGAACACCCAGCTCGAGGCTCAGGATTACATCGCCCGAGAGCTCGGTTCCCAGTATGTCGTCGCCCTCAATCTGGCTCCGGCAACACCGGCCTGGCTGGAAAAATTGGGCGCGCTGCCGATGTACCTGGGTCTCGATCTGCGCGGCGGCGTGCATTTCCTCATGGAAGTCGACATGGCCGGGGCCATTCGCCAGGCCGAGCAACGGTATGCCGCCGATTTTCGTCAGATGCTTCGCGAGGAGAAGATACGTTATGCCGGCATTTCACGCCGTGATTCCGGCGGTGTCGTTCTCGCGTTCCGCGACAACGAATCGCGACAGCGGGCCTACGATCTCATTCGCCGGGAGCTGCCAGAGATCGACGTGACCGAGCGCGACGGCAACCGGCCGGAACTGCTCGCGAAAATGAACGAACGCGCAGCGGACGAAGTCATGCGATTCGCCCTGCAGCAAAACATCACGACGCTGCGTAACCGGGTCAACGAGCTTGGTGTCGCCGAGCCGGTCATTCAGCAGCAGGGCAGCAATCGCATTGTCGTGCAACTGCCCGGCGTGCAGGACACGGCCAAGGCCAAGGAGATACTCGGTGCCACCGCGACACTCGAGTTTCGAATGGTCGATACCGAGCACTCGGTGCAGGAAGCATTGGCGGGGCGCGTTCCGGCTACGGCGAGATTGTACAGGGAGAGCAACGGCGCGCCGATTTTGCTCCAGCGCAGTGTCATGCTATCGGGTGACTACATTACCGATGCATCGTCGGGTATCGATCAGCAGAATGGGTCCCCGGCGGTGTTCATTACGCTGGATGGAAAGGGGGCGAGTCTCTTTTCAAAGCGCACGCGGGACAAGATCGGTCGCCCGATGGCGACCGTGTTCATCGAGAACAAGACCGAAACCATCACTGTCGACGGCCAGGACGTAAAAAAAACCAGCACCGAAGAAACGGTCATCAACGTTGCCACTATCCGTGACCAGCTCGGCAAGCGGTTTCAGATCACCGGATTGGCGACTACCGAGGAGGCGCGCGATCTGGCACTGCTTTTGCGTGCTGGCGCGCTCGCGGCCCCTATCGAAATAGTCGAGGAGCGCACTGTGGGACCGAGCCTCGGCAAGGAAAATATCGAGCAGGGATTCGAATCGGTGGTCATCGGATTCATTTTGGTGCTCGTTTTCATGGCCGTCTACTACCGGGTGTTCGGCCTGGTGGCGAATCTCGCGCTCACCTTCAACCTCGTCATGATCGTTGCCGTGCTGTCCATGCTGCAGGCAACGCTGACTTTACCGGGTATCGCCGGCATCGTGCTCACCACGGGTATGGCCGTTGATGCCAACGTGTTGATTTTCGAGCGTATCCGGGAGGAGATCCGCAACGGTAATACACCCCAGGCGAGCATCGAGGCCGGTTACAAGAAGGCATTCTCCACCATCGCCGATGCCAATATCACGACGCTGATTGCCGCCATCGTGCTGTTCGGATTCGGAACGGGACCGATCAAAGGCTTCGCGATAACGCTTTCCATCGGAATTATCACTTCCATGTTCACCGCCATCATGGGTACGCGCGCCGTCATCAATCTGTACTACGGTGGCAGGCGGGTGCAGCAATTGCAGATCTAGCCATGGAACTACTCAAGAAGCAGACCAAAATCGATTTCATGGCGCAGCGTAAGCTGGCCATCCTGTGTTCCGCTGCGCTCCTGCTCATTTCGCTCGTGTCGTTCGGTCTGCGCGGTCTCAACTACGGCATCGACTTCACGGGCGGCACCCTCATCGAGGTCGGGTACCCCGAGACCGCCGATCTCGTCCAGGTGCGAGCGGAGCTGGCGCAAGCGGGCTATGCGGGAGCCGTCGTTCAATACTTCGGCACCACGCACGATGTTCTGGTGCGTCTCGCGCCGCGCGGTGACGTCAGCAAGGCGGAGCTCAGTAGCGATGTGCTGCGCGTGCTGAGAAGGAGTGGCGGCCAGGACATGGAGCTGCGGCGCGTGGAATTCGTCGGCCCTCAGGTCGGTGAAGAGCTGACTGAGCAGGGCGGGCTGGCGATGCTGATCGCGCTTGGCGCGATTCTTATCTACGTGTCGCTGCGTTTTCAGTGGAAGTTCTCGCTCGGCGCCGTGGCCGCATTGTTTCACGACGTGATAATTACCATTGGTTTTTTCTCCGTGCTGGGGCTCGAGTTCGATCTCACGGTGCTGGCAGCGGTGCTCGCGGTCATCGGATACTCTCTCAACGACACAATCGTGGTTTTCGATCGTGTGCGCGAGAATTTCCGGACCATGCGAAAAGGCACCCCCGTTCAGATTTTCAACACATCCCTCAATCAAACGCTGTCACGCACACTGATGACGTCTCTGACGACGTTGCTGGTGCTCATCGCGTTGTTCTTCCTGGGCGGAGAGCTCATACACGAGTTCGCCATCGCGCTCATCGTAGGTGTCATCATCGGAACGTACTCGTCTGTCTACGTCGCCAGCACCGCGGCGATCGGGCTCGGCGTAATGAAGGCTGACCTCATGCCCGTTCAGAAGGAAGGCGCAGAGGCCGACGCGAGGCCGTGACGAATGGGGCACGTTTGAATCAATCCGAAAGTCAGCCATCCTCGGGCGTGACGCGCCCGAAACCGCTGGTTGCCGTCAAGGATCTTCATTTCAAACGCGGCGATCGGATGATCTTCGATGGTATCGAGATCGAGATCCAGAGGGGAAAAATCACCGCCATCATGGGGCCGAGCGGCACAGGCAAGACCAC
>JBFICP010000120.1:0-9435 GCA_041581935.1 Gammaproteobacteria bacterium | reverse complement strand
GCTGTGGGCATTGGTGGTGGCATTGATTGCCACGTACTGGTTCGGGCAACCGGCGCTCGGCGTCATCGTGGCGGTCGCGCTCATCATCAATCTCGTTATCGCAGCGATAGCCGGCACCGTGCTGCCGCTGTTCATGCGCCGAATGTTAATTGATCCGGCATTGGCCGGCGGTGTCGTCCTGACGACGATAACCGATGTGGTGGGTTTTATGACGTTTCTAGGACTGGGTGCATTGTTCCTGGTGAGCTAGCCGCCGTTGATGCAATTCCAAGTGTCCCCCGTTAGGAGTGGAGCAAGCTCGCACCTTCGAGCAATGACAACGGCCAATGGCGGGTTACCAGCGGAAAATGACCCAACCGGGGATCGCGAACGGCGGATTGTAGTTGTCGTAACGTGTGTCGGTAAAACCGTCGCCGGTGGTATCTACCAGCCAGTAAGTCGGGCCTACCACCGGGTCCACCCGAATTGAATGCACGCGCCCGTTGATGCGGTACTCGGTGACGGTTTGCTTTGCGTCCCTGCGGATTGTCACCTCCGGCTCGAGGGTCTCGCCACTCTTGACCTTCGGCGGAATGTCCGGTGCTTCCGGTACGGCTTGCAGGTTCGGAGGCTCGTCTGAGGGAGTTGACGGCTCGGCGGCGGAGTGTGCCCAGGCAATCAATGCAGCGGCGGCTCCCAGAAAGATGGTTAATGACTTTGGCAAATGCTGTCAATCTCTAGAGTTGTAAAAGTTTTTCGCGCTCGGCGGCCGACGGCTCGAAGCAACGGTCTTCGTAGTGACTAAAGATAGCTTCCACTACTTCCTCCGGCTTGTCCACCAGTTGAAACAGGTTCAGGTCTTCCGGTCTGATGGTTCCTTGCTGCACAAGCGTTTCACGGAACCATTGTATCAGTCCGTCCCAGAACTTTTTATTGACGAGCACTATGGGTATGCGTCGCGTCTTTCCAGTCTGGACCAGCGTAAGCATTTCGGCGAGCTCGTCCAGCGTTCCGAAGCCCCCGGGTAGCACGACATAGGCCGATGCGTATTTGACGAACATCACCTTGCGGGCGAAAAAATGTCGGAAGCTCAGGCTGAGGTCTTGGAACTCGTTCGCTGCCTGCTCATCAGGAAGGACGATATTGAGTCCGACGCTTGGAGATTTTCCGGCGTAGGCACCCTTGTTTACGGCCTCCATGATGCCCGGACCGCCTCCGCTTATCACCGAGAAACCGGAATTCGATAGACGTTCGGCAATCTCGCTCGCCAGCGCGTAATCGTCGTGATCCACAGCGAAGCGCGCGGAGCCGAAGATACTCACCGCGGGTGCAATCGATGCAAGCTTTTCGAATCCCTCGACGAATTCGGCCATGATCTGGAAGATTTTCCAGGATTCCCGGCTGAGCTCCGCATCCTTGCTCTCGGGCACCTTTGGGCGAACCGGATGCTGATTGAGAATATCCATTGCCGATCTCCCCTCGACTCAGTGCGGGCCAGAGGCCCGGATGGAGCGTGGCCGCGCATTTACTGTTGTGTACACAGCCACGTACACTTTAGTCACAGCGTTCATTGAGGCTTCCTCTGGAATAATAGGGTCTCGTACGATGCCCAAGCAGAAAAAACACCTGGTTCTGGTCGACGGATCATCATATCTGTACCGGGCCTTTCACGCGATGCCAATGCTAACCAACTCCAAGGGAATGCACACTGGCGCCGCTTACGGAATAACCAGCATGCTGCGACGACTGCTCGCTGATTACAATCCGTCGCACCTGGCGGTGGTTTTCGATGCCAAAGGCAAGACGTTTCGTGATGATCTTTATGCCGAGTACAAGGCTAATCGCCCGCCTATGCCGGAGGAGATGCGACAGCAGCTCGATTCAATTCGTTCCCTGGTGACGGCTCTCGGAATTCCACTGCTGGAAGTGCCGGGTGTCGAAGCCGACGATGTCATCGGTACGCTCGCCGAGCAAGGAAAAAAGCGTGGCTTCGACGTTACGATCTCGACCAGCGACAAGGACATGTCCCAGCTCGTGGATGAGTCGGTGACCATGGTCAACACCATGGACGGAGTTGTTCTCGACCAGAAAGGCGTGATGGAGAAATTCGGCGTGGGCCCAGAGCGAATCGTCGACTATTTGACGCTTATCGGAGATACCGTGGATAACGTTCCCGGCGTATCCAAGGTGGGACCCAAGACTGCCGTCAAATGGCTGAGGGAGTTCGGGACGCTCGACGACATCATATCGCACGCCGGCGAGATCGGAGGAAAGGTCGGTGAGAATTTGCGCAATTGTGTTGACGATTTGCCGCTGTCGCGCACCCTTGTGACCATAAAATGTGACGTCGACCTCGACGTCTCTCCCGATGAACTGCTGCGCTCGGAACCGGACAGCGCCCGGCTGAGAGAGCTTTACTCCGAGCTGGAATTCAAGACATGGCTTTCTGAGATTCTCGCCGGTGGAGAGGCGGCGCCGGAAGACGCGACTCAAACGGACTACGAGACGATCACCGACCGCAAGCGGCTTGGGGTGTGGATTAAGCGCCTGCAGGGCGCCGAATATTTTGCCTTCGATACCGAGACCACGAGCCTGGATTACATGAGTGCGGATCTGGTGGGTGTTTCATTTGCCGTCAAGCCCGGCGAGGCCGCTTACGTTCCATGTGCTCACGATTACGAGGGTGCGCCGGCGCAGATCCCCCGTGAGGAGCTGCTCGCTGCTTTCAAGCCGCTTCTCGAGGATTCAAAGCACATCAAGGTAGGACAAAATCTGAAGTACGATATGAGCGTCCTGGCGCGCAGCGGAATCGCGCTGGGCGGAATCGGGTTCGACACGATGCTCGAGTCCTATGTGCTCGACAGCACTGCGACGCGACACGATATGGATTCGCTCGCTCTCAAGTACCTGAGCCATCGAACTATCCATTTCGAGGACATCGCCGGAAAGGGAGCCAAACAGCTCACGTTCAACCAAATCCCTCTTGACCAGGCCGGACCCTATGCGGCCGAGGATGCGGACGTGACCCTCCGGCTGCATCAGACATTGTGGCCGCGACTGAGCGGCGAGGCGAGTCTCAGGACGTTGTTCGAGCAGATCGAAATGCCGCTTGTGCCGGTGCTGTCGCGCATCGAGCGAAACGGCGTGCTCGTGGATCGGGACATGCTCGATACCCAAAGCAAGGAGCTTGCGAAGAGCATCGCAGACATCGCCTCGAGGGCCTACGAGGAGGCAGGTGAAGAGTTCAATCTCGGCTCACCGAAGCAGATCCAGGGCATCCTGTTCGACAAGCTCGAGCTTCCGGTCCTGGAGAAGACACCCAAAGGTCAGCCGTCGACCGCCGAGTCGGTATTGCAGGAGCTGGCTCACGACTACCCGTTGCCTAAGCTCATTCTCGAGTACAGAAGCTTAAGCAAGCTTAAGTCCACGTATACGGATGCACTCCCAGCGTGTATCAATCCCGAGTCCGGACGCGTGCACACCAGCTATCATCAGGCAGTGGCCTCCACGGGCCGACTGTCATCCGCGGACCCAAACTTGCAGAACATCCCGGTGCGCACCCCCGAGGGCCGCAGAATCCGGCAGGCGTTCGTGGCGCCGGCGGGCAAGCGCATTCTGGCTGCCGACTATTCGCAGATCGAGCTGAGAATAATGGCCCACCTGTCCGGCGATGAAGGGCTCAAGGAGGCATTCGAATCGGGAGACGACATTCACCGTGCGACCGCCGCCGAAGTATTCGGTCTGCCCCTCGAGAAGGTCACCAACGAGGAAAGACGCAGCGCAAAGGCAATCAACTTCGGTCTCATCTACGGTATGTCCGCCTTCGGGTTGGGGCGCCAGCTTGGGATCCCGCGCCGCGAGGCGCAGGAATACGTGGACCTCTACTTCACCCGCTATCCGGGTGTGAAGCAGTTCATGGACGAAACCCGGGAGAGAGCGCGTGAGCGTGGTTACGTAGAAACCGTGTTCGGGCGACGGCTGTACCTACCCGAGATCAAATCGCGAAATGCGGCACGCCGTCAGTATGCCGAGCGTACGGCAATAAACGCGCCAATGCAGGGCTCCGCGGCGGATATAATCAAGCGCGCCATGATTGCACTGGATCGCCGGCTGGAAGACGACGGCGCCAAGGCACGCATGATCATGCAGGTGCATGATGAGCTGGTATTCGAGGTCGATGAGGACGCCGTCGCCGATATCCGGGCGTCGGTCGTGGAGCTGATGGAGGAGGCGGCCGAGCTCAGTGTCGCGTTGAAAGTGGACGTCGGCATCGGCGGGAACTGGGACGAGGCGCACTGAACTCGCGTCTGCAGAAAATTGGGCCTATGATATTATTTCAACGACCCGCTTGACCCTACTCGCCGATACTATCTTCGTTCCGAGGAACTCCCGAGAATGCTTTTGATTCCAGCGATTGACCTGAAGGGCGGTCGTTGCGTGCGCTTACGCCAGGGTCGCATGGAGGAGGAGACGGTCTTCTCCGATGACCCTCTCGCAGTAGCCCAGCGCTGGGTGGACGCGGGTACTCGCAGACTGCATATCGTCGATCTCGATGGAGCCGCGAGCGGCCAGCCCGAGAACGCGGACGTTATCCGTAGCATCACGAAAAGCTTTCCCGATCTTCCGGTCCAGGTCGGCGGCGGCATTCGTGATGACGACACCATTCAGTCGTATCTCGACGCAGGCGTAACCTACGTCATCATAGGTACCAAGGCCGTGAACGCGCCGCACTTCGTTGCAGACGCTTGTGCCGAATTTCCCGGCCGTATATTCATCGGGCTGGACGCACGGGACGGCAAGGTGGCTACCGACGGGTGGTCGAAGCTGTCCCATCATGACGTTGTCGATCTTGCTCAGCAGTTCGAGCGTGACGGCGCCGAGTGCATCGTGTACACGGATATCGAACGCGATGGCATGCTCACTGGAGCAAACGTCGAGTCAACGCTTCGCCTCGCCCAATCGATAAGGATTCCTGTCATTGCTTCCGGAGGCATCCACACTATCGACGACGTGCGCGCGCTTTGTGAAGTTGCCGATGAGGGTATCGCGGGAGCGATCACCGGCCGCGCAATCTATGAAGGCACCCTCGATTTCAAGGAAGGTCAATTACTGGCTGACCGCATGGCCGCCGGTGAAAGCTGAGTCGCGGTCGTCTTACCGCCCAAACTTTCTCCGGCAGAGAACCACTCGCGGGGAGTAAGGCGCGCATGGGCCTCGCGGTACGTATCATTCCATGTCTGGATGTAGATGCCGGGCGCGTCGTCAAGGGCGTGAATTTCGTTGCGATTCGCGACGCAGGCGACCCGGTGGAGATCGCCCGTCGCTACGATGACGAGGGCGCCGACGAGCTCACGTTTCTCGATATCACCGCGTCTTCCGACGATCGCGATACCATCGTTTCGGTCGTGGAAGCGGTGGCTAGCGAGGTTTTCATCCCTCTCACGGTCGGCGGTGGTGTGCGCACGGGCGCCGATGTGCGTCGCCTGCTCAACGCCGGCGCGGACAAGGTCTCGATTAACACTGCTGCGGTCGCACGTCCCGATTTCGTCGGCGAAGCCTCGGACCGGTTCGGCTCCCAGTGCATCGTTGTCGCGGTTGATGCGAAATGCGTCGGCGCGCCGCAGGGTGCGGGCACCGATGCAGGGGCGCAAGTCACCCATCGCTGGGAGGTGTACACCCACGGTGGGCGTACCCCCACCGGATTGGATGCGGTCGCCTGGGCGACGCGTATGGCCGAACTCGGCGCGGGCGAAATTCTGCTCACCAGCATGGATCGCGACGGCACCCGCAACGGATTCGATCTCGAGCTGACGCGGGCAGTGGTCGACGCGGTGCCGGTGCCGGTTATCGCCTCTGGAGGCGTGGGTAATCTCGAGCACTTGTGCGAGGGAGTCTTGACCGGCGGCGCCGATGCGGTGCTGGCCGCAAGCATTTTTCATTTCGGGGAGTACACCATCGCCGAAGCCAAGCGCCGTATGGCAGCGCGTGGCATCGAAGTCCGACTATAGGCAGCTTCAGCCCCGGATGCGACGAACTCCGTGAAGCCGTTCACACAACGCCCGCTTAGGGCCCGCGGGTGTCGGTTTCGGCCCGCTCCAGCCCATATAATTGCCCTGTCAATGCGTCCGAAGCATGTCCTACACTTAACCGGATGAGCAAATCCAGAACGAACCGGGTCGACGGCTACCCCAGCGATTAGAGACAAAGCGTGGAACTCAGCCTAGAAATTTCCGGCGATCAGATCGCCGGCGCCCGGGACTACCAAGAAGACGCTTTCCTGACGACCTATCTCGACGATGAAAGCGGCGACTCGAAGTCATCCGCGCTGATCGTCGTGGCCGACGGCATGGGCGGTCACGCCGCCGGTAATATTGCCAGCAATTTGGTGGTGTCGACCTTCAACAAGACCTTTACCGGCAAATTCGGCAAGCAGGATCCTCCCGGCGTGCTGCGTGAAGCGCTGAAGAACGCCAACGAGGGTCTCCGAGAGTCCATCGAGGAAACACCTGGGCTGGACGGCATGGGTTGCACCATGGTCACTGCCGCCATCACCAGGGGAAAAATTTACTGGATAAGCGTCGGTGACAGCCACATCTATTTGATTCGAGACCGCGAGCTCAGCAAAAAGAACGAAGATCACAGCTACGGCGGGTATCTGGATCGTATGCGTGCCCAGGGAATCGACGTCGAGGCCGAGGCCGGGCTTTCGCGAAACATGCTGATGAGCGCCATGACCGGCGAGGAGATCGCGGAAGTGGATTGCCCGAATCAGGGCTTTCAACTGTTGCCGGGAGACCGGCTCATCATCGCCAGCGACGGCCTCGATACCCTGGAAAGTGAAAGCATCCTCAAGACGTCGGCGTGGTCACACACGCCCAAGGAGTGCGTGGCCGGGTTGCTGAAGGCGGTCGAGGAGGCCAAACGTCCGCGTCAGGACAACACCACCATCGTGGTGGTCGACGCGATCGAACGCCCGACGGCGGAAGCTCCGGCGCGCGCGCCGCAGGCGGCATCGGTATCGGTCTCACCGGCGCGGCCGGAGGTTGCGCGCGAGCGAGACGTGCCGACCGAGTCGCGCCGCGGCGTCAACATGGGGCTCGTATTTTTTCTCGTGCTGTTGCTGGCTCTCGGCGCAGGCGGCGGCTACGTGTACATGACGGGCCTGTGGCGTGACTGGCTGCCCGAACAGCAGGCGGGGACGCGACCGGCGCCGAAGCAACCCGAAGTGAAGCAACCGGAGCCGGTGCAGCCCGGGCCCGTGCAGCCTGAGCCGGTGCAGCCCGAGCCCGTGCAGCCCGAGCCGAAGCAACCGGAGCCGGTGCAGCCCGAGCCCGTGCAGCCCGAGCCGCCGCAGCCCGCGCCGACGCCGACAGCCGCCGGCAGGGAGTTCCAGGATGCGTTGAAATCCGGCGGACTGGGACCGGTCATGGTGGAGATTCCCGCCGGGACCTTCGAGATGGGCAGTCCGAATCATTCGGTGCAGGTCGATGAACGACCCAAGCGCACCGTGGAGATTTCGGGGTTCGCCATGAGCAAGCACGAGATCACCATCGCAGAGTACGAGCGGTTCGCACGCGCGACCGGCCGCGCGAGGCCGAAGACTTCAGGGCTCGACAAGAAGACGCACCCGGCGATTTTCGTCAGCTGGGACGATGCGCTCGCTTACACACAATGGCTGTCGAGTCAGACGGGCAAGAAATACCGCCTGCCCACCGAGGCGCAGTGGGAGTATGCGGCGATCGCCAACACGGAATCGAGGTACTGGTGGGGACGCGATCTCGGCAGCGGACGGGCCCATTGCTTCAATTGCGATACCGGACTGAATCCGCGGTCTCCGACCCGGGTCGGTCGCTTTGGCGCCAATCCGTTCGGCCTGCACGATACCGCAGGCAACGTCGCCGAGTGGGTGCGCGACTGCTGGCATCCCAACTATCAGGGCGCGCCCACCGATGGTTCGGTGTGGGAAGGCGGAGACTGCACCCACCGGATCGCGCGCGGCGGCTCTTTTCTGAACACAGGCAAATCCGTTCGCCCGAAGGCGCGCAGCAAGTGGAAATCTCAGCGCGGTTACGATTCGGTTGGTATACGGGTCGTGCGAGAGCCGTAGAATTCCGGTTGCCCGTCGCTCGGTACATTCCGATGATTGGTGCCCGATACTTCCAAGCAGGTCTGAGCGGCGTGGGCGTCCTGGTACTCGCCGGCTGCGCCAATGTCGCCGTGGTGGACGACTATCTTGCCGCCGGCGGATCCCCGACGACGGAATTCACCGCCGAGGACGCGAATGTCACCTTGTCGGCACGCTTCGACTCGGCACTCGCCGAGGACGAGAGGTTCATGGTCGAGTGGTTGTTTCCCGACGGCAGCGTCTATTTGCGCAAGCCGGTGCGCCGCATCGGAAACCGCGACGATGAGCTCGAGACGAGCATGCCGATTCGTGGAAAAGCACCGGCCCGGTACCCCGGACGCTGGCACGTAGGTCTATGGCACGGCGGAGACAGACTCCTGTACCGTTCATTCGAGATCCGCGAGCCGGTGCAGACGGCACACCCGCTTGCTGCGGGTTTCGCCGGGGCCGCGTATTGCGGCCCGTCGCGCTGGCACGACCCGGTCATCAGCGGGCGCCGATCGACGGCGACGAGCGCGCCGCGACCCGGTGCGTGGATTGGCCGCGAAGTGCTTGAGGCGGCGGGAGCCGTCTACTCCGGTGTGATTCTCCTGACCGGATGCGCTCCGGGTTAGCCGTCCATTTCGTGCAGCTCCGACATGACAAGCTCCGAGCACGACTGCATTTTTTGCCGCATCGTCGCCGGCACGATGCCATGTCATAAGGTCCTGGAAACCGATCAGGTGCTGTCCATTATGGATATCTTTCCCGCTTCCGAGGGACATACGCTGGTCATGCCGAAACAACACTACGAATCGGTGTTCGATATCTCTACTTCGGCCATGCAGGCCGTTGCTGTCGCCGCGAGAAGCATTGCCGCGGCGATTCGCGCAGAACTTTCGCCCGACGGCATGACTATCGCGCAGGTCAACGGTGCTGCCGCCGGACAGACCGTAATGCATTATCACGTCCACCTGCTGCCGCGCACAGAAGGCGAGCGCATGAGCCTGCACGGGCACGAGCAGGCGGACCCTGTCCGGCTCGCCGAGCTTGCGCGCGCTTTCGCCGCGAGACTATGAATACCCGATCCGGGAAAGTGGAAATTCGAGCCATCAATCTCGCCGACAAGCCCGCATGGCTGGCCCTGCGGCGGCGATTGCTGCCGGCGTCGAGCGATGCGGAGCTCGAAAGCGAATGGGCGCAGATGATGGAGCAACGCGGGCTTCGCATGACACTCATGTGTGTCGATGCCGAGGACACGCTGCTCGGGATGATCGAGCTGTCACGGCGTTCGAATGCTCATGGGCTCGGACCCGGTCCAGTCGCCTTCGTGGATACCCTCCACGTGGAGC
>JBFICP010000119.1:0-9543 GCA_041581935.1 Gammaproteobacteria bacterium | reverse complement strand
CGGCACGACATCGTCATCCCGGCCACCAATCCCATGCGCCTGGTCACGCATCTGGATATCAGCCGCGAGGATGTGGCGCGCACCGTGGAGGCGGCAACAAGCTTCTTCTCCGGCGTCGCGCGCCGCGCCAGCTGAGCCCCCGCACCCCGCAACTTCCCGGACACCTCCCGAGCCGGCGTCGAAACGACGATATATCAACGCCGACACGGGGCACGGCGCATTCGCGCAGCGACACGATTCTTTCTCGGGCGCGGAATTGCGCAAACACTTCGAGCATTCTGCTAACCTCGATGTCATACCGGTAACCGCAGGCGAAAAGCAGGGAACCGGCAGCCCGCCGAGGCGCCGAAAGGCGTACACCACGGCATCCAGGACGTATCTTCATGGCTCGAGAGAGGCACCATAACGCTCTGCCCAGCGGCTATAAGCTGCATTGGTACGTGATCGGCTCGGTCATCGGCAAGGGCGGCTTCGGCATCACCTACCTGGCCCTGGACACGAATCTGGATCAGCGGGTGGCCATCAAGGAATTCCTGCCGGTCGAGCTCGCGACGCGCAGCAACAACAGTCACGTGCATCCGATTTCCGAGGATCACGGCGACACCTACGGCTGGGGACTCAACCGATTCGTCACCGAGGCGCGCACGCTGGCGAAATTTCGCCATCCCAACGTGGTGCGGGTGATGAGCGTCTTCGAGGCCAACAGCACCGCGTACATGGTCATGGAGTACGAACGCGGCGAAAGCCTGGAGAAGCTGCTCAAAACAGGAAAGATCGCCGGTGAGGCGAAGCTGCGGGCAGTCATCATGCCGCTGCTCGACGGACTCAAGGTCGTCCACGAGGCCGGATTCATCCATCGCGACATCAAGCCGGACAATATCTACCTGCGCGAAAATGGTACCCCGGTTCTGCTGGATTTCGGCTCCGCGCGGCAGGCCATCGGTGTCGCGACGCGCACCCTGACGGCGCTCGTCACGCCGGGCTACGCGCCATTCGAACAGTACGACACCTCCAAGGCGGGGGAGAAGAAGCAGGGGCCCTGGACGGATATGTACTCCCTGGGGGCGACGCTCTATCGCGCGGTTACGGGATCGGGGCCGCCCGACGCGATGGGACGCGTGAATGCCGTGATGGCCGGCACCGACGTGCTCAAGCCTGCCTCGGAGGCGGCAAAGGGCGACTTCTCACCGGCATTCCTGAGCGCCATCGATTGGGCATTGGAATTTCTTCCGGAGAATCGGCCGCAAACCATCGACCAGTGGCGCGAGGTGCTTGCCGGGCGCAGGGAACGGCCCGCGCCAACGGCAGTGCCCAACGTCACCACCGACTTCGCGCGGGCGGCGCCCACCGAGGTACGGCCGCAGGACACGGCCACCGACCGCAGCGCGGCGGCGCCGGCCGCTGCGACCGGCGGCGGGACCGGCGGCGGGACCGGCAGCCGGCCCGCCACCGGACCCGCAGGCGCCTCCGGCAGGGCTTCGAGGCGCGCCTCGGGAAAGACCTCGGGCCGCGCGTCACCGGGCATGGTCGCGACCGATCGCATCGCCCCTCCCGGGCGGCCGCGGGGATCCGATCAGAACGGCAAACGACACACACGCCGCGGCATCGGCCGCCGCGTCGCCGAGGTGGCCACCGTGGTGCTGATTGTCGCCGCCATGGGTGCCTGGTATCTGCTGACCCAGCCCGCGCAGCGCGTGTCGCCGCGGCCGCCGGTCGCCACCGTCGAGCCGGCCGAGGTGACGCCGAGCGCAGAGCTGCTCGCGGCTTCGAAGATCGCGGAGCAGAAAGCCGCCGAGGAGAAGCAGGCCAGACTCGAGGAGCAACGTGCGCGCGAGCAGGCCGCCCGCGAGGCCGAGCTCGAGAAGGCCCGGGCCGCGGCGGATCAGGCGCGAAAGCGCGCCGACATCGAACGGTTGCTGCGCGAGGCAACCGAAGATCTGGCCGCCGACAGGCTCACGACCCCGGCGGACAAGAACGCGTTCTCGCGTTATCGCGCCGTGCTCACCCTGGACCCCGACAACGAGGCCGCTCTCGAAGGATTGCACAATATTCTGACGCGCTATCTGACACTGGCCAAGGGCGCCGCCGGTGAGAACAACTTCGCGCTCGCCAGAAGCTATTTGGACAAAGCCGCAGCCGTAAGCCCCGGCGCCGAGAGCATCGCGGCCGCGCGCACGGCGCTCGACGCGCGTATCGCGGCCCGCAAGGAGGAGCAGCGGCGAATCGAATCCGAGGCGCGCAAGCTCGCCGAGGAAGAACGACAGCGCATGGAGGCGGCGCGCCTTGCCACCGAAGAGGAGCGCCGACGTCTGGAAGCCGCCCGTCTGGCTGCGGAAGAGGAACGCCGGCGCATTCAGGCCGAGCGTGATGCCGAGATCGAGCGCCAGCGGCTCGCCCAGGAAGCCGTCGTGCAGGCAAAGCTGGATGCCGACTTCAAGAAGGCGCAGGAGATCGCGGCCCTGCTGGCTTCCGCGGAGGAGGCTTTCGAAGCCGATCGCCTGACATCACCTGCAGACGACAACGCGCTCAACGGCTTCAAGTCGGTGCTGGCGCTCGACCCGGGCAATCCGGAGGCCGACGCCGGGGTCAAGCGCATCGCCGAGCGCCACGTTCAGCTCGCCGAGGAAGAGATTGCCGCCTACCGGTTCGACAGAGCCGAGTCGCTGCTGGACGATGCCAATACCATCTATGCCGGTATTGCCAGCATCGCCCCCGCTCGGCAGAAGCTGCGCGACGGCCGGGCGGCCTACGATGGCCGACGTCCGATCGTCAAGCCGCCGTTTCGGCTCACCCTGCCCCCGGTGGCCGGTGCCAATACCTGCAGGACCGATGATCCCCTGCCCGAGATTGAGCAATTCGGCGCGAGCTTCCTCGGCCGCGATGCGGATTTGGCCTATGTGCCCACACAGACCGATATCGACGACAGCTGGCAGGATGCCGGCATCAACAAAGAACCCCGTGCAGAGCGGCTCTACGTGCTCGGCAAGCAGGAAAAGCTCGACGGCGCGCTGATGTACTGGTTCACCGCGACAGGCACCCAGTGCATCAAGGTGCACGTGGACGCCTATCTGGTCGACCTGCAGACGCGAACGGTCTATGCGGAGGAAGGAACGACCACAGATCTGCAGGACTTGACGAAAGCCCTGGTCGATCGGTTCAAACAGGGACGACAGGCGCTCGCACGCTCACCCTGAACGCATTCGCATCCCTGCGTCGGTCCGTCGTCACCCGGCGACAAGCAGACCCAGTTTCCTTGCCGTTCCCCGCCGATCCCCGACTTCGCGTCGCTCGATGACGACAATCGTGGCACCACTTGTCGTCATCGGGCACGACGTCGTCACCAATTACCGACAGAACGCGTCACCGACCGTCCGGTTCGGGCGAGCGTCGACAACCCGAGCGATGGAGAAACACACGCCAGCGCTCGCCATCGCGCGCATCGATACACGCCTGGCACGGCGGTTGCTAGGTCATTAAGTGAACATCTCGCCCGAGTGGAAAAAACCGGCGCGATGACGGCTGCAACTTAAGGAACGAGGAGAAAACAATGGGAAAGCGATCGGCTCTGGCCGTGTTCTTGGCCGTATTCGCGGCTGCATCCATGGCTGCCCTGCCGACTTTTGCCGAGGTCGACACCAACGGCGACGGAAAGATCACCATGCAGGAAGCCTCCTCCTGGGAAAGACTGATGACTTCGTTCGACGAGGCGGACGAGGATCGCGACGGCCTGCTATCAAAAGCGGAATACAAGAAGCTGCAAGTGAGCGGCTGAGTAGCGCGGCTGACGGGCTTGGAGCGATGGCGGCGCGTGCCGGAGCGTACCCCGGCTGCCGTGCTGCGGGGCACGCCGTCGCTCCGGGCCCGTCACACGAGCGCGTTGAGAAACTCTCCGATACGCACGAGTCCCCGATTGAGATAGGCCGGCTCGGCACCGAACCCGATGCGCAGGTATCGGTCGAGACCGAAGCAGTCGCCGGCGACAATCAGCACGGATTTTTCTTCGCGCAGCCGAGTGGTGAGTTCCGTGGAGTTCTTGTCGAGCTGATAACGAACGAACGCCATGCCGCCCGCTTTGGGGGGTGTCAGCGTCAGCTCTACCGGTTGATCCGCCATCCAGTCGCACAGGTCGCTCAAGTTCGACCTCAGGAGACTTCGGTTACGCTCCAGGATTCGTTCGCGAAGCCGTGGCTCGAGCGCACGGCGCGCCACCTCGTCGCTGAGGATTCCGGGCGCGATGCTGGTGTAGTCGGTACGAGCCCAGGCCGTTTCGATGAACTCAGGCGGTCCCACCAGCCATCCGAGGCGCAGACCCGGCAGCGCATAGGCTTTGGAAAGTCCGCCGGTGACGACGACACGCTCGTATCGCCCCCAGAAGCTTGGCGTGTCCTGCCCGTCGAGCTCCGCCCCTCTGTAAACCTCGTCTGCGAGCAACCATGCGCCGCTGCGCTCGGCCGCCGCGACCAAGGCCGACATTGCCTCATCGCCGAGCGTCATACCGGTCGGATTGTTGGGATTACACACGGCGATGACTTTGGTTCGGGGTGAGACGAGCGTGTCGAGCTCGTTCAAATCCGGCTGCCACCCGAGCTCGGAGCGCAGTCGCAGCGGGCGCACGATTACGCCCATCGAACGGCTGATGCCGCGAATCTGCAGATAATTGGGCACCATGTAGATGATCTCGTCGCCTGCGTCGAGGGTGCTCCAGGCGGCGACGAAGTTTGCTTCCGCCGATCCGTTCGTGACCACGACATTGTCGCTGCCGGCATCCGGATAATATCGAGCGATGGATTCCCGTAACGGAATGCTTCCGTTGGTCTGGCCGTAGCCGAGGCGTACATCGGCCAGCGCGGCAACATCGTTCGCGTCCAGAAGCTCGGCGAGCGTATAGGGGTGCACGCCACTCTCCGTCAGGTTGTACTCGACGCGGTTCTCCCACAGCGATTGCACCCGCTCGAGCTCGAAAATCTCTATCTGCATATGCGTAATCTCAGTCCGTCAACAGAGCGCCCGCGCGCCGGTCCGGAAGCGGCTGCCGGCCGGCAACCTTGCACACGACCTTGCCGGGTCGCGCCATGCGCTCGGCGCTGCGGCCATAGAGGATTCCGTCGCAGCGGCTGACGAGCGCGGTGCGCGCGGCGGCGAAATCGTGATTCGTGGGATCGACTACCAAGGCGACCACGTCTCCGGCGGCGACGGCCGCGCCGGGCGCCTTCTGGTAGGCGATGACGCCGGCAACCGGCGAGCGGATCATGTCGACCCCTTCGAGCGGCGTCGCTTCGCAGCGTGGCTGCGGCAACGGACCCGGATCGCCGGCGACCACGCCGCGACGTTGCAGAAATCGAAAAAGATTGTCGGCGTCCGTGGCTGCCATGGCTTCGCTGACGTCGCCGCGACCGCGAAACTCCACCGTCCCCGACAGGCACGCCGGCGGGATCGGATGTCCCGGATGGCGTTCGGCGAGTGCCCACCAGGGCCCGCCGACGGCCTCGTCGAAGGGCTGACCGCCGGAGACCGTTGCCAGCAACACCGCCTCGGCGCCCAACTGCGCCGGCAGATCGGCCGCATCGGGCCACAACGGCGTGCCCAGGTAGACATGCAGCACAGACTCGGAATCGCAGTGTAGATCGAGTGCCACGTCGGCATCGTACGCGAGACTCAACAGCGCGTGACGCAGGAATTCGACCTCTCCGACCGGCTGCATGCCGGCCAGTGCATTTTTCAGCGCCGTGCGCACGATGGAAACATTTGCCGCCGCATCGCTACTCAGTCGTCGCGAAAGGCGCTCATCGAGAGTCGTCGTCAGGTCGGGGAAGTGGCGGTTGAAGTTGCCCTCACCGCCGAGCGCGAAGCGACCCATGGCGCGCCCCTGTACGAACTGCGCGAGCCCGACCGGATTCGCGACCGGCACCAGCACCACCTCGCCGCGTATCTCGCCGGCGTGCGCAGCAGAGCGAAGCCGCTCGGCGAGATGGTTCACCACCAGCATCGGGGGAAGCTCGTCGGCATGAACGGAGGCCTGAAAATAAGCCTTGGGGTGCGCTCCGTCGCGGTCGAAGCGCAGCACCTCGAGACAGCGCTCGGTGCCCGGGCTCATGGCCGGCAAGACGATGCGCTCACACCGGAAGTGAAGTGCGTGACCGATGAACCTGTCCCCTGCCCGTTGCGAGTCGCGAAATTTAGCACGCCTTGTTGCAGACCGGGCTTTTGCCTTAAGCTGCGCGCCTTCCGACACTGCGACGCTATATTAATAGGAGTCCGCCCGCAGGAATGATCAAGGCTATCACGTTCGATTTGTGGGATACGGTCATCCATGACGACTCCGACGAAGACAAGCGCAGGGCCCGCGGACTCGCGTCGAAGAAAGAGGCGCGGCGGCAGTTGGCGCATGCCGTGCTCGCCCGCCATGAGCCCCTCGAGGAGAGTACGCTGCGGATCGCCTACGACGCCATGGAAGCAGCCTTCAACCACGTGTGGCACGAGCAGCACGTTACCTGGACGGTGGACGATCGCGTGACGGTTCTGTGCTCGGGCCTCGGCCGAACGCTCCCCGACGCCGATCGGGCCGAGCTCGTGCGCGCTCTCGAGGAGATGGAGGTCACGGTGCCGCCCAATCCGGTCGATGGCATCGGCGAAGCCATCGAGGCGCTCGCGGACTCTTACAAGCTCGGCGTGGTCTCCGATGCCATCTACACGCCGGGACGTTGCCTGCGCGAATGGCTCGATATGCACGATCTCAAGCAGCATTTCGGCGCCTTCGCATTTTCCGACGAGATCGGTCACTCCAAGCCCCACCGCGACATGTTTGCCCACGTGGCCGCGCAGCTTGGTGTCGAGATCAACGACATGCTGCACATCGGCGATCGCGATCACAATGACGTCAAAGGCCCGCACGCACTGGGAATGAAGGCCGTGTTGTTTACCGCGACGCGGGATCGCGACAAGGCCCACACCACCGCGGATGCCGTGTGTGCAAGCGCGGCCGAGCTTCCCGACACCGTTCGACGCCTCGCCGGCGGCGGATAGGGCCGAACGTGGCCAATCACCCGAGCTTTCTGGTCATCGACGGCTATCGACGCGACGGGCGCGAGGCGTTGGCCGCCGGCGGCGCGTCACCGGCGGGTGAGCTCTACGCGAAGATGCTCATGAAGTGTCGTCCGGGTTGCAGTGTGGACATCATCTATCCCGCCGATCCCGGCGTTTCGCTTCCCCGTGGGGCGGCGCTCGATACCTACGACGGACTCGCCTGGACCGGCTCGAGCCTCACCGTCTATGCCGACGACCCGGCCGTCACGCCGCAGATTGAGCTCGCCCGTGCGGCCTTCGAGGCGAAGCTGCCGAGCTTCGGGAGCTGCTGGGCGGCGCAGATCGGCGTGGTCGCCGCGGGCGGCGTGTGCGCGGCCAACCCGCGCGGCCGCGAGATGGGCATCGCGCGTAAGATTACGCTCACGCCGGAGGGTCGTGCCCATCCCCTGTACATCGGCAAGCCGAGCGTCTTCGACGCTTTCATCAGCCACGAGGACGAATGCACGCACCTTCCGCCCGGGGCCGTACGCCTGGCGGGCAACGCATTCTCGAGCGTGCAGGCGGTGTCGATCACTCACAAGGGCGGCACCATATGGGCAGTGCAATACCATCCCGAGTACGACCTGCACGAGCTCGCCCGCCTCACTTTCTGCCGCATCGAGCGTCTGACGAACATGGGATTCTTCGCCGACACCGATGCCGCACATGATTACGTCAACAAGCTCGAGGCTTTGCACCAGGACCCGGACCGGCGGGATCTCGCCTGGCTGCTGGGCGTCGATGCAGACGTCATGAACGAAGACGTGCGCCTCACCGAGGTGCGCAACTGGATCGAGCAGCTGGTGCTGCCGAACATGCGCTATTAGATGAGTCCCTGCAAGAAACACCGCGCTGCCCCGGTGGACTCGGTCGAAGGGGTGCGATCCCTTTTCTGATTGGACGATCGCCTACAGGGGCAACAGCGATTCCAGCTCGAGCACGCTTTCGAGGATGTGATCGCAGTGCGGCTCGAGGAGCGCGCGGGCACCGGTGCCGCTCAACACCCCCACCACGAGGCCTGCGCCCGCGGCGCGACCCATGTGCAGATCGTGAAGCGTATCGCCCGCCACGAGCACCTCGGCCGGCCGCAGGCCCAGGCGGGCACAAAATGCGGTGACCATGCCGGGGCCCGGCTTGGTGCCGTAGCCGCTGTCATAGCCGCACACGAAGCTCAGATAGTTTTCGACTCCCAGCCGTGACACGGTATCACGGGCCAACGACTCGCTGTCCATGGTGGCGATGCCGAGCTGCAGGCCGCGTCCGGTCAGACGCGCGAACAGCGCCGCCAGATCGCCCACCGGCACCGCGCGCGACGCGACTTCGCGCGCATAAATGTCTTCCAGTTGCCGCAGCAGTTGGGCGACGTCGTCGAGACCGCATTCGCCGGCCCACGCCCTGGCGAGATCGAGGTTGGTGCCGGAAGCCAGCGCAAGTCCGGGCGTGCATCGTCCAGTGTGGTGATCGTAGCCACCCACGCTCAGCAATCGGTCGGCAAGCTCTGGGCGGCCCGCCGCACGACTTACGGCTTTCGCCGCGCTGCGATACGCCGGCATCCAGGTGGCGTGAAAATCGAGCAGCGTGCCGTCCTTGTCGAACAGAACGCCTTTGATGCTCAAACCCGCCTTCCCGTCAGGCACATGCACGACTCAGCGACGCGTCGCGCACAGGAACGTCGTCTGACCCACGTGCAGGCGCTCCGCGTCGTGCCGCGTGACGAACGCCTCGAGCTCACCGCGCGCATCCATTTCGCGAATCCGCGCCTCGACCGTCTCGAGCTCGTTGCTGTCGAGCATTGCCCACACCGAATCTCCGGCACGCCAACTCGGATCGAGGGGGCCCCTCGGATCGAAATAACCACGTCCCTGTATGACGGCATCGCTGGGAATGAAGCGCCCCCGCGGTGTGAAGCCGCAATCGGCGATCAGGCGCTCGAGCTCGGCGAGCGGCACGTGGCGCGCAATCATGCGCTCCGCGGCCGGCTCGATGAGGGCGTAGATCCACCAGCCGCGGCGCAACTGCTCGTGGCTGCAGAAGTTCACCACCAGTGCCCCGCCGGCGCGCAGCACTCGGGCGAACTCGCTGATCACCGCCCGCGTAAGCCGCCATCCTCCTCCCGCATCGTCGGGGAGATGATGCAGCACCTGGTTGATCATGACGGCGTCGACACTGGCGTCGCCCAGCGGCAGGTCGTCGATAGTCGCGCGGTGAAACCGGATCTTCCCTGCCGCCTCGGGCTGCGCGAGCTTGGCTCGGGCGACGCCGAGCATGCCTTCGTTGATGTCGACGGCTTCGATGCGTGCCACGTGCTCGACGAGGGCATGCGAGTAGTTGCCGGTTCCACAACCTGCGTCGAGCAAGACCTGCTCGGCGAGCGGTCGATCGCCAATAGCCAAGCAACCCAGAATGATCTCCACACCGATGGCATCACGGGTGGCATCATAGTGAGCGGAGGTGACGGAGTAGTTCTCGTAGCTGCTCATG
>JBFICP010000118.1:0-9554 GCA_041581935.1 Gammaproteobacteria bacterium | reverse complement strand
GGGCCCGTCGCACCTACGAACATGGTGCAGAAGCTGCCGACGATGCCGACGACAGTGAAACCTCGGTTTGATATACGCCACGTCTTGAGCTTCGGCAGCCAGACGCTGGCGAGAACGAACAGGCCCAGAATCATCTGCAGCGTTGGCGTCGGAAGTGCCACGAACAGCTTGGCGCCAACGATGATGCCGAGCACGGATCCGAGCGCGAAGGGCACGATGATGTGGCGGTCGATGTGCTGGCGCATGAGCGCAGCGCGCCCGGCATTCGAGCCAAGCTGCACCACACCGTGAATTGGAATGACGACCGCGGGAGGTAGAAAAGATGCCATGACACCGAGCAGCACGAGTCCACCGCCGATTCCGGCCGCCGCGGTCAAAGCGGACGTTAGCAGGCTGAGCGCCACGAGCCCTGCGGCGGCCAGCTCCGATAGGCCCGGCGGCAGAAGCGAAATCACTGAAGAGTCCACAACCATCTTGCGGAAGCAGATTCATGACGAAGTCCAGCGACAGTCCGAGCCGTTATCGCACACCGACCGAGCCCGTTATCGACGAGGCCGGCGCATTTCTCGCCGGGTTTCGTTCTCTGATTATGGCTACGGTGAGCGCCGAAGGTGTTCCCGATGCGAGCTACGCGCCCTTCGTGCGAATTGACGACAATGCCTTCTATGTCAACTTGAGCGAGCTCTCGACCCACACGGGTAACCTGTTGGCGACACCACTGGTAAGCGTCATGTTCTTGCAGGCGGAGGACCATAGCAAGCAGCTGTTTGCGCGTAAACGTTTGAGCTTCGAGGCCGAGGCCGAAGTGGTCGAGCGGAGTTCACCACTGTGGGTGCGCGTAATGGATCTGTTCGAGCGGAAATTCGGCGATGTCGTGGAATTAATCAGACCACTCGAGGATTTCAAGCTCTTCAGGATTGAACCGGTACGGGGAGTTTTCGTGCGAGGTTTTGCCCAGGCGTACCCCATCGAGGGGCGTGAGCTCGAGCAGCTGCGCGCGGTGAACGATCTTTGAAGCCATGAAACTCATTCACAGCCTGTGTGTGTTCTGCGGTTCCAGAACGGGCAGTGACTCGGTCTTTGCGACCGCGGCAGAGCAGCTCGGACGAACGCTCGCCGAACGGGGTGTGCGGCTTGTCTACGGTGGCGGAAGCATCGGCCTGATGGGCGTGGTGATGAATGCCGTGCTCGATCACGGCGGTGAAGCCACGGGTGTCATTCCGGAGTTTCTCATGCAACGTGAAGTGGGAAATCCGACGCTCACGGAGCTGGTCGTGGTCGACAGCATGCATGAGCGCAAACAGCGCATGTTCGAGCTCGCCGACGCTTTCGCTGTGCTTCCCGGTGGGATCGGTACGCTCGACGAGGCCATCGAGATCATTACCTGGAAGCAACTCGGTCTTCACGCCAAGCCGGTAGCGGTGTTGGACGTCGGCGGATACTGGTCGGCGTTCGAAACTCTGATAGACCAGGTCATCGAGCGCGGCTTCGCCGATGCCGGCATTCGCGGTTTGTACTCGGTGGCCGACGACGCGGAGTCGCTTCTGGCGACACTCGAAACCGGGATGCAGGCAGCGCAAGCCGTCTCGAGTCGCCGCTTGTAGCGTCAGGGCGTCTCGATCAGCCGGTGAATGCCGCTGAATTGGCGGACCCAGGGCGCGTTCTTGCCGATTTCGGGCGGCAGGGTGGCGACAGCGTTCTGCGCCTGGGCCTTTGCCGGAAAGGCCCCGTATACCGCCGCATACCATTTCTTGCCATCGCGCTGGAACGCGAAGTAGGCAACCGGCTCGTTGAACTGAAACTTATCGAGGTAGGCGCGCATCAGGTCTTCGCTGTGCGTGGCGAGCAGCTGAAGCGTGTAATCCTCGGGATCCTGCGCCAGCAGCCAGGTCTTGCCGCCGGCCGGCACCGCGGGCGCACTCACCGCGGGCGTACTCGCCGCGGGTGCGCTCGACGACGGCGCGCTGGCGGCTTCCGCGCCGGTTGCCGCGACCGCCGCCGTGCTGGGAGCCGCGCTGGGAGCCGCAGGAGCCGCAGGAGCCGGAGTTGTGGAGGAAGTGGTCGCATCGGCGGCCGCTTCACCGGCGGGTGCCGGCTGCGAGGCGCTCGCCTGAATCTCGTTGGCCGGTGTATCGGTCATGCTGAACAGGCGCTGGGCCTGAGCATGGCCGTTCTCAGCCGCGCGTCGGTACCAGCGGATTGCCGTCTCCTCGTCCTTGGGCACGCCGCGCCCGAAATAGTACTGGGTGCCGAGATTGAACTGCGCGGGTCCGAACTCTTGCTCGGCCGCCTTTCGCCACCACGCGGCCGCCTCGACGTCGTTCTGCTCGACACCATTGCCGTTCTTGTAGGCATTGCCGAGGTTGAATTGGGCGGGCGCGTAGCCCTGCTCGGCAGCCGACCGGAACCACTTGGCGGATGCCGGCAGATCTTTCTCGACACCGGCCCCTTCGAAATACAGGCTGCCGAGGCTGAACTGGGCAAACTTGTTGCCGCTGTCGGCCAGGGGCTGCCAGATGCGCAGCGCCTCGGCATAATCGCCGGCGAGATAGGCTCGCTTGCCTGCCTCGTAATCCTCCTGAGCCAGCGCCAGCGGTGCTATGGTGACGAGGGCGGCGAGGAGCGCCACCCGGTAGGACAAGGTGTGCAACCAGTGATGTCGGTAAGTAATTCGTGGTCCGTTGATGCGACTCATCGAAGACTCTCTCACATGCGCCTCCTGCCGTTCGTTGGCCGAGCGGTCACAGAGCCTAAGCCAAGCGTAGGTGGCGAACAAGTCAATCGCCAGTCGCAGCGATGATGGTAGGTATCGGGATTGGCTGCGACTGATTTGCACTGGCCACCGCAACAGCTGTTCGTGACCGAAGAGCGTCGGGCGGTGCTCGTCGAGCGCTGCCGTCCCGCATTTGTCGCCGCCTGCGAGGCGATGCGCATCGACAACGACCTTTCGCCGTTGCTGCGAAGCCTCTACGTGCCCCTCGCAGCCTGGTTACTGAAGGCGCGTGGCGACACTCGCTGCACACAGGTCGTCGGGGTATGCGGTGCCCAGGGTGCCGGCAAATCGACGTTCTGCCGCCTGCTCGCCACGGTGATTGCGGAGGCGTTTCACGCTGCGACCCTGAGTTTCTCCATCGACGACCTGTACGAGACCCGGGAACGGCGCGAGCAGCTGGCGCGCGAGCTGCATCCGCTGTTCGTGACCCGGGGGGTGCCCGGCACCCATGACGTGCCGCTCGGGCTTGCCACCATTGCCGGCCTCAAATCCCTCGCACAGGACGAGACGCTCAGCCTCCCGGCGTTCGACAAAGCCATCGATACGCGACTTCCACGCGAGCGCTGGGTGTGCCAACGTGGCCCGGTGCAGACGCTGCTCTTCGAGGGCTGGTGCGTAGGGGCCGTGCCCCAGCGCGACGAGGCCCTGATCGAACCTGTCAACCGTCTGGAACGTGAAGAGGATCCCGACGGAGTCTGGCGTCGCACCGTGAACGAGCGCCTGCGTGGGAACTATCAGGAGCTTTTCGCATTCATCGATGTACTGATAATGCTGCGCGTCGACGGCATGCACCGGGTATTCGAATGGCGGCGGTTACAGGAGCACAAGCTGGCAGAGTCGGCTGACGGCACGAAAGGCGGGGAAACACGAATAATGACCGACGAGCAGGTGGATCGTTTCGTCATGCACTACGAGCGCCTCACTCGACACATACTCGCAGAGATGCCGGGCCGGGCCGACATCGTGCTCGATCTCGACGACAGCCACAGTGCCGCCAGAGTCCACATCAACAATCCCATCGAGGACTCGGTATAATGTTTTTGGCGTTACGGACAGCATGCGTAGATTCATCAAGATAATCGCCGCGGTTGCGGTGCTCCTTCTTTTAACGTTCATTGGCGTCGGCTTGCTGTTGCCGAGCAGCTACCGTGTGGAACGCTCAATCGTTATCGGCGCTGATGCGCCGGCTATTCACGTATTCGTCGGCGATCTGCGACGCTGGCCGGAATGGACTCCGTGGCAGGACGCGGATCCGAGCATCCGCATCGAGCCCGGCGCGAAAACCCACGGAGTCGGAGCCCAACAGTCATGGACGGGCGACAGCGGAAATGGCGCGCTGATCTTCACCGATAGCGCGCCCGAGACTGGGGTTCGCTATGACCTCTCATTCGACGACGGCGCGTTCGAGAGCCGGGGAGCGGTGCTCTACCACCCGCAGGGATCGAATACCCGTGTCACATGGCAGATGACGGGTGATGCGGGTATGAATATCGTCAAGCGTTACTTTGGCGTGATGATGGACCGGATGGTCGGGCCCATGTTCGATTCGGGTCTGCAAAAACTGAAGGAAAAGGTGGAAAAGAATGACTGACATGAAGTTCTCGTTACTGTCCGCGAGGTGCGCGAGGTGAAAATCGGCCTGGTTCTCGTCGACATTCAAAACGACTACTTTCCGGGTGGGAGCATGGAGCTCGAGGGCATGCGCGCGGCGGCCGACACCGCGGCGGGTATTCTCCGCGATTTCCGAGAACGCGAGCGCCCCGTTTACCATATCCAGCACGTCTCCGTACGCCCGGGCGCGACCTTCTTCGTACCCGGCACCGAAGGCGTCGAGACGCACGCGAGCGTTGCCCCCTCGCACGGGGAATCGGTTTTTCAGAAGAATTTCCCGAACAGCTTTCGCGGAACGAACTTGCTAGAGGCACTTCATGGCGACGCCGTGGAGCGGCTCGTCATTTGTGGTGCCATGAGCCACATGTGTATCGATGCGACGACCCGGGCCGCCTTCGACCACGGATTTACCTGCACGGTGATATCCGATGCATGCGCGACCCGCGACCTGCAGTTCCAAGGAAGGACCATCGCCGCAGGGGACGTGCACGCGGCATTCATGGCTGCTCTCGCCGTGCCCTATGCCGAAGTGGTGACGGCCGCGGAGTTTGACACCGGAGGCGACTCATGAAGCACCCAGCTTTCGACTTGATTCGCACCGAGCACATCCCGTCACTGGACGTGACCCTCGAGCAATATCGGCATATCGTTACGGGCGCCGCCCATATACATATCGCGTCTGACGACACCAATAACGCGTTCCTGGTGGCGTTGCCCACGGTGCCATCGGACAGCACAGGCGTCGCTCACGTCCTCGAGCACGTAACGCTGTGCGGAAGCCGGCGTTATCCGATACGCGATCCTTTCTTCATGATGTTGAGACGATCTCTCAATACCTTCATGAATGCATTTACTGCGAGCGATTGGACCGCTTACCCGTTTGCAACTCAAAATCGTAAAGATTTCGATAATCTGCTCGACGTTTACCTGGACGCAGTATTCTTCCCGTTGCTGGATTCGATGGATTTCGCCCAGGAGGGCCATCGACTGGAGTTCGAAAAGCCATCGGACCCCAATTCGGCACTTGCCATCCGCGGTGTCGTCTACAACGAGATGAAAGGTGCGATGAGCTCACCCATCGCACAAGTGGCACAAACGCTGCAGTCGCACCTGTTTCCTACGACCACGTACCACTACAACAGTGGCGGCGAACCCCGAGAGATCCCGCGACTCGACTACCGGAAGCTCAAGGAATTTCACGCGAAGCATTACCACCCGAGCAGCGCGCTTTTCATGACGTACGGAAACTTTTCCGTGAGTGAGCACCAGGAGAAGTTCGATGCCGACGTACTGTCAAAGTTCGAGCCCGAGGTTCGCGCTGTCGAGATTCCGGATGAGCGACGCTATTCGAAGCCGGCGACCGTCGACGGCAGCTACAGTTTCGACGAGGACGACGACACCGCCGGCAAAACCCACGTCGTCATCGGCTGGCTGCTCGGCAGAAGCGATGATATTTCCGAGATGTTGAAGGCACATCTGCTCTCGGGAGTGCTCCTCGACAACAGCGCTTCGCCATTACGGAAGTTCTTGGAGACCACGGACTTGGGCAGTGCGCCTTCGGAACTTTGCGGGTTGGATGATTCGACCCGGGAAGCGACTTTTCAGTGCGGACTCGAAGGAACCGATCCGGAAAACGCCGATGCCATCGAGCGCCAAGTGTTGGAAGTGCTCGAGACCGTTGCCCGCGAGGGTGTGCCCCGTGAGCACGTGGCGTCCGTCCTGCATCAGGTGGAGCTTGCGCAACGCGAGGTTGGCGGCGGCCGGTTTCCTTACGGTCTGCAGCTCATGATGAGGGTGCTGCCCGCGTATCTGCACGGTGGCGATCCGGTCGCGGCACTCGATATCGACGAGATTTTGGAGGAGCTGCGCAGGTCCATCGAAGATCCCGCGTTCGTCAAGAGCTTGATCCGGAATCGCCTGATCGATAACACCCATCGCGTACGCCTCACGATGTCGCCGGACAGAGAATTGAGTGCACGCAACATGGCGCAACTCGCCAGCGAGCTCGAGGAGCGAAAGCGTCACCTCGACGAGCAAGAGAAAGCGCGTATCGTCGAGCAGGCGGCAGCGCTCAAGGCACGTCAGGAGCAGGAAGAGAATCCGGAGATCCTTCCCAGGGTGGGTCTGGAGGATGTGCCAGATGATCGCCCGATCCCTGAAGGCGTCTCACAGCGGGTCGGCAAGCTGCCGCTCACGTGGTATGCGCAGGGCACGAACGGACTGGTCTATCAGCATCTCGTGATTGAGCTTCCCCCGCTCTCTGCGGAGCTCGTTGACGTGCTCGGACTTTTCTGCGACTGCGTCACTGAAGTCGGGAGCGGCGCGCACGACTATCTTGACATGCAGGCCCGCCAGGCAGCCGTCAGCGGCGGGGTGAGCGCGCGCGTTTCCTACCGATCCCATGTCGACGACCTGACCAGGGTTCGGGGCATGTTCGTGCTCGGGGGAAAAGCGCTGGCGCGAAATCAGCACGCGCTTGCGTCGCTGCTCAAGGACATACTGACGGGAGCGCGATTCGATGAGCGGGCGCGTCTGCGAGAGCTCATCGCCCAGTTTCACGCCCAAGCCGACGCATCGCTCACTCAGTCCGGCCACGCACTCGCCATGTCGGCGGCGAGCGCGGGACTGTCACCGGCGGCCATGCTCGACCATCGCTGGGACGGGCTCGAGGGACTGCGTCGACTGAAGGCGCTGGATGCCGCCCTGCATGCTGCGCATGCCGATGACAACGCGCTGGCGGCGTTCGCGAGTAAATTCGATGCGATTCGTGATGCCCTCCTCGAGGCGCCCCGGCAATTTCTGCTGATCGGCGAGCCGGATCGCGCAGATGAAATGCGCGCGACCCTCGCCGATCTGTGGGAAGGCACGCAACCGGTCAACGGCGGGCAGGGCGCTCTTGCCGGAGATTGGGCCGAGAGCCATGTGCGCCAGGCCTGGAGCGTCAACACTCAGGTCAACTTCTGCGCCAAAGCCTATCGCACCGTCGACGAATCACACGTCGATGCGCCGGCGCTCATGGTGCTTGCTCCGTATCTCACCAACGGTTTTTTGCACAGAAGCATTCGTGAGCAGGGCGGGGCTTACGGGGGAGGCGCCAGCTACAGCGCGGGACTCGGTGCCATGCGGTTCTACTCGTACAGGGATCCGAGGCTTGGCGAAACACTCGCAGATTTCGATCGATCAATCGCCTGGCTCATGGAAAACGGCCATGCTGAGCGGCAGCTCGAGGAGGCCGTGCTGCGTGTGTTGAGTGATATCGATAGACCCGAGTCACCCGCCGGCGAAGCCGTCGCCGCTTTTTTCGGCGATCAGCACGGTCGCACGCCGAGCCATCGTCGTGCCGTACGCCGCGCGGTGATGCAGGTCGGTTTCGAGGATCTGAGACGCGTCGCCGAGAAGTATCTGAAAGGGAATGCAGGTAGCGTCGCCGTGGTAAGTAACGAGTCGGCCCTGAAAGCCGAATCGGGACTGGATTTGGAGATCTGCAGGCTGTAAAGCGGCGAGAGCGTCCGGTCAGTGCGCCGCCATTCCGTCGGCGTGCAGATGTTCCTTCATGGTGCCGATAATACGGTCGAACAGCGGCACATCCTCGATGATTGATACGCTGCCGCGCTTCAGCTCCACGGCAAGACCGTGCACCGTAGCGTCCGCCACCTTCATTCCTTTGCGATCGGTGAAAAGGTAGCGTCCGGTCACCGGGCTCGTCCAGGTAAGGCGTGCGCGGGTCGTGCTTCCGTCCACATGATAGAACTCTACCCAGCTGCCGACGTCCATGTTTCGGACAATCTCCGTGTACTCGTCCTCTTCATCCGGCTCGTAGGCGATTTCAGAATCGATGGTCTCGATGCCGATGGAATCCACGCTTCCGCTGCGCAGCGCCTCTATGATGATTTTCACCGCCATTTCACTTGCAATTTCGCCCGCATTGCAGCCGCCCATTCCGTCGGCGACGATAGCAACCCCGAACTCCGAATCCACCGCGATGTGGTCCTCATTTCGAGAGCGTTTACGGCCGACGTCGGTCAGACCGTGCATCTCGATGCGTGGAGGGGCTGCATCGGAATCCCGTACGCGCGCAAGCACGACTGAGATGTTGTCCGAGCCGCCGTTCTCGTTGGCCGCGTCCACCAGCATCCGACAAGCCGTTGCCAGGTCCGTGTGCTGGTCAGAAAGAATTTCGGACAACTCGACGTCATCGACCATGTCGGTCAGTCCGTCGGAGCAGAGCAGGTAAAGATCGTCCGGTTCTGTTTCGATTTCCTGGACTTCCACGTCTACGCGTGCCTCCGGTCCTACCGCGCGGGTGATGATATTGTTTTGAACTTTTTCTTCGACTTCCCCGGCGGTGTAGATGCCTTTGTTGACGAGCTGCTGGCGAAGCGAATGGTCCGCCGTCAATCGTCGAAATACGTCACCGCGCTGCCTGTAGAGCCGTGCGTCACCCACGTGGGCAGCAGTGAGTCGGTCGTCATGGAACTGGACCGCAACAAGAGTCGTCCCCATGCCCGCGCACTCCGGGCGGGCCTCGGCCGCACCATAGATGGCTTCGTTGGCTCTCTCGATGGCAAGTTGAATCAGGGATAGCTCCTCGACACTGTAGTTGCTCTTGTTCGGCCATTGGAAATCGATGCCGTCGGAATCCAGATCCGCACTCACGATTTCGTCGGCAAGTCGAGCTTCGCTGTCGCCGGACACTTCCTCGACGTCATCCGGGTCGCCGATAAAATCCTGGTTTCGAATTGCCGCAATATGCAGCTTTTTCAGCGCGCCAAGAAAAGCGCTGCTGACCTTGCTCGAAATCCCGAGCTGTTGCATTCCGTCTCTGACACGACGCAATAGCGCCGGGAGGATGTCGGTCAGATGTTTCCTGTCATGGTCCAGAGTCTTCGGTGCGACGCTCCAGACGAGATCATCCATGGTCTCTATCGCGCCGAGCCAACCATCGCCATTGTCACCTTCTTCAAAATGACGAATGAATAACAGCTCCTTCCAGTGGCTGATTAGAAATTCCCGAACCACCCTGTGAACCGAAGTTTTTTCGAGACAATGGTTGATTTGTTCCTCTGCGTTTCTTCGTGCGATTGTCAGGCGTTCGCGACCCTGAATGGCATTAGCAATCGTGCTCGCGCTGCTCTCGGCTTTGCTGTCTTCCTGTTGGAGAAAGCCTTCG
>JBFICP010000117.1:0-9602 GCA_041581935.1 Gammaproteobacteria bacterium | reverse complement strand
GAGCCGTTGTCGCGCTATCCCTTGTCGGTGCACAAGGTATTCGAGCCGGGACCCGTGTTTCTGGTGGTGCAAGCCATGCGCGGGGTCATGACCGAAGGCACCGGGCGATCGTCGCGGGCTCGCCTGGGCGCCGGGGTCGTCACCGCAGGCAAGACCGGTACCACCGATGATCTGCGCGACAGCTGGTTTGCCGGGTTCGCGGAGGATCGCCTGGCGATCGTGTGGCTGGGGCACGACGACAACACGCCAACGGGCTTGAGTGGCGCGAGCGGTGCCCTGCAGGTATGGATCGATATGATGAAGCGGCTGCGACCGCGCTCACTCGCGACGCAAGCGCCGGATGACGTCGAATGGGCCTGGACAGATGTGCGCCTCGGCCGCACCATCTCGGCGGACTGCCCGGGCGCGGTGCGATTCCCCTATGTTCGGGGCTCCCAACCGCCGCCGGGACAGTGCGGGGCCTGGCGCGCGGGCGCGCCGACGGCGCGGCCCGGTTAGCATGCGCCGATCGGCCGGGCGGGAGTGATGATCGAGACGATGTGCAAGGTTCGCCGGATGTCGGTGCTGGTCGGCGCCGTGCTGCTCGCCGCCTGCGCGGGCGGTGTCAACAAGGCGCCGATCGAGGAGCGCAGCACCGTCGGCGGCGACCGCTATGCAGGCTCATCGGCAAGCGCACCGCCCGCCGCGGGCGCGGAGCTCCCCGAAAGCGATTGGACGGCAACGGTGCGACCGCTCGGGGATTCCGAAGCCACCCGCAGTCGCAGCTTGCCGGGCGGCGACGCGCCGTCGACGGCGCCATCGCGATCGCCGCTGCCGCCGACCGATACCGCCTCGATTGCCACGCCGGGACCCCCGACCGGCGGCGCGCAGGCAGCGCCGGTCAACCCCGCAGTGATCAGCCTGCTGAATACCGCGAGCGCGCAGTCCGGCGCGGGCGATCACGCGCGCGCGGCCGCAACGCTGGAACGGGCTATCGCTATCGAGCCCGACAACGCGTGGATATGGCACCGTCTGGCGGCAACCCGTCTCGAGGAGGGCCGACTCGAGCAGGCCGCCGGTCTGGCGGCCAAGTCCAGCGCGCTCGCCAGCGCCGATCGGGCCCTGCAAGCGGACAACTGGAAGCTGATCGCAGAGGTCCGACGCCGTCAGGGCGACAGCGCCGCCGCCGCCGCCGCGCAGGCGCAAGCGCGCCGGCTCTCGAACTGAGCCGACGTCACCGGTTCTCCTCGAAATCGTGGGTCGTGTAGCGCCAGGCCTGGTAGCCGATGGTGTGGCTGTCCATGCCCGCTTTCTTCTTCAGGGCGGCGAGAAAATCCCCCCCGTCCGCAAACGACGACCAAACGCTGGGCAGGAATGTGGCGCGCTGGTCGCCCGACTCGATGAGCAGCCCGTCGGTCCCCGGACGCAGCATCGCGAGCAGATGCGCATCGGAGTCGAACGCGACGGGCTCGAGCTCGGAGAGTATGGAGATGTGGATGCGCAGCGCTCCGAGCTCGGTGTGCTCCAACGGATTGAAGCGCGCGTCGGCGAATGCCGCGGCATGGGCGTGCCGGGCAACATCGGCGACCAGCGGCCGATGCGCGCGCAGGCTGCCGATGCAGCCGCGCAGGGCTTCGCCGATGTGCAGTGTGACGAAGGTGCAGGCAATTGCCCGCAACGGCGGTGCGTAATCGTCGACGGCCAATTCCCACATGTCGGCATGCACCAGCCCGTGGCCGATGGAATCGCGCGCCACGTTCAGCAGGGTTTGCTGCCCGGCTTGGTCGAGCGTCATGTCAGCGCGTAGGCACCGTAGCCGACAACCCTGGCCCGATCGCCGGCGGTATCGCCGGAATTACGCAAATCCAGTGTCTTCACCTCGAGGCCGCCTGCGTGCGCGGCACGCATCAGGCCGTTGATGGCGCGGCATCCGCAGGCCTGCTCGGGCGCAATGGTCTGGGCGTGGCGTTCGATGGCGCGGGTGGTCTCACGGTCGACACGATTGGCGGTTTCGTAGTCGAGATAGTGGCTGAGATCGGAGCTGACCACGACCAGGGTATCGTCGCGATCCCAGAGGCGCTCGATGACTTCCGACACATCGCTGGCACTGGCGTCGCCGACCACCACGGGCACCAGCAGAAAATCGTCGAGCACCGCCAGCAGGAATGGCAGATGGACCTCGAGGCTGTGTTCCTGCGCGTGGGCCTCGTCGAGGACGTGCACCTGGGGCAGGCCCAGCAGCGCGTCGCGGGCCTCGATATCGATGGCGACCTCGCCGAGCGGCGTGGCGTACGACTCGGCGCTGCATACCGCCAAGCCGCGAAAAGCGACCCGGTGACTGGGTCCCAGGAGCAAGACACGCTTGGTGCGCTGGCGCTGTGCGGACAGCTGACGGTAGGCCGTCGCCGCCACCGGTCCGGAGTAGATGTAACCCGCGTGGGGGGCGATGAGCGCCCGAGGGTCGGTCGTGGCTCGGGGCGCGGCTTCGAGGAGCGCGTTCACCGTGCGGGACAGCTCCCGCGCCTCGCCGGGGTAGAAATACCCGGCAACAGCCGCTTGCCTGACTGGGGGCACGCTTGAATTCCGTCGTGGTCGAACCTATGTAACCAGTATAGCCGTTTGGCTTTCGCCTCCAGACCTTGAACCAGTTTCCCAACATACTCAACGACAGCGTGCCGACCGACTACTGGCACGCCCTGGCCGACGGCCGCATCCAATGCGACGTGTGCCCGCGCGCCTGCAAGCTGCGTGAAGGCCAGCGCGGGCTGTGTTTCGTGCGCGCCCGTGAGGACGACCGCATCGTGCTCAAAACCTATGGGCGTTCCAGCGGATTCTGCGTCGATCCGATTGAAAAGAAGCCGCTCAATCATTTCCTTCCCGGCACGCCGGTGCTGTCGTTCGGCACGGCGGGCTGTAATCTGGCCTGCAAGTTCTGTCAGAACTGGGACATGAGCAAGTCGCGGGAGATGGACACCCTCGCCGACAGCGCGAGTCCCGAAACTCTGGCGCGCGCGGCCCAGCGTCTCGGTTGCCGCAGCATCGCGTTTACCTACAACGACCCCGTGATCTTCATGGAGTACGCCATTGACGCAGCCGCCGCCTGCCGGGAAGCGGGAATCCGCTCGGTGGCGGTCACGGCCGGTTACATCTGCGACGAGCCCCGGGAGGTTTTTTTCAAGCACATGGATGCGGCCAACGTGGACCTGAAGGCCTTTACCGAACGCTTCTACTACAAGCTCACGGGCGCGCACCTGGCGCCGGTTCTGGAGACCCTGCGCTATCTCAAGCACGAGACCGACGTATGGTTCGAAATCACGACATTGCTCATCCCCGGCGAGAACGACTCCGATGCGGAGCTCGAGGCGCTCACCCAATGGGTCGCCGCGGAACTCGGCGACGACGTGCCGCTGCATTTCACCGCTTTTCATCCCGACTGGAAGATGCGCGACATCCCGCCGACGCCGCCGGCAACCCTGAGCCGGGCACGGGCCATCGGAGTCGCCAACGGACTTCGCTACGTGTACACGGGCAATGTGCACGATCGGGCCGGCGGCACGACCTATTGTCACCATTGCCAGGCACCCTTAATCGTTCGCGACTGGTACGTTCTGCATGCCTGGAATCTCGATGCGCAGGGACGTTGTGCTCGGTGTGCGACACCGTGCGCTGGCGTTTTCGACGCCGCTCCCGGAGACTGGGGCGCGCGCCGTTTGCCGGTGTCGCTGGCCGGATAACGCCCGCCCGACGGCCCGGCCCGCGTCTTGTCAAGGCATCGGGGCGAAGATAGTATGTGCCGCAACCGGTGCGGGGTGGAGCAGTCTGGCAGCTCGTCGGGCTCATAACCCGAAGGTCGCAGGTTCAAATCCTGCCCCCGCTACCACTGTCATGAAGCCCCGGTTACGGGGCTTTTTTTGGCCCTGATATTGGCTAGTGTTCATGAAAACGCTACAATTATCAGTTGTCTATCGAGGAGAGGGGATGGAAGTGGGCCGCGCGCCCACTTTTGCTTTATGGGGCGGTCATGCGCGATCCGGTCAATCGATTGAATGACCTCATCGGACCCGCCGTCGAGGGGCTCGGTTACGAGTTCGTCGGTGCGCAGTACCAGGCGCGGCGACGGCAGTCGCTGCTGCGGGTGTACATCGACAGTGAGGCAGGAATATCGATCGATGACTGTGCCCGCGTCAGCGACCAGCTCAGCGGCCTGTTGGATGTGGAAAACCCGATCCACGGACCCTACAGCCTCGAGGTGTCGTCGCCGGGTCTCGATCGGCCGCTGTTTTGCGAGCACCACTTCGACCGGTTCCGAGGCGAACGGGTGAGGGTGAAGATGGATACGCCGGTGGCAGGAAGGCGCAATTTCAAGGGGACACTCGACGGCTGCCGAGACGGTGCCGTCATTGTGTTCGAGGATGGTGAGGAGCACGCCTTGCCGCTCGAGGATATCGGCACCGCCAGGCTGATCCCGGACTTCGAACGTGCTGCGGTGAAAGATGACTAAAGAGATATTAGCGGTTGTAGATGCGGTCTCGAACGAGAAGGGCGTCGCCAAGGAAATTATTTTCGAGGCGCTCGAAGCCGCGCTCGCCAGCGCCACGCGCAAGCGTCACCCGGAGGAGGTGGACGTGCGCGTCGCCATCGACCGGGATACAGGCGAATACGACACATTCAGGCGCTGGGAGGTCGTCGACGACGACGCGGTCGTCATGTCGGCCGATGAGCTCCCGGAACCGCCGGCCGATTCGGAAACGGCGACGGGTGACGCAGAGGAGGGCGAAGAGCCCGAAGGTCCCCGCGTGTTCTCGCCGAAAACGGAAATACTGCTGAGCGAGGCGATCAAAATCCAGCCGCAGGTCGCCGCTGGCGACTATATCGAGGAGCCCATCGAATCGGTGGATTTCGGTCGCATCGCCGCCCAGACCGCCAAGCAGGTCATCGTGCAGAAGGTGCGCGAGGCGGAACGGGCGCAGGTGGTCGAGGCCTATCAGGATCGAGAAGGGGAGCTGGTGATGGGCGTGGTCAAACGCGCCGATCGCGGCAACGTGATCGTCGACCTCGGCGGTAACGCCGAAGCGTTGATTAGTCGCGACGAGCTTATCCCGCGGGAGCTCGTGCGCCCGGGTGACCGGCTGCGCGGATATCTGCGCGAGGTCCGCTCGGAGACGCGTGGCCCGCAGCTGTTCGTCAGTCGCACCGCGCCCGAGCTGATGATTCAGCTGTTTACGCTCGAGGTGCCGGAGATTGGTGAAGGCCTCATCGAGATCATGGGCTGCGCGCGCGACCCGGGGTCACGCGCCAAGATCGGCGTGCGTTCGCTGGTGCCACGTATCGATCCGGTAGGGGCCTGCGTGGGTATGCGTGGTTCCCGGGTGCAGGCCGTGTCCAACGAGCTGGCCGGTGAGCGCGTCGACATTATTCTTTGGGACGAGGACCCGGCGAAGTACGTCATCAATGCAATGTCGCCCGCGGAGGTGATGTCGATCGTCGTTGACGAGGACGCCCGATCCATGGACGTTGCCGTTGCCGAGGAGCAACTCTCTCAGGCCATCGGACGTGGCGGTCAGAACGTTCGGCTCGCGAGCCAGCTTACCGGCTGGGAGCTCAACGTCATGACCGAGCTGCAGGCGCAGGAAAAGAGCGAGGCCGAGACCGATCGTGTGTTGAAGCTCTTCATGGAGAAGCTCGCCGTCGACGAGGAAGTGGCGACCATCTTGATGCAGGAAGGATTTTCCGGTATCGACGAAGTCGCTTACGTGCCCGAGGCGGAGATGCTCGGTATCGAGGAGTTCGATGCGGACATGGTCAAGGAGCTGCAGTCGCGCGCCCGCGACGCGCTGCTCGCGCGCGAGATTGCCAGCGAAGAGGGCATTACCGATGCGCCGCCCGCCGAGGATCTTCTCGCACTCGAGGGCATGGATAGCGAGCTCGCCGCCACACTCGCTCACCGCGGTGTCATTACCCGGGAGGATCTGGCCGAGCAGTCGGTGGGCGACGTCCTGGACATCGCCGATATCGATGAGCAACGTGCAGGCGAATTAATCATGAAGGCGCGGGAAATCTGGTTCGCGGACGAGAACGCTGCCGATGCGGGTGGTCAGAGCGCCGAGGAAGCCGAAAATAGCGCATCAACGAGCTCGGGTAGCTAGGGGTAGATCGATGTCGGAAGTCACCGTTCGAGAGCTTGCAGAAGTGGTGGGTATCCCTGTGGATCGCCTGCTCGTGCAGCTCGGCAAGTCCGGGCTGCCGCACACCGATGCCGACCAACGGCTCAACGAACAGGACAAGGCACAGCTACTCGGCCATCTTCGCCAGCTGCACGGGACTGGCGAGTCCGATACGGCGACGCCGCGAAAGATCACACTCAAGCGTAAATCCGTCAACGAGCTCAAGGTTTCCTCTCAGGGACGCAAGAAGACCGTCACCGTCGAAGTGCGTAAACGCCGCACCTACGTGCGTAACGCGGAGAAGCAGGCCGTCGTTACCGCGCAGCCAGAGGACGGCGACGAGGCCGAGCGCATGGAGGCGGCCAAGCGCGCTCTGCACGACGAGGCAAAGCGCCGACACCGGGAGCTCGATGAGCGGCTTCGCGCCGAGGAAGAGGTGCGCGAAAGAGAGCAGACCGAGCGCGAGAAGCTGGAGCTTGAACAACGCAAGAGCGCTGCGGAAGAGAGGGCGCGGGAAAAGGAGCGAGAGAAGCAACGCGCCAAGACAGAGGCAAAGCCCGGCGCGAAAGCGGCCGCTGCAGAATCGAAGAGCGAGTCGATCGAGGCGGCGCTTGCTGCCGAGCAGGCCGCCGCGGTCTCCGCCAAGAGAAGCGATTCGCGCAAAGCCGAGCGTGGCGCAAAGAAGAGCGAGCGGCCCAAGCACGGCCGCGCCGAGCTGCACGTCGCCAGCGAGAAAAGCGGGCGTCGGCGCAAGAAACCCAAGGCACGTCCTGTTATCAAGGCGTCGCCGTCGCGGCATGCCTTCGAGCTCCCGACCGCGCCGGTGGTGCGCGAGGTATCGATTCCCGAGACCATCTCGGTATCCGAGCTCGCCCAGAGAATGTCGATCAAATCGTCCGAGCTCATCAAGGCGATGATGAATCTCGGATCCATGGTGACGATCAATCAGGTCATCGACCAGGACACCGCCGCCATCGTCGTCGAAGAGCTCGGGCACAAGCCCGTGATGCTCAAGGAAGATTCGGTCGAAGACCATCTGCTGCAGGAACGCGGCGACGAGCGGCCCGTTGTGGCACGCCCGCCGGTGGTCACCATCATGGGACATGTGGACCACGGCAAGACATCCCTGCTCGACTACATTCGCCGCACGAAGGTGGCCGACGCGGAAGCCGGAGGCATCACGCAGCACATCGGCGCTTATCATGTGGAGACCGAAAAGGGCACGATAAGCTTTCTCGACACGCCGGGACATGCCGCCTTTACGGCAATGCGGGCGCGGGGCGCAAAAGCGACCGACATCGTAGTGCTGGTCGTCGCTGCCGACGACGGCGTCATGCCTCAAACCATCGAGGCAATTCAGCACGCCCAGGCCGCGGAAGTGCCCATCATCGTCGCGGTCAACAAAATCGACAGAGCCGATGCCGATGCCGAGCGCATAAAGCAGGATCTGGCGAATCACGAAATCATCCCGGAAGCCTGGGGTGGCGACACAATCTTCGTGAATGTCTCCGCCAAGACCGGCGAAGGCGTCGAGGAATTGCTGGAGTCCATTCTCCTGCAGTCGGAGGTTCTGGAGCTCACGGCGTCGGACGCCGGTCCGGCGCGAGGCGTCGTCATCGAATCGCGGCTCGACAAGGGTCGTGGGCCGGTGGCTTCGGTGCTGGTGCAGTCGGGGCGCCTGGAGAAGGGTGACATCATACTCGCCGGGCAGGAGTTCGGGCGCGTGCGCGGGCTATTCGATCAAAGCGGTCAGGAGGTGGAGCAAGCGGGTCCGTCGATCCCTGTCGAGGTGTTGGGTTTGTCCGGAACGCCGAATGCCGGCGATGACGCCATGGTTGTTCCCGACGAGCGCAAAGCGCGCGAGATTGCCCAGTTCCGCCAGGGTAAGGATCGAGAAGTGCGACTCGCGCGACAACAGGCGGCCAAGCTCGATAACGTATTCGACCAGATGACTGAAGGCGAAACGAACGTTCTCAACGTCGTCATCAAGGCGGATGTGCAGGGATCGGTCGAGGCGCTGCGTGACGCGCTTTCGGATCTCTCAATCGATGAGGTGAAGGTCAATGTCGTGACGGCGGCGACCGGTGGCATCAGTGAGACGGATGTCAATCTGGCAATTGCATCGAAAGCCATCATCATCGGGTTCAATGTTCGCGCGGATGCCGCGGCGCGGAGGATCATCGAGAGCGAAGGTGTCGACCTGCACTATTTCAGCGTCATCTACGAAGTCATCGACACTGTAAAACAGGCGATCAGCGGCATGCTGTCACCCGAGGTTCGCGAGGAAATTATCGGTATTGCCGAGGTTCGCGACGTTTTTCGGTCGAAGAAGCTGGGCGCGATCGCCGGTTGCATCGTATCCGAGGGTGTGGTGCGGCGTAGCAACCCAATTCGAGTGCTGCGTGACAACGTGGTTATCTACGAAGGGGAGCTCGAGTCTCTGCGCCGGTTCAAAGACGACGTCAGTGAGGTGAAGTCCGGTACAGAATGCGGGATCGGTGTTAAGAATTATAACGATGTAAAAGTCGGAGACCAGATCGAAGTCTACGAAAGAACCGTTATCGAGCGCAGCGTCTGAGTGTCCTCTCTGAAACGAGGCTTTCTCGGGCACGAGGGATGCACGGTCCGTCCACGGACCATCTAATGGGTACCAAAGAGTACAGTCGGTCAGAGCGCGTTGCCGATCACATTCAGCGCGAGGTCGCTGAAATCATTGCGCAAGAGCTCGCCGATCCGCGCATCGGACGCGTTACCGTGTCGGGCTCGTCAGTCTCGAGAGATCTTTCCAGCGCCACCATCTATATCACGCTGCCCGTCGACGGCGACGTGAAACGCGCGCTCGAGGGCCTCAATCGAGCCTGCGGTTTCGTGCGGCGACGTCTGGGGCAACGCGTGCGCATGCGCTATGTTCCACGTCTGCGATTCGCCCACGATGTGACCCTCGACCGGGCAACCAGGGTCGGCGAGCTTATCGACTCAGCGCTCGGTACGCGCGAGGGCGATAGGGCGGACGAGGACGACTAGCATGGGTCGACGGCGCAGGAACGGACGCGATCTCACCGGCATCGTGCTGCTCGACAAACCCGTGGGCATCGGCTCGACGCAGGTGCTGCAACGGGTCAAGAATCTTTTCCAAGCCCGCAAGGCCGGTCATACCGGCAGTCTGGATCGGCTGGCGAGCGGGCTGCTGCCGATCTGTTTCGGTGAAGCCACCAAAATTTCGGGTTTTCTTCTCGACGCCGACAAGCGCTACCGCTCGACGTTTCGCCTCGGCGTCGTCACCAGCACCGGCGACGCCGAAGGCGAGGTGCTCGAGCGCTGTGAGCCTCCCGAGCTCGAGCGATCCGCAGTGATACGTGTGCTCTCTGAGTTTACCGGGGTGATCGAGCAGATACCTCCAATGCACTCGGCCATCAAGCATCGGGGACAACGCCTTTACAAGCTCGCCCATCAGGGACT
>JBFICP010000116.1:0-9635 GCA_041581935.1 Gammaproteobacteria bacterium | reverse complement strand
CTACCGCGCCTTCAGCTATACGACGCCCTTCGGCGGCTACAAGCGCAGTGGCCTGGGACGGGAAAACGGACAGGAGGCCATCCACGAATACATGCAGACCAAAAGCGTGTGGATCTCCACATCCAACGAAGTGCCGAACCCATTCGTGATGCGCTGAGCCTTGATGCACTGACTCGACTGGTCATCAGTTCCTGAGTGGACGGCCCTCACTCAGCATATGCTCGATGCGGTCACGTGTCGCTCGTGTGCTGGCGAGCGCAATGAACGCGCTGCGCTCGAGCGCGCATAGATCTTCGTCACTGACCCATTCCCCCGGCGCGGCGCCGCCTCCGCTCAACACATCGGCAAGATGCTCTGCCACCACTCGATCGTGCGGTGTGGTGACGCCGCGACGGTCGAGCTCGTCGAGCCGCTCGTGCATCGCCCGCCGACCCTGCTCGCCGGCGACTGCAACACCCGTCTTCGCGGGTGGCGTGTAGCCGTCTGCCATCTCGATAGCGCGCTTCTTCGCATCCGCGAGCAAACGATCGCGGTTCATTATGCTGCGGTCGCGGGACAGAAAGAAGCGCAGTGGTTCACCGAGTCGGGGCGATGTGGCTGTCTTTCCCGTAGCGATGAGCTCGAACACCCGAAGCGCTCCGGCAATGACCTCATTGGTGTCGCTGGCGTCGCCGCACCAGCGATGCAGCAGCTCCTTGCATCCGCCACCCGATGGCACCAGCCCGACGACGGTTTCCACCAGTCCCATGACGGTGTTCGCGTGCGCCTGCAGCGCATCGCAGTGCAGGAGCACCTCGAATCCACCGCCCAGCGAGGTGCCCGCCGGTGCCCCCACCACGGGAAAGGGCGCATGCTTGATGGCTGCGGTGGTTTCCTGAAACTCGCGCAACGCCGTGTCGAGTCGATCCCAGGCACCTTCCTTCGCGCTCGAAAGCGCAAATTCCAGATTTAACCCCACCGAAAAATGCGCAGCGTCGTTGTGCACCAACATGGCGCGATATCGCTTCTCCACCACGGCCAGCGCCTCGCGCAGCATGTTCATCGACTCCGGCGCAAGTGCATTCGCCTTGGTGTGGAACTCGAGACATGCAACCCTGTCGCCCACATCCCAGAGACTGGCCGCTTCGTTGCCGATGACCGGGGTGCTCAGACGTTTCAAATCGCCCAGTCGCACGACCCCGGGCGCGCGTGCAAGCGCACGGTAATGGCCATCGAAGCCGAAGTGCTCCACGTGATTTCCTGCCGCGCGGTACAACGACGATTCGCCAACCATCTCCAGGATCTGGGGCACCGCCATGCCTTCCTCGCGCAATCGATTCCGCAGCCACGTCACGCCGAGCACATCGATCATCTCGAATGGACCATGGGTCCAGCTGTAACCGAGCTTCATGGCCTCGTCGACGGGCACGATCTCATCGCCGACCTCAGGAAACAGCGAGGCGGCATAGGAGAGCGTGCGCGCGAGCACCCGCCATGCGAAGCGGCCGTGCCGATCGGGATACTCGATGAGCGCGCGCAGGCCATGCGTCTCGCCAGCCACGGCGGCCGCCGGCTGCGCTCGCTCCGCAGGCCGGTAGGTCCCGCTTTCAAGGTTCAATGCCTCGCGCACCGATCCGGCACCGGCGCGCGCGTCGCGATAAAAACCGGCGCCGCTCTTGTTTCCCGTGTGCCCGCGCGCCACCAGCTCGGCCACCGCCGGGATACCTGCGGCTACCTCCTGAAAAGGATCGTCGTCGGCGAGCGCGCCCTGAAGGCTCGCGACCACGTCGAGCATGAGGTCGAGGCCGATGAGGTCGTAGAGCCCGAACACGCCGGTTTTCGGTATGCCCATGGGGCGCCCCATGATGGCATCGGCCTCCTCCACGGTGAGACCCGCGCGCGCCGCCTCCACGATGCCCACTTGCAGCGCGTACACGCCGACGCGATTACCGAGAAAGCCCGGGGTGTCTCTGCAGGGCACGACACCCTTGCCGAGCGCGACGTCGCAGAACTCCGTCAGTGTGTCGATGACCTCGGACCGCGTATCCGGCCCCTTCACGATCTCGAGCAGCCGCATGTAGCGGACAGGGTTAAAAAAATGCGTGATGCAGAAATCGCGCTTCAGGGATGCAGGCATGCTTTCGGCAAGCATCGCCAGCGGGATGGTCGAAGTGTTGGACGAGACAATGGACCCCGGCGCGCGTACCGCATCGATCGCCTCGTAAAGGGCTCTCTTCACGTCGATTCGTTCGACAACAGCCTCGGCGATCCAGTCCGCATCGGCGATCGACGCCAGGTCATCGTCGATATTTCCCGTCGTGATCAATCGTGCGTTGTCCGGGTGCATGAACGCAGGAGGACTCGACTCGAGTAGCCTCGCGACCGCGCGCTCGGCGATCTGGCTGCGGCTGCCGCAATCCTGTGTCGCAACGTCGAGCATCACGACCGGCACGCCGGCATTGGCCAGGTGACTGGCAATCCCGGATCCCATCGTGCCGGCGCCGATGACCGCCGCCCTTTGTATTCGTGCCATAGCCCTTCTCAACGCGCAGCTTTCATTAGGCGACGGGCGAGTATGGACATGACGACGGAATTGCTCAAGTCAGGTCTGTGACTCGGGTAACAGGGAGGCTGTCGCCCGCGCTTGCCGGCGTTACCCGCCTCGATTTCCGAGCACATCCACGGCGAATCGATGCTCCCTGTGCTCGTGATCGTCCAGGTCGTCGATCAACCGCTTCACCCGGCTCAGCATGTCCGCCTCGATTTCCGGATCGGGTGTTTTCGCATCCTCGATGAGCGCATTCAACGTAGACAGAATGGCGGCATGGTCGCTCATCAGCATCTGGATCTCGTCGCCCCTGGATTCGGCACGATCGCCGAGCGCTGCGTAGAAGCCGTCGGGCAGCTGCTCGCGCGCAAAATGCACGATCAACAGGGTGCGAAGCTTGTCGAGCAGCGGCAGCAGCCCGGTCATGGTGTCATGGGATCGGAGACGCTCGATCGACTTCATCACCCGGCGGTGCTCGTTTTCGAGGTCTTTGTAGATAACCTCCAATTGTGAAGACATAGAAGCTGTGACCGATATGTGAGAACGAGATGATAGAAAAAAGTCAGGAAGTGGAGGTCGATTCCATCATACCTTCTTTGCTGCGCCGTTCCATCAATCGATCCAGCCAGGTCGGATCCATCTCGGGAACCGAGGAGAGCAGTAAGTCCGTGTACTCATGATGGGGCGGAGTGAACATTTCCTTGCACGGACCTTGCTCGACGATTTGACCTTGCAACATCACCACGACTTCGTCCGCGATAGCGCGCACGGTTGCCAGATCGTGGGTGATGAACATGTAGGCGAGATTGAACTCACGCTGAATGCGGTCGAGCAGCTTCAAGATGCCTTCCGCGACGATCTGATCAAGGGCCGACGTCACCTCGTCACAAATGATGAACTTGGGCTCCGCTGCCAGGGCTCGCGCGATACAGATGCGTTGTTTTTGACCGCCCGAGAGCTCCCCGGGGAATCGGTCGATGAACTGGTTGGGCTCGAGCTCGATGAGCGCCAGCAGCTCGCGAATTCTGTTCTCCAGCTGCTCGCCCTTCATGTCGAGGTAAAACGAGAGTGGCCGGCCGATAATGTCGCGGATGCGTTGGCGCGGGTTCACCGCCGTATCCGCCATCTGGTAAATCATCTGCGCGTGACGAAGCTGATCTTTGTTGCGCTTTCGATAGTCGCCAGGGAGCGCTTCGCCGTCGACCAGCACGCGCCCGAGCTTGGGCGGCAACAGGCCGGTAATGACACGCGCCGCAGTGCTCTTACCGCTGCCGGATTCGCCTACGACCGCGACCGTCTGACCGCGGTGAATTTCGAACGAGATATCGTGGAGCACGGTGAGCGGCCCATACGCGGCGGTGACGTGGTCGACCTTGATGAGGGGTTTCGAATCTGAGTAGGTTCCCGTTGCCTGCTTCTTGAACGAGCGGACCGCCCATAGGGTCTTCGTGTAGTCTTTTTGCGGGCTCGACATCATCGAGTCGGTATTGGCTTCCTCCACCAGTTCCCCGTAACGCAGCACCATGATTCTGTCCGCCATCTGCGCGACGACGGCGAGATCGTGCGTGATGTATATTGCCGCCGTATTGAATTGATTAACGATGTCGCGGATTGTGACCAGCACTTCGATCTGAGTCGTCACATCGAGTGCCGTGGTCGGCTCGTCGAAGATAATCAGATCCGGGCGACAGGACAGCGCCATGGCCGTCATGGCACGTTGCAGCTGGCCACCCGAAACCTGGTGCGGATATCGAAATCCGATATGGTCGGGATCCGGAAGCAACAGCCGACCGTAGAGATCCTTCGCATCGGCCTCGGCCTGTTCTCGCGTGCTTTTGCCATGCTCGACAGGAATCTCGGCGAATTGCTCGATGAGCTTGTGGGCAGGATTGAAAGACGCCGCAGCGCTCTGTGCCACGTAGGCGATTCGAACCCCGCGCAACTTGCGCTTTTCGTCCTCGCTCGCGGCCATCAGATCAATGCCATCGAAAATTATCGACCCGCCGGTGATTCGGCATCCGGGGCGCGCGAATCCCATGGCCGCCAGACCCGCGGTGGACTTGCCGGCGCCCGATTCCCCGATGAGCCCCAGCACCTCGCCACGATGCAGGGTGATATCGATACCCTTTATGATCTCGTGCCACTCTTCGTCGCTCTGCCCGTCGATGCGCAAACCGCGTATTTCCAGCAGCAGGTCACCATCGGACTTTCGTTGCGCGTCACTGGTCATCGCGTAACCCACTCGTCTTGTGCAGGAACCAATCGACGACGAAGTTGACGCCGACGGTCAGAAGCGCAATTGCGCCCGCAGGCAACAGCGGCGTCACGTCGCCGTAGGTAATCAAGGTTGCGTTGTCGCGCACCATGCTTCCCCAGTCCGCGGTCGGGGGCTGTATGCCCAGTCCGAGAAAGCTGAGCGCGGCGATAGTCAGGAAAACGAAACAGAAGCGCAGACCGAACTCGGCCACCAGCGGCGGCATGATATTCGGCAATACTTCGCGGATGGTAATCCAGCCGATACCTTCGCCACGCAGTCGCGCCGCTTCGACAAAATCCATGACCACGACATTCAGGCTGACGGCCCTCGCGAGCCGGTATACGCGCGTCGAATCCAGCACGGCGATGATGACGATGAGAACCGGAATCGAGGTGCCGAAGATGGTCAGCAGCAGTAGCGAGAAAATCAGAGCCGGAATGGCCATCAGAATATCGACCATTCGGCTGAGCGCCTGGTCGATCCAACCGCCCAGCGCCGCCGCAAGTATGCCGGCAACGCCGCCGATCAAGAACGCGAGGCACGTCGTGACGAAAGCAATGCCTATCGTATTGCGCGCTCCGTAAAGCAGCCTCGTGAGCATGTCACGGCCGAGGTTGTCGGTACCGAGCACGAACTGTTCGCCCCAGGGCTCGAACTCGGTACCGACGATTTCGGATTCGCCATAGGGCGTCAGAACAGGCGCGAACAGCGCGACGAAAACGTAGCCCGCTATGACCACGAGCCCGAACTTGGCGCTCAACGGTGCTTTCTTGAGCGCCCGCCACGCATCGGCGAGTTTTCGCTGCCTGGGTGGTGGCGGTGGAACCGCGTCCGCGGTTTGACCGACAGTGGATTCTGTCGCGTCGCTCATCTCGGGTGCAGCAATCTCGGATTGGTGACGATGGAGAGTACGTCGGCGGTCAAATTGAGCAGGACGTAGGTTGCAGCGAAAATCAGGCTACAGGCCTGCACCACAGGAATATCCCGCTTCTGCACGGAATCGACAATCAGCTGGCCGAGCCCCGGGTACACGAACACCACCTCGACCACCACCACACCAACAATCAGATACGCGAGATTGATGACGATGACGTTGACGATGGGGGCCCAGGCATTCGGCAGGGCGTGTTTCAGGATGATGTGCGAGCGGCTCATACCTTTGAGATTGGCCATCTCGATATAGGGGCTCGCCAGCAGATTGATGATTGCCGCGCGCGTCATGCGCATCATGTGCGCGACCACCACCAGCGTCAGTGTCGTGGCCGGCAGTATGACTCTGTACACGCGCTCCCAGAACGGCGTGTCCGGACTGACATTGGACAGTGCCGGAAACCAGCCGAAATTCACGGCGAAAAACAGGATGAGTATGTAGGCGACGAAAAACTCCGGAAACGAGATTGACGAGAGCGTGACGACGTTGACCGCGCGGTCATACCAGGTATTGCGGTATAGCGCCGCGAGGATTCCCAGCGCGAGAGCGAGCGGCACCGAGATGATGGCGGCAACCAGGGCGAGAAACAGCGTGTTACTCAAGCGTACGCCAATGAGCTCGGAGATCTGGCGCTGGTTGGCGAGTGACACACCGAAATCGCCTTGCGCGATATTGCCCAGCCAGTTCAGGTAGCGGGTCGCGGCCGGTTGGTCCAGGCCCAGCTCCTTACGGCAGGCGGCGACGGTTTCGGGGGTCGCCGCCTGCCCCTGGATTTCCTGGCACAGATCCCCGGGCAACAGCTCGACGCCGAGGAAAATGATCAGCGAGACCGCGAATAGCACGATCGCACCCAGCCCCAGTCGCTGGGCGACAAGCTTTACGAGCTTGTACATGCGGCCGCGGCCCCCCCGAGCCTGGACTCAGGACTTAAACCACCAGCGTTCCATACCGCGGTTGCCGTCCAGTCCCCAGTTGGCGCCCATCTGCTCAGGTGTTTCAACCTTGGTGCTCGTTGCGAACACGTAGTTATTGAACATGGGAACGAGAACGCCGCCCTCGTCGCGGACGATGCGCTGCATTTCCACGTACATTTCCCGTCGCTTGGCTTCGTTCAGCTCCGAACGGGCTTCCAGCAACAGCTTGTTGAACTTCTCGTGGTTCCAGAAGCTGTCGTTCCAGTCGGCGCCAGCGGCGTAGGCGGTTGAGAACATCCAGTCTTCGGTCGGCCGACCGCCCCAATAGACCATGCACCACGGCTTCTTCATCCATACGTTGGACCAGTAGCCGTCGTTCGGCTCGCGGACCACGTTGATCTCGATGCCGGCCTTGGCCGCGTGCTCCTTCATGAGCACCGCCGCGTCGACGGCGCCGCCGAAGGCCGCATCCGCAGCGCTCAGGTCGACCTTCAAGTTGCTCATCCCGGCCTTCTGCAAATGGAACTTGGCCTTCTCCGGATCGTAGCTACGTTGCGGCAGCTCGCTCGCGTGGTAACGGTTCGACAGCCCGATGGGATGGTCGTTTCCGAGTACACCGTGACCGCGCAGCACGTTCTGCAGCAACGCTTCGCGATCGACTGCGTACTTGAGAGCCAAACGAACATCATTGTTGTCGAATGGCGGCGTGTCGGTGCGCATCGCGGCCGTATAATGAGCGGTGCCGCTGGTCTCCTTGATGCTGATGTTCTTGTTACGCTTGAGAAGATGCAGTGTCTTGATATCGAGCCGGTCAATGGCATCGACCTCGCCGGTTGTCAACGCGTTGGTCCGCGCCGCCACGTCGGCGATGGTGAGAACCTCGACGTCGTCGAAATGACCGTAATCCGAACGCCAGTAGTTCTTGTGGCGGGTCAGCTTCGCACCCACGCCCGGCTCGTAGCTCTTGACCACATACGCGCCGGCACCGATTCCGGATTTGGCGTCGATCTTGCCGTCCGCGTTGCCCGGCACGATGGCCAGATGATAGTCATTCAGAACGAAGGGAAAGTCCGCGTTACCGCCCTCGAGGGTGACGACCACGACGTGCTTGCCGTCGGCCTTCATTTCCTTGATTGGGGCGACGATGCCCTTGGCGCCCGATTTCGTATCCTCGCCGCGGTGGTGATTCAGCGACGCGATCACGTCGCTTGCTTCCATGGTCTTGCCGTTGTGGAATTCCACGCCCTCGCGCAGCTTGAAGGTCCAGGTCGCGGCATCAGTCGATGGCTCCCAGCTCTCAGCGAGCTCGGGGCCGAGACTGCCGTCCGGGAGTATCTCGGTCAGATGATTATTGGACCCGTAACCGAAGGTGAACTGGGTATAGGCGTTCTCCCAGGTCGCCGGGTCAACCGAGTCCGTGGTTGAACCGTGTCCAAGGCCGACTCGAAAAGTGCCGCCCTTTTTCGGCGCACCGTAGGCGGGCATGGAAGCGAGCATGCTGGCCGGCACGGACGTGGCGAAACCCAGGGCCACCATCCGCTTGACGAATTCGCGCCGGCTGATCCAGCCGCTGGCGAGCAATCGTTCGAGTTGTTTTCTTTCTGACATGGCAACCTCCTCCATTCGAGGTCAAAGGCAGATTCGCACTTTGAGAAATCGTTATTTTTGCTCCACCCGCAGCGCTCTGACGGCGATTCGGTGATGGAGCGAATGTGGTGTTTGATGGCGCATTAAAACATACCGTCACGAGGGCGAAAATGAAATATGCGTCACCTATGACGCTCGATGCGACGAATCGCGATTTTTGTCGTTAAAACAAAAAGTTACAGTAATTACCCCGGATTTCGCGCGACTCCGCGGGGGCCCGCAAGGTGCCAACGACGGGCATTCGCGTGCATCCCCCGACACCTGTGATGCACAATCCGGTGCACAACCGCGAATCAAATCCCCGATTCGGTGCGCAAGCATGATCAACAGAATCCTCGTTCCGACCGACGGCTCAGCGGCCTCCAGTCGGGCGGTCGGCCTGGCGGCCGAGCTCGCCGTGAAGCACGATGCCGCGCTCTATCTTCTGAACGTCATCCGAGACATGCAGCTCCCACCCGAGCTCAAGAAAATGGCCAAGGTGGAGAATATCGGCCAGGCACGCCAGGACGTGCTCGAGTTCGTGGCCGAAAAGATCATGGGTGACGCCGAACGGCGCGCCAATCGAAAAGGTGTGAAGGCGGTTCGCAAGGCAACCGGTCAGGGTGATCCCGGCTCGGCCATCTCGAGTTACGCGCAAAGAAACAAGATCGACCTGATCGTGATGGGGACGCGGGGACTCGGCAGCGTCAAAGGCATGCTGATGGGCAGCGTGTCACGCAAGGTCGCCAATACCTGCAACGTGAATCTGCTTATTGTGCGCTGAGCACGGCACGCACTCTTCAAGCGCGCATGTGATCGATCTGCGCACGCGTCATGCCGACTTTCTCCGCCGCCTCGACGATTTCCTCCCAGGTCGGTTCGTTCATGGGTATGCCGTCGCGGCGGCGCTCCTCACGGGTGCGTCGCTCGGGATCACCGGCCACCAGAACAGGACCGCCGGACTTCGCGGGTCTGGATGATTTCACGAACGCGATCATCGCGTCGATCTCCCCGGCAAGCCACGTGGGATCGACCAGTCGGCCCGGATCGATGATGACCGTGAGCATGTTGTTGACGATGCCGCCCGGACGCGGGTTGGCCGGCTGCATGGTGCCGCCGCCGCTCAACACGCCACCGAGCAGCTCGCACATGAGGGCGAGGCCGTAGCCCTTGTGCCCGCCGACCGGCAGCAGGGCACCGGGCGGGTCGGCGAACATGGTGCCGGGATCATCGGTGGGTCCGCCGTCCGGGTCGATGAGGCTGCCCTCGGGTACCCGTCTGCCGGCGTTATGCGCCACCTTGACCTTGCCAAACGCGATGCGGCTGGTGGCCATATCCAGCAGCACCGGCGCGGTGGTAACGGTTCCCGGGACTGCGATG
>JBFICP010000115.1:0-9659 GCA_041581935.1 Gammaproteobacteria bacterium | reverse complement strand
CCGGACCACGAGTCCGGGCTCGATTCGATCGTCAGGAGAGAAGTCAATGGACATTTCCGGCAAGGTCGTCATCATCACCGGCGCCGCCCGCGGCCTCGGGCAGACTTATGCGCGGCGCTTCGCCGAGCGCGGTGCCCGTATCGTCGTTTGCGATCTGCGCAGCTGTGCCGATACGGTGTCGATGTGCCGGGACGCCGGCGCCGATGCCATCGGCTTCGAGACCGATGTCACGGACACGGCCAGCACGCAGGCCATGGCCGACAGGGCCGTGGAGCAGTTCGCGCGGATTGACGTGCTGATCAACAACGCGGCGCTTTTCGGCAGTCTCGGATTCGCGCCCTTCGACAGGCTCGACGAGGGCGAATGGGATGCCACGATGCAGGTCAACGTCAAGGGCATCTGGCACTGCTGCCGCGCCGTGGTGCCGAGCATGCGCGATGCCGGCGGCGGTTCGATTATCAACATCAGCTCGCTGGCGGCGGTCTACGGGATGCCCAACGGCCTGCATTACACGACCTCGAAGGCCGCGGTCATCGGACTTACCCGGGGTCTCGCCCGCGAGGTCGGGCGCTTCAACATCCGCGTCAATGCGGTCGCACCAAACGTCGTCGATACGGAAGCGGCGGGCGAATTCTTCGGCGACAAGAAGGACAAGATGATGGAAGCTACCACGGCTCAGATGGCGCTGCGAAAACCCGTTGAGGCCGACGATCTCTTCGGCACGATGCTTTTCTTGGCTAGCGAACAGAGTTGTCGCACCACCGGTCAGACCATCATGGTTGACGGCGGCACGGTGTTTCTCTGATCTGAGGGTGGCAGCCATCTCCGTTCGGTCGGGCTGAGCGCAGTGAAGCCCGACAACGGCTGCATGTGTGCTTCGCTGCGCTCAACCCGACCTACCCGAAACTACCGGGACTCGGCGCGGGCGAGCTCGATTTTCCAGTTGTTTTCGTCCTGGGTGTGCTCGGTGGCGTAGCTCGGCACGAAACCGTCCTCGCCCCAGCCGGTCGCAAGCGTTTCGTCCATCAGGAAATCACCGTGGGCAGCGACCGCGTCCGCGACTGCGTCGCTTCCGGTGATCCGAAGCACGATACGATCCGATACCTCCAGCCCCGCCTGCTTGCGTGTTTCCTGCACCGTGCGCACCAGCTCGCGCGCGAGTCCCTCCCGGCGCAGCGCCTTGTCGAGTCGCGTATCCAGGCCGACCAGATAGCCGCCCTCCTCGGCACACGCATAGCCTTCTGCGGCGACGCTTTCAACCAGCACGTCCTCGGGCTCGAAGGCAATGGTTTCGTCGCCGACGTCGAGCTCGAAACCGCGTCCGGCGGCAACCCGCGAGGCGATTTTCCCGGCGTCGGCATCCGATAGCGCCGCACGAATGGCCGGGATGCGCTTGCCATAGCGCTTGCCGATACGCGGAAGATTGGGCTTTAAACGATAGCTCACGAGCTCGGCATCGCCCGCAACGAGCTCCAGATCCTTGACGTTGAGCTCCTCGAGAATTTGATCGCGATGACGCTCCACGGCGTTGGCGGCCGCAGAGTCGGGCACGCGCACGAGCAGCCGCCTCAACGGCTGTCGCACGCGCAGACGCGTGTCGTTTCGAGCCGTGCGGCCGAGACCGACGACTCGTTGCACGACATCGAACTGATCGATGAGCGCCCGATTGCGCAAGGCATCGTCGACGATCGGCCAGTCGGCCATGTGGACGCTCATGGGGGCGCCGGGGTTCACCGATCGCACCAAATTCTGATAAATGGCTTCGGAAAGGAAAGGCATAAACGGTGCCATCAACCGATGCACCACGTGCAGGCACTCGTACAGGGTGAGGTAGGCTGCCTGCTTGTCATCGCCCGCCGCAGCTTTCCAGAACCGCCGGCGATTGCGGCGCACGTACCAGTTACTCAGCCGATCGACGAATAATTCGATGGCCTCGCCCGCGCCGCGGGCGTCGTAGCGCTCCATCGATTCGGTAACGATCTCGATCGTGTGCTGCAGCAGTGCGAGTATCCAGCGATCGATCTCCGGTCTCTTAGCGGCTGGAACACCCTTCGACAGGTCCACTCGATCGAGGCGGGCGTAGAGAATAAAAAAGCCATACGTGTTCCACAAAGTGTTGATGAACGTGCTAGCGACCTCGGCGACCAGATCCACCGAGATGCGTTTTTGCACCTCCGGCGCGATGCGCGCGGCCAAGTACCAGCGAAGCGCATCGGCGCCGACACTGTCGAATACGTCATAGGGATCGACGATGTTGCCCAGGGACTTGGACATCTTCTTGCCGTCCTTGTCGACGATATGCGCGAGGCACACGCAGTTGCGGAACGCGACACTATCGGAAACGAGAGTGGCGATGGCATGCAGGGTATAAAACCAGCCGCGGGTTTGATCGATGGCCTCACAGATGTAGTCCGCGGGAAAGCGCTCCTCGAATAGCCGCTGATTCTCGAACGGGTAGTGCCACTGTGCATAGGACATGGCGCCGGAATCGAACCAGCAGTCGATGACCTCCGGAACGCGCCGATACGTGCGTCCGTTGTCGGGATGCTCGAACGTGATCGCATCGACCGCCGGGCGATGCAGATCCAGATCCGAGAGCGATCGTCCGGCGAGCGTTTCCAGCTCTTCCAGTGAACCGATGCACATGAAATCGCCTTCCCCGTCGGTCCACACCGGCAGTGGCGTGCCCCAGAAACGCTCGCGCGAGAGCGCCCAATCCACGTTGTGCTCGAGCCAGTTGCCGAAACGGCCGTCGCGAATGGTCTCCGGCACCCAGTTGATGGTCTTGTTGAGCTCGACCAGCCGGTCCCGATAGTCCGTGGTGCGGATGTACCAGGCGTTCTTGGCGTAGTAGATGAGCGGGTCTCCGGTGCGCCAGCCGTGAGGGTAGTTGTGGCGGTAGGTCTCGGCACGATACAAGAGCCCGCGTGCGCGCAGCTCCTCGATGAGCGCCGGGTCGGCGTCTTTGAAGAACTTTCCCGCCACCGGCGTCACTTCGGGCAGGAAATAGCCGTCGAGCCCGACGCCGTGCACCACCGGCAGGCCGTGCGCCTGGCCGAGCGCCAGATCGTCGACACCGTAGGCCGGCGCAACGTGCACGATGCCGGTGCCGTCCTCGGTGGTGACGAAATCCGCAGCGCGCACCCGGCAGATGTCGCCCTCCGCCGGCAGGTAGTCGAACAGACGCTGATAACGAATACCGACGAGCTCGGCACCCTTCACCACCTTCACCTCTCGGTAGGGCGCCTCGCGGAGCACGCTCGCGACGAGGTCCTTGGCGAGGATCAGAGTCTCGCCGTCGCTCTCCACCCAGGCGTAGTCGAGATCGGGGTGCACCGCCAGGGCCAGATTGGACGGCAGGGTCCACGGGGTCGTGGTCCAGACGAGAAACGCGGCGTTCGGGTCGTCCGCGAGGCGAAATCGCACGGTAACCGACGGATCGTCGACTTCCTGGTAACCCAAGGCCACCTCGTGCGAGGACAGCGTCGCGCCGATTCGCGGGTCGTAGGGCACCACCTTGTAGCCCTGGTAGATGAGCCCCTTGTCCCAGATGACCTTGAGCAGGTACCAGACCGACTCGATGTAGTCGTTGTCGAGGGTGTAATAAGCGTCATCCATGTTCACCCAGAAACCCATGCGCTCGGTCATGGCCTCCCAGTCGCCGATATAACGCATCACCGATTCCCGGCATCGGCGCGTGAACTCGGCGATACCCACCTCGTCTTCGATGCGGCTCTTGTCGAAGATGCCGAGCTCCTTCTCGATCTCGTGCTCCACCGGAAGCCCGTGGGTGTCCCAGCCGGCCTTGCGCGGGCAGTGAAATCCGCGCATGTGCTTGAAACGGGGGAACATGTCTTTGAAGGTGCGCGCCAGCACATGATGGATTCCGGGCTTGCCGTTGGCGGTCGGCGGCCCTTCGTTCCAGGTATAAAGCGGGCGGCCCTCGCTTTGCGCCATGCTGTTCTCGAACACCCGCTGGTCACGCCAGAAGGCGAGCATGCGCTGCTCCAGTTCCGGACCGTCGTAACGCCCGCCGACTTCGTCAAATTCCATCGTTGGTCTCCACCCAGCGAAATAAAACGCCCCGGAGAGAGAAAATGGGGACGCACTTATTTCCGACGCAGAATAAGTGCGTCCCCATTTTCTCTCTCCGGGGCGATCGGGGTCGCGGTACCACCCGGCTTCACCGCGGTCTCGCGACCGGCGGTCTCGTTGAGTCACGCGCGCGCTCGCGCATCACTCCGGCCCGGTGTCGGGGGCCAGGCGGCTGAATCTACTGGAGGTCACCCTCGTTCGGTCAGCGGCTCCAGGGGGATGTTCGCCGGGTTGCGCCTCGGGGCTCACACCGTCTCCCGATCGCTCGCGGACGCAATGGCCCGGCTACTCGGCCCTATCTACGCCTTCGAAGTATCGGGATTCTAGTGCACCGGCGCGCGAACGCAACGCCTTAAGGAGCAAGCTCGCTCCTGAGCGATGGGCCGAAACTCGCTCAGTCGCCGATTTTCTTGTCCAGATGGGGCAGCGTGTCCGGATCACCCGCCTTCATGTAACGTGCCTCGTCGCCGGTTGCGGTGACGTTCTCGTAGACCCCTTCGTCGCGCTTGACGAGCTTGGTGAAGCCCTGTTCCTTCAGGGTGCTGTTGCCCACCGCGACGTGTCCGGCGGGCGGTGACGTGATCACCCGCCGAACCGGAGCCCCGGGATCGGTCTCACCGAGCGGGATCTGGGCCACGTAGCAGACTTCGCCCCAGATGCTGAGCAGGGCGTCCATCGGATGGACCACCTCGACGGTGCGCCCGTTGGCGTCGCAATGGTATTCGTACACCGGCATGCCACTGAGCTTATGCACGCGCCCACGTGCCGTCCAGCGCCGCGCGCGGCCATCGGCCGGGCGCCGCCAGAGCAATAATGTTATAAAGTAACATTTTTTCCGGAAAAGCCCATGACTCACCCGAATCACGGCCCAGGCGGCGACACCGGCCCTCTCATCGAGGCCCGTGATGTGAGCGTGTATTTTCGCGATCGCACGATTCTTGACCGCGTCGACCTGCACGTCGCCCGCGGGGAAATCGTCACTGTCGTGGGCCTCAACGGCGCGGGCAAGTCGACCCTGGTGCGCGCGTTGCTCGGACTCATCACTCCCCAGGGGGGACGCATCGTCCGCCAACCCGGCCTGCGCATCGGCTACTCCCCCCAGCACCTGCATCCGGATGCCACGTTGCCGCTGAGCGTGGCGCGCTTCCTGACCCTCGGAGCACGTTCGCCCCGCAAGCGCCTCGCGGCACTGCTCGCCGAGGTCGGGGTGGCCGACGTGCTCGACAGTCCGATGGCCGACATCAGCGGCGGCGAGCTGCATCGGGTGCTGCTGGCGCGGGCGCTCCTGCGCAAACCCGATCTGCTGGTGCTCGACGAGCCCCTGGCCGGGGTCGACGTGGCCGGGCAGTCCGAGCTCTACCGGCTGATTGCCGAAATTCGCGACCGCTACGCCTGCGGCGTGCTGCTCGTTTCCCACGATCTGCACGTGGTCATGGCCGCCACCGATCGGGTGGTGTGCATCAACCATCACGTATGCTGCACCGGTCACCCTGAATCGGTCACCCGGCATCCCGAATTCGTGGCGCTGTTCGGTCGTCACGTCGCCGACGTGCTGGCGGTGTACGCCCACGATCATGACCACCAGCACGACGTGGCGGGCGAGCCGATTCCGCTCGAGGGGATCGCGGCGCCCACCGCCTCGCCGTCTGCGACCGCAGAACGGGCGCGCGGCCGCGCCGCCGAATGCTGATGGAGGACTTCTTCTTGCGCGCGTTGCTCGGCGGAACCGGGGTGGCACTCGCCGCCGGACCGATCGGTTGCTTCATCGTTTGGCGTCGCATGGTCTACTTCGGCGCCGCCCTCGCCCACTCAGCGTTGCTCGGCGTGGCGCTCGGCTTTCTTCTCGGCATCGATCTGAGCATCGGCGTCGTCGCTTTGTGCGCCGTTCTGGCCGTGCTGTTCGTGCTCCTCGAACGTCAGCACCGGCTGCCCACCGATACGCTGCTGGGGGTTCTCGCGCACGTGGCGCTGGCGGCGGGGCTCGTGGTGGTGGCCTTTCTCACCACCCTGCGGGTCGATCTCATGGGCTATCTGTTCGGTGACATCCTGGCGGTCACCGATACCGATCTCGCCGTCATCGTCGTGCTCGCCGTCATCACCCTGGCCGGCATCGCGCTACTTTGGCGCAGCCTTCTGTCAATCACCGTGGACGAGGATCTCGCCGCGGTCGAGGGCGTGCCCGTGACCGGCGTGCGTCTCGCATTCGTGCTGATGGTCGCCGGTGTGGTTGCTATCGGTATGAAGATCGTGGGCATGCTGCTGATTCTGTCACTCATTATTATTCCCGCGGCCGCCGCCCGGCGCCTGTCGACGACGCCCGAGCAAATGGCGATCTTGGCCATGGTCATCGGCGTGCTGTCGGTCGTCATCGGCCTGTATGCGTCACTTCACTGGGATCTCCCCTCGGGCCCGCTGGTCGTGGTGACGGCGGCGCTGTTCTTTGCCATCAGCCAGGCAATGCCGCGTGCCCGGCCGCTCTCCATCCATCCCCATACGCGGAGCGCGGGACGATGAACGAAGACAGTCGCTCGCCCGAAGGCGTGTTTCCCGGCCGCGATCATGATCACCTGCACTGCGTATCGGCCGCGCTGGCTCAGGCCGCGCGCCTGTGTCGTGAGCGCGGCGCACGCCTGACGCCACTGCGCGCCCGGGTGCTGGAAATTGTCTGGCAGAGCCACAAGCCACTCGGAGCCTACGACATGCTCGCGGTGCTGGCGGCAGAGGGGCGCAGCGCGGCGCCGCCGACGGTGTATCGGACCCTGGAATTTCTTCTCGAGCAGGGACTGGTGCACCGCTTGTCATCTCTGAACGCCTTCGTCGGCTGCAAACGACCAGGGCACACGGGCTCGGGGCAGTTTCTCATCTGCGAGTCCTGCGGCAACGCGGCGGAGCTCAATGACGGCGGTGTCGAGCGCGCCATCACCCGCAGCGCCACGGCTCATGGCTTCGACGTCGATCGGCATACCGTTGAAATCACAGGCATCTGCCCCGAGTGTCGCTGACTGATGGCGACTCGAGCTCCCTGGTAGGATCCCCGCCATGGCGAGCGAAAACACACCATTGCCCGGAGCCGCGCCGCAGCCTTTTCTGCGCGACTACGCATCGCATCAGGCGGCAGTCATCGAGCAGGCCATCGACGCGCCGGAAGACGACGGGCTGCGCCATGCGCGCGCGGTAGCCGAGCTGCTCGGCGAGCTACGTCTCGATCACGAGAGCGTCGCTGCCGCCATTCTGCACACCCGCGAGCAGCTCTCTTCAACACCGCCGTCGAACATCCGCGACGAGTACGGTCCGTCCATCGCGCGCATTGTCGAGGGCCTCCGGAAAATGGATGCCATCGACGAGTACCGCCATGCCACCACCTCCGCGGGCAAGGATCGAAAGCAGCTCGACCGGGTCAAGAATCTTTTGCTTGCCATGGTCGAGGATGTCCGCGTGGTGCTCGTCAAGCTCGCCGAATGCCTGGTGCGCCTGCGCAGAATTCGCGAGCTCGCCTCCGAGCGACGTGCCGACACCGCGCGCGCAAGCCTCGACGTTTATGCGCCACTCGCCGGTCGACTCGGCATACGCCGTTTCAAATGGGAGCTGGAGGATCTCGCCCTGCGAGAGCTCGAGCCGGAGACCTACCAGCAACTCGCCCGGCAACTCCAGGCCCGCCGCGACGAGCGGGAGCGCTTTATCGAAGAGGTGGTGGCACGGCTTTCCGAAGAGCTCGCGGACGCGGGAATCGATGCCCGGGTGAGCGGCCGTCCCAAGCACATCTACAGCATCTGGCGAAAAATGCGCGACAAGCAGCTCGGCTTCGAACAGGTATTCGATCTGCGCGCCGTACGCGTGCTGGTCGACGACGTCGGCGACTGCTACTCGGCGCTCGGCGTCGTGCACGGGCTGTGGACGCACATTCCGAAGGAGTTTGACGACTACATCACCAACCCCAAGCCCAATCGCTACCAATCGTTGCACACGGCGGTCATCGGTCCGTCCGGAAGCACGCTGGAGGTTCAGATCCGCACCCACGAGATGCACGCCCACGCCGAGTTCGGTGTCGCCGCCCACTGGCGCTACAAGACCGGCGAACGGCACAAGGATGCCGATCTCGAAGCGAAGGTGGACTGGCTTCGGCAGGTGCTGACCTGGCAGGAGCACGGCGGTGACGGCGACGATCTGCTCGATCAGCTCAACACCGAGCTTCTCGGCGACCGTGTGTACGTGGTGACTCCGCGCGGGCAGATTCACGATCTACCCCAGGGCGCGACACCGCTGGATTTCGCCTACCAGGTTCACACCGATGTAGGACACCGGTGCCGGGGTGCCAAGGTCAACGGCGCCATGGTGCAGCTCACCCACGAGCTGAAATCCGGCGATCAGGTGGAAATTCTCACCACCCGCAACGCGGCCCCCAGCCGAGATTGGCTCAATCCCAATCTCGGTTACCTCAAGACGGCGCGGGCGCGGGCCAAGGTCAGGCACTGGTTTCGCCAGCAGAACTACAATGAGAACCTTGCCCAGGGGCACGAGATATTCACACGCGAGCTGAAGCGCTTCGCTGTCATCGAGCCGGACCGTGCCAAGCTCGTGGCGCGCTTCAACTACAAGCGGTTCGACGATCTACTCGCCGGCATCGGTCGCGGCGACGTAAGTCCCGGTCAGCTCGCCAGCGCGCTGCAGGAAGAGTTGCCGGACAAGCCCCTTGCGCCGCTACCCAAGCCGCGCCCGCCGCGGGCGCGGCGCCGTGACGGCGACGTACGTATCAGCGGTGTCGGCAATCTGCTCACGCAGATCGCCCGCTGCTGCAAGCCGGTGCCGCCGGAGCCGATTGTCGGATTCATCACCAAAGGTCGGGGAGTCAGCGTTCACCGCAGTGACTGCGCCAACGTGCTGCGGCTCGGTGTCGCCGACCGCGCCCGCGTCATAGACGTCGCATGGGAGGAGTCCGGAAAGGATACCTATCCGGTCGCGATTCAGCTGCTCGCCTATGATCGCGCCGGGTTGCTCCGAGACGTGACCACCGTGCTCGCCAATGAGAGCGTGAACGTCGCCGCGTTGACGTCGGAGATCCACGCGCGCGAGCAGATGGCGCACGTGCGGCTCACCGTCGAGGTGACGGATCTGGCCGAGCTCAGCCGGGTCATGGATCGGCTGAGCCATCTCGCCAATGTCGTCGAGGTGCGCCGCGCAGGCTAACCGTCAGTCCTGGCTGGCCGTGTGCAGCATCTCGTCGATATCGGCATCACTCAGGGTCCGGCGCCGATACATGCTGGCGGCGAGCGCTGCCAGCTCTCTGCACAGCTCCATCTCTCGGCGGTGCACGACCCCGCCGCTGGTGAGCGCATCGTAGACCCGTTTCTCCACGTCCCATTCACCGGATTCGGTGCTGGAGGTCTGGTTTTCTCGTTTTGCCATCGGTCTTGACCCGTGATTCAAGTTGCCGCGCAGAATGCAATACCCGGGCGTCGCGAACTGTGGGAATCACCACAGGTCGTGGGGGGTCGCGGAAAGCGGTCGGCGGCGCGCAAACGGCCCGCACAAGTGCAAATCATGATCACGTCAGGGTACTGTCCTTG
>JBFICP010000114.1:0-9699 GCA_041581935.1 Gammaproteobacteria bacterium | reverse complement strand
CGAAGATCGCGCGAATCGAACGGCAGCTCGGGGAGAGCAATGACTTCATCGAGAAACGACGCTTGCAGAAAGCCGAGCTCGCCGCGCAGTTCAGCGAAGACTTGCACCGCTACCGGGAGCTTAAGGGCCACACGAGTCAGGCGGACTGAGCCCGGTCGGCGCGGCCTTACAAGGCCAGATTGCCCTGCATAGCCTCGAGCCGCTCTTCGCGCTCCGCGTAGTCCGGAAAGATGCTTTCCACCAGCGCCCAGAATTTCGCCGAATGATCCAGATAGCGCAGGTGGCAGAGCTCGTGGACCAGGATGTAGTCACAGAGGTCCGACGGTAGCAGCAGCAGGCGCCAATTGAGGCAGACTGTGCCTCTTGACGAGCAACTTCCCCAACGCGTGCGCTGCCCGCGAATGCTGACCCGTTTCGGCTCGACATCGAGTGCCCGGGTATAAGGCTCCATGCGCGCCGCCAGGCAGCGCTTGGCCTCGCGTCGGTACCATGCTTCGATGAGAGAGCGTGGGGCCGTGTGCGTGAACGTTAGCGATACCACCTGAAGCACGCCGCCCCGCCGCGCGATCCATCCATCGCGCGTTCCGAGCGCGCCTCGCACCTTGCGCGTAATCCGGCCGCGGCCCACCGCTGAGAGCAGATCCATCTGCGCCGCAAGCCGCAGCTCGAGACGAAGCTCGCGATCGAGCAGCGGCAAGCGCGTACCTGATACGAGCGGAGCCCGCTCGACCTGAGTGCGCGCGGCACGTTCGAGGGCGTCGCGCACCCAGCGAAGGTTTTCGATCACCACCTCGGCAGCGCTTTCCCGGGAAAAGCGCCAGGGCGCGCGGACCTGAAGGCGCGCGTCTTCGTCGACCACAAGGTGCACGTGCCGTCGCCCGGCCACGCGATGCAGGGTATATCCCAGGGTGTCGCCGTCGATACACAACTCGAGCGCGGTGGCGACGCTCTTTCCAGCCATCAGCGAATCTCCGGCACGCGCCTAGCTGCCGCCGTGCGGGAACAACCCCGCCTCCAGCACGAGCCACTGTTGCTCCCAGGACTCCGTTGGATAGTGCTCGAAGCCGCTGCGACTGAACTGTGTCATACGGCCTTCGACCACGGCCATCAGAAGATTCGCAACGGCCCCTACACTTGCCGGGAGTCCCAACGCGTTCGCCTGCTCACCTTCGCGCAGGACTTGCTTCAATTGAGTCTCGAATCGATTGAAAAACTGTGCGACCCGCGCCCGTAGACGTTCATGCTCGCCTACAAGCGCCTCTGCAAGCAGAACGCGGGTGATGCCGGGGTTGCGCTCGGAAAACGTCAACAGCATGGTGAGAATTCGTTCACATCGTCTGCGCGGGTCGGATTCCTCGGCGAGGATACGATTGGCCAGACTGAAAACCGACTCTTCGGAGAACTCGATGAGGGCCTCGAACATTTTCGCTTTGCTGGGAAAATGACGATAGAGCGCAGCTTCGGAAACGCCGACCACCTGGGCAAGACGGGCTGTCGTGATGCGCGCACCCGGGCGTGTTTCCAGTTCCCGCGCTAGCGCCTCGAGAATTTGCTGGCGGCGGGTCGGTTTGTGGTTGCCCGGCATCGTGATTAACTTCGTTCACGACTTATCATCGTGCCGACGCCTTCGCTGGTAAATGTCTCCAGTAACACGGCATGCTGCACGCGCCCGTCGCTGATTGTCGCGGATGAAACGCCTTTCAGCACGGCATCGAGCGCGCAGCGCACCTTGGGAAGCATTCCTCCGGTAATGACTGCGTCGCTTATGAGCCTCTCCACCTCGGCAACATCCAGTGACGACAGCAGCTCCCCGCTGCTGTCCAGGACGCCAGGAGTGTTGGTCAACAGAATGAGCTTTTCGGCATTGAGCGTTTCGGCAATCTTTCCCGCGACCAGATCGGCATTGATATTGTAGGACTGACCATCTTCTCCGATACCGATGGGCGCGATAACGGGAATGAAGTCCCCCTGCACCAGCATGTCGACGACGCCGACATCGATGCTGGAAACTTCTCCGACGTGTCCGATGTCGATTATCTCCGGCGCCTTGAGCTCGGGACTATCGCGACGCACGGTTAGCTTGGTGGCCCTGATCAGGTTGCCGTCCTTACCGGTGAGTCCTACCGCGCGCCCTCCGTGACTGCCGATGAGGTTGACGATCTGCTTATTGACGAGGCCTCCAAGCACCATCTCTACGATGTCCATGGTCTCGCGGTCCGTGACGCGCATGCCATCGACGAACTCCGTTTCCTTTCCGATGCGAGCGAGCGCATGTCCAATCTGTGGTCCACCACCGTGCACGACGACCGGATTCATGCCCACGAGCTTCATGAGCACCACGTCCTTGGCGAATCCGCTCTGCAGCGCTTCGTCGACCATCGCTGCACCACCGTACTTGAGCACGATGGTCTTGTTGTGGAAGTGCTGGATGTAGGGCAGCGCATCGGCCAGGACGCGCGCCGTTTCGATTGCAGTGCTTGGGCTAAGGGACATACCTCTCCGGATCGGTCCCTAAAACGGCAGCTCCAGATTCGGATTCAGCGCATTCACGGCACTTTTGAATTCCCCCTGAATGCGCGCCAGCGCCTCTTTGTTATCGGCCTCGAACCTCATTACCAGGCTCGGCGTGGTGTTCGACGCTCTCACCAGCCCCCAGCCATCGGCAAAGTCGACCCGCAGGCCGTCGATGGTCGTGCGCTTACCGTTGGAGAATCCCTCCGATTCGACGAGCTTCTCGACCAGGCTCACTTGCTCACCTTCATTCATGTCGACACGCAGCTCCGGCGTGCTGACACCGGCGGGCAACCTGCCGAAAACCTGAGCCGGGGTCTTCTTGAATGCCATGAGTATCTCGAGCATGCGCGCGGCGCTGTAGATTGCATCGTCGAATCCATACCAGCGGTCCTGGAAGAAGATGTGCCCACTCATCTCGCCGGCCAACGGTGCACCGCTTTCCTTCAGCTTGCTCTTGATATAGGAATGGCCCGTGCGCCACATCACGGGCTTGCCTCCGAGCTGCTTGATGACCTTCGCCAACCTGTTGGAGCACTTGACGTCGAAAACGATGTCGGCGCCCGGATTTCGACCGAGCACGTCCTTGGCAAAGAGCATCATCTGCATGTCCGCCCAGATGATTCGGCCGTCCGGGTCCACCACGCCCAGCCGGTCACCGTCACCATCGAAAGCAAACCCGATATCCGCGTTCTCCTGCTTGACCGTGCCGATGAGGTAGGTCAGGTTGGCAGGGTCCGATGGATCCGGATGATGATTGGGAAAGTTTCCGTCGACCTCGCAAAAGAGCTCCACCACGTCGTGACCCAGAGCGCGTAGCAGCTTCGGCGCGACGTCGCCGGCAACACCGTTCCCGCAGTCGATGACGACTCGAAAGGAATTGCCGAGCGCTACCGGCACATCCTCGCAGACGCGCCGCACGTACTCGTCGATAACCTCCATGGTCTGAAGGTTGCCCTTGCCGCTGGGAAACTCGCCGGATTCAGCGCGCTTCTTGAGCGCTTGAATGTCGTCGCCGAACAGCGTCTCGCCGCCGAGCATGATCTTGAGACCGTTGTAATTCGGTGGATTGTGGCTGCCGGTCACCATGACGCCGCTGCCGGTATTCAAATAGTGGGTGGCAAAATACAGCACCGGTGTGGGCACCCTTCCCACGTCGATGACATCGCGTCCGGTGGCGCGGAGTCCTTCGACGAGCGCTTGTTGGAATTCCAAGCCCGAGTTGCGGCCGTCGCGACCGACGACAATGGTCTGCTGACCACGGTCGTAGGCCTCGGCCCCGATAGCGCGTCCGATCTGGCGCACGACGTCGGCGGTGAGCCCCTGGTCGACGATGCCGCGGATGTCGTAGGCACGAAATATCTCCGCCGGCATGTCCATGGCGCCTGCTGCCTCTTCGACGACGATGCCCGCCGCAGCTGTCGGCTCGTCGAGCGCCGCATAGGCTGCTTCGACGCCGTCGGCGGACACGGCCGGCTCGCCGGATTCGTCGACCGAACCGACACCGGCCTGAGCGGCGGCCTTGGCGGCGGCCCTCTCGGCGGCGGCCGCGATCTGACGTTCGCGCTCCGCTTCCTCGTCGACGGCCTCGCCCCGCGACTGTGCGCGCTGGCGCACGACCACCACCAGCACGATGATCGCCACCAAGGCGCCGCCGGTGGCGGGTATCAGCCAATCGGGCAGAACGAAGAGCGGCTCCGGCGGCGCCAGCCGGCCGCCGGGCCAGAACGCAATGCGCCACAGCGTCCCTTTGACCTTGACGCGCGCAACCGAGCGTCCCTGGCGGGCGCCCTTGTCGCCGCCGCGGGCGAGCACCAGCGGCTTGCCACCGCCTTCACTGCCCTGGATGAGCTCCGCGTAGCCGTCGGCGACCTTCGCCCGGCCCATGAGATCGCTCAGCAGGGAAACGTCGAGCGCCAGCACCAGGTGCCCCGCCAACGTCCCGCCTTCGTTGACGCGCCAGATAGTGAGAATATGCTGATCGTCGCTGCCGAACAGCAGCACCTCTGGTGGTGGCACTTTGCCGGTCTTCTCGGACTCACTCATCATCTCGATGGCGGCGTACCCGAGCGGCGGCTTGCTCGCCAGGTCCGGCGTTCGCGTGCCCGCTTTCACCAGCCGGGCCAGCAGCACGGCATCGTGAGAGGCGGCGATTTCCGCTTCTTTGCCGGCGCGGGCCGATGCATCGCTGCCGATCAGCAACGGCCCGAGCTCGGCCTCGTCGAAGAGATTCGCCAGCGCCTGGACCTCGCGGCCCACCTCGCGCGAGAGCGTGCCGGCGACCGATCGGGCCGCATCGAGCACCGCCTTCTGGCGTTCCTCTTCCGCCTTGGCGGTGTACTTCTGATAGGCCACCAATCCGCCGGCGCTCCCGCCGCCCACCAGCAGCAGCAACACCAGCGCCCAGCGCCAGCGCTTCCAGGCGGCCGCGGCACCGCCGGCGCTCTTGTCGGGGGCAGCGCGCTTTTTTGCGGGCTTCGTTTCCGCCTTCGCTCTCGGCTTGGGCTTTGATTTCGGTTTGGGTTTAGCCAATGAAAATGGCCTCAGGCGCGGCCCGAGTGGCCAAAGCCACCGGCCCCGCGGGCACTTTCTTGAAACGCTTCGACGACTTCGAAGTGAGCGCGCACTATCGGTACGAATACCATTTGAGCGATGCGTTCGCCGGGCTGGATGGTAAATGACTCGCGTCCGCGATTCCAGCAGGACACGAATACCTGGCCCTGGTAGTCGGCGTCGATGAGGCCCACCAGATTGCCGAGCACGATGCCGTGCTTGTGCCCGAGACCGGATCGCGGCAGCAATACCGCCGCGAGGCCGGGGTCGCCGATATGAATGGCGATGCCGGTGGGCAACAGATGGGTGTCGCCGGGCAGCACTTCCAGGGGTGCGTTGAGGCATGCGCGCATGTCGATTCCGGCCGCGCCGTCGGTGGCATAGTCGGGTAGCGGATAGTCGACGCCGATGCGCGAATCCAGAACCTTAAGCTGGATGCTTTTCACGAAACCTCTCGGCGATCAACGCCACCAAGCGTTGCGCGAGCTCGGTCTTCGAGGCCTCGCCGAGGTCCCGCTCGCCGTCGTTCCAAAACACCCGCAGGGCATTGGTATCGGCGCCGAAGCCCAGATTCGGGCCGCCCACCGGGTTTGCTGCAATCATGTCGAGGGACTTTCGCACCAGCTTGTCCCGCGCGTGCGCTTCCAGGCTCTCGGTCTCGGCCGCGAAGCCGACCGTGAAGGGGGGATGATCCCGCGCCGCCACCTCGGCGAGGATGTCGGCGTTGCGCACCAGAGCGATCGCCAGGCTCTCGCTCTTCTTCTTGATCTTCTGCTCGGCCCGCTCGGCCGGCCGGTAGTCGGATACCGCGGCCGCGGCGATGAAGATGTCGCAACCGTCGGCCCGCGAGAGCACCGCATCGCGCATCTCGGCCGCGCTCTCCACCAGCACCCGCTCGACACCCGGAGGCGCCAGCAGATCGCAGGGACCACTCACGAGAATGACCGACGCTCCGGCGCTGCGTGCCGCCGCGGCAAGCGCATAGCCCATTTTTCCCGAGCTGTGGTTGCTGATGTAGCGCACGGGATCGATGGCCTCACGGGTGGGGCCGGCGGTAATCAGCACGCAGACACCGGCGAGATCGGCGCCCGCGGTGTCGACGAGGACCAGGCCGTCGAGCGCAGCCGCCAGCTCCGCCGGCTCCAGCATGCGCCCTTCACCCACCTCGCCACACGCCTGGTCGCCGGCGCCCGGCCCGAGCAAACGCACACCGCGGGCGCGCAGGGTCTTGACATTGGCCTGGGTGGCGGCCGCCGCCCACATTTGCTGATTCATGGCCGGAGCCACAACGATGGGCGCGCGGGTCGCCAGACACAGGGTACTCAGCAGATCGTCGGCGAGACCATGGGCGAGCCGGGCCATGATATCGGCACTCGCCGGGGCAATCAGAACCACGTCCGCCCAGCGTGCCAGCTCGATGTGTCCCATGGCGGCTTCCGCCTGCTCGTCGAGAAGCGTGGTATGCACGGGTTGTCCGGAGACCGCCTGCAGGCTCAGCGGCGTGATGAAATCCCGCGCTGCGCGGGTCATGACCACGCGTACCTCGTGACCGCGCTCGCGCAGACGCCGCACCAGGTCGGGGCTTTTGTAGGCGGCGATCCCCCCGGAAACGCCCAGCAGCACACGCGTGATGGTCTGGTTCGACATATTGGCGGGTCCCTGACGACTGTAATCTTAGAGTGTATCAGCAGCCCGGCGGTCCGCCACGGAGTTCGCTATGGCAATCAAGCACTGGCCGGCCGCGGAACGCCCTCGGGAGAAGCTCCTGAGCCTCGGCGCCCACAACCTGTCCGACGCCGAGCTGCTCGCCGTGCTCGTGCGCAGCGGCTTAGCCGGGGGTACGGCACTCGATGTCGCGCGCGCGCTGCTGACGCGATTCGGCAGCCTGCGCGCGGCTCTCGACGCGGGCCGTGAGGCCTTCTGCCGGGTCCCGGGGCTCGGCGACGCGAGCTATGCCGCCCTGCACGCATCCATGGAGCTTGCACGACGTTACCTGGAGTCGCGGCTGCGCCGCGGCACGCCGTTCAGCTCGCCTGCCGATACGCGTCGATACCTGACCGCACGGCTGCGTCGCCACGAGCACGAAGTCTTCGCGTGCCTGTTTCTCGACAATCGCCACCGGCTCATCGACTTCGAGGAGCTGTTTCGCGGCACAGTCAACGGCGCCAGCGTGCACCCACGGGAGATCGCCAAGCGCGCGCTGCATCACAACGCCGCAGCGGTGATCATCGCCCACAACCATCCATCCGGCGTGGCGGAACCGAGCCAGGCCGATCGCGCCATCACCGATCGCGTCCGCGACACCATGGCGCTCATCGACGTGCGCCTCATGGATCACCTGGTGGTCGGTGACGGGGAAATCGTATCGTTTGCCGAGCGCGGATGGTTGTGAGCCGGGAGCGGGCAAATCCCTGAATTTTCGGGCGATTGCGCCGGGGACGTCTTGAAACGGGTTCCCGGCACTGGTATAAAGCGCGCTTGCTCGAGCCTACGGCCCCGGCCTGCAATGTCCAAAATCTGCCAAGTCACCGGCAAGCGTCCGGTAAGCGGTAACAACGTTTCCCACGCCAAAAACAGGACGCGCCGGCGTTTTTTGCCGAATCTGCATACCCATCGCTTCTGGGTGCCGAGCGAGAAGCGCTTCGTGCGCCTGCGGGTATCCGCCAAGGGCATGCGCATCATCGACAAGAAGGGTATTGAGACCGTGATTGCGGAACTGCGAGCCAAGGGCGAGCATATTTAGGAGGACTGAAGACCAATGCGCGACAAGATCAAAATGGTTTCCTCAGCCGGCACGGGACACTACTACACGACCGACAAGAACAAGCGCACGACCCCCGACAAGCTCGAGATGAAGAAATTCGACCCGGTGGTGCGCAAGCACGTCATCTACAAGGAAGCGAAAATCAAATAAAAAAAGACCGCCGAAAGGCGGTCTTTTTTTGACCACGGCTGCGCGAGCGCAGCGTTTCGCGCCGAATCGTCAGGCCGGCTTGACCGAGTACATCGGCAAGGTCTTGGCAAATTCCTGCAACGCGCGAATTCCGCTTTCCTCGGCCTCCCGGCACCACTCCTGCAAGGACTGCAGGAGGCGCTCATGGCTCGCCGTACGTTCCTGCCAGATGGCCTGAAGTCTTCCCTTGTACTGGTAGACGGTCTGCAGCGCGTGGCTGTGATCGAGTGCCGCCTCGAGGCGCTCGCGGGCATCGATGCTCAACAGCGACTCCTCACGGACCAGCAGAGTTTTCACGCGCCGGAGCAACGACCGTTTGGCCTGATCGGCCCTGCCCAGCTCCTCTTCGTAGACTTTGCCGAGAACGTTCTTCGCGTACTGGGACATGACCTGGAGGCGATTGCTGATGACGCCTTTGACGGAATCCAAGTCGACACGCGCTTTGCCCGGCACGATGACCGGTTCCGGCGCGGTCTTTTTGACCCGCGAGAGGCCCAGCATTTCCATCAGGCGGATATAGAGCCAACCGATGTCGAACTCCCACCACTTGCTGGACAGTTTTGCCGAGCTCGCGAAGGCATGGTGATTATTGTGCAGCTCTTCGCCGCCGATGACGATGCCGAAGGGCAGAATGTTCGTCGAGGCGTCGGCGGTCTCGTAGTTTCGATAGCCCCACCAGTGACCGATTCCATTGATGACGCCGGCCGCCGTGACCGGGATCCACAGCATCTGCACCGCCCACATCGTGAGGCCGATGGGTCCGAAAAGAATCACGTTGATCGCCAGCATCAGCAAGTAGCCCTTGTCACAGTGGCGTGTATAGACGTTGCGCTCGATCCAGTCGTCGGGCGCGCCGTGACCATAGCGCTCGAGCGTCTCCTGATCACGCACTCCGGCGCGGTAGAGCTCGGTGCCCTGGAGCAGCAGCTTGCGTATACCGTGGACTTGTGGGCTGTGGGGATCTTCCTCGGTCTCCACCTTGGCATGATGCTTACGATGCACCGCAACCCACTGGCGCGTCACCATGCCGGTGGTGAGCCATAGCCACAGGCGGAAAAAATGCGAGACAACCGGATGCAGGTCCACGGCGCGGTGGGCCATGGAACGATGAAGATAAATGGTAACGGCAGCGATCGTAATATGCGTCGCCACCAGGGTCACCACGATGTAGGCCCAGATGGGCAGCTCGAGTAGTCCAGTCAGCATGGCTTTTCCAAATTAGGGCGCTAAACGGTAATCAGGCACCCCCCGAGGGCTCGCCGAGTCTAGCACCTCGTCGCCAGAGGCGCACCCGATGGTGCCAATTTCGTCATATTCGGTAATATATAACGTCACTCGAGGGGAAAATCTGGCGCCCGGGGGGACGATAATGTCGACTCCGCACGGTGTCGGGCGCGCGGGTACCGATGCTTGTTCATTTGGGGCCGAAATGCGCGATATCAACCGGTCGCCACCGATCGGTGCATGAAAATCCACGCTGGCAATCTGTGGCGGCGCCGCAAATAATAGCGCGCCATGGGCGAACAGAGCCTGGTCGAGGTCGCGAATCTGCATCGACGCTACGGCGACGTCCATGCCGTTCAGGGACTGAATTTCCAGCTCAACCGTGGTGAGGTGCTCGGTTTTCTCGGGCCCAACGGCGCCGGCAAGACGACCACCATGCAGATGATCTGCGGTGTGCT
>JBFICP010000113.1:0-9789 GCA_041581935.1 Gammaproteobacteria bacterium | reverse complement strand
GAAATCAAGGGCCGGAAACGCCGACACTACGCCGGCAACGTGCTCTACGACATCATGAGCAACATGGTGTTCGAAAGCAGCAACTATCGTCGTACGTTGTTCGCATCGTTATTGGACGCGCGACGCATTCACGGCGGAGGTCATGTGGTCTTCGATGACGTGCAACGGCAACCCGTGGACTACAACAGACTCATCGCCGGATCGTTCATGCTCGGAAAAAAGCTCATCCGTAACACGAAGCCGGGCGAAATCGTCGGTATGCTGCTTCCGAACATGGCGGCGACCGCCGTCGCTTTCTTCGGGTTGCAGGCTTTTCACCGTGTGCCCGCAATGCTCAATTTTTCCACCGGCGCGCGCAATGTGGCGCTCGCCTGCGAGACGGCGCGGATCAAAGTCGTGTGTACCTCGCGACGCTTCGTAGAAACCGCAAAGCTCGCGGAGATGCTGAGCGGATTTGAAGATGCCGGCATCGAGGTCGCATTTTTGGAGGATCTGCGCGACGGCATATCCCCATTCGACAAGCTGCTCGGCTTTCTGCAAAGCAAGTTTGCCGGCCTCTGCTACCACCTCGCGAACAAGGAGCACGATCCGGACGCGCCTTGCGTCGTTTTGTTCACCTCGGGAACCGAAGGTGCGCCCAAGGGTGTTGCGCTGAGCCACACCAATGTGCAGGCCAACCGTTACCAGGTCAGCTCGCGAATCGATTTCGGTCCTTCGGACATCGTCCTGAACGCGCTGCCCATGTTTCATTCGTTCGGACTTACCTGCGGCACGCTTCTTCCGGTGCTGGCGGGCCTGCGCACGTTCTTGTACCCATCCCCGCTACACTACCGTATCGTCCCCGAGCTTGCCTACGACACCAACGCGACCATCATGTTCGGAACCGATACGTTTCTCTCCGGCTATGCGCGCTACGCACACCCCTACGACTTCTACAGCATGCGATACGTTTTCGCGGGCGCCGAGAAGGTCAGGGAGGAGACACGGCGCATCTGGAGCGAGCGGTTCGGGCTGCGCGTATTCGAAGGCTACGGCGCCACCGAGACCGCGCCGGCGCTGACGATGAATACCCCCATGCACAATCGACCAGGCGCGGTCGGCCGACTGCTGCCCGGCATCGAGCACAGAATCGAAGCCATGCCCGGAATCGAAGAGGGCGGGAGACTGATGGTCTCGGGACCCAACATCATGGCCGGCTATCTCCGGATCGAGAATCCGGGTGTGCTCGAGCCGCCGCCGGACGGCTGGTACGACACCGGCGATATCGTCACCATCGACGAGGAAGGATTCGTTCGCATTCAGGGACGCGCCAAGCGATTCGCCAAGATCGGCGGGGAGATGATCTCGCTCTCAGCGGTGGAAAGCTTGGTCTCGGCGCTATGGCCGGAGCACACCCACGCGGTCGTCAATCTTCCCGACGCGCGTAAAGGCGAGCGATTGGTGCTGGTCACCGATTTCCAGGACGCCGGGCGCGATGCGCTCATGGCCTATGCGCGCGGCAACGGCATCGCCGAGCTCAGCATTCCGAGGAGCATCGTCAAGGTCGCCAGGATTCCGCTGCTGGGCACGGGCAAGATTGACTACGTGAATGTCAGAAAACTGGCGGAACGCGCGGGGTGAGGCGCCGGGGCGCCTCGGGGGGCGCGGCCGGTGCGCGCACTTGTATCGGCTCAGGCGGTTTGAGACCATACGACCGCCTCGTTTCGGTGCCATTCGGCGTGTAAAAACAGTCATCTCGGGGGAGTCTCGGTGAGCAAGGCAGACGATATTTTCTGGCGGGAATTCGGCGTCGTGTTGATGGCGCTGGTCTTGTTCACGGTGATCGTGTTCTTCGCTGCCCGCTCGATTGGCGCAAACACGCTGGAAAAAATGCAGAACAGTCCGCAGGCGGTGCTCGATCGTATCCGGCCCCTGGGCCAGGTGCGGGTCGGCAAGCCCGACGAGGTCGTGGTGGCCGCGGCGGCGCCGGCGGCGGAAACGCAGATGGCGGGGTCCGGCGGGGCACAGTCCGGCGAGCAGATCTACAACAGCGTATGCCTGGCATGCCACGCCGCCGGCGTCGCAGGGGCGCCGAAGACGGGCGACAAGGCCGCCTGGGAGCCGCGCATGGCACAGGGCATGGAAACTCTGGTGATGTCGTCCATCAAGGGCAAGGGCGCGATGCCGGCGAAGGGCGGCAACGCGAGCCTGAGCGACGCCGAGATCAGGAGCGCCGTCGAGTACATGCTGCAGCAAGCGGGGCTCGCGGATGCAAGCGCGAGCGCAGCGCCCACGGCGCCGGCCCCTGCGCAGCCTGTCGCAGCCGCGCCCGCAGCGGCCGCGGACGGCGAGGCCGTGTACACCAAGGCCTGCATCGCCTGTCATTCCACCGGCGTCGCCGGTGCCCCGAAGGTCGGTGACAAGGCCGCCTGGGAGCCGCGCTTGGCCCAGGGGATGGACGCGCTGGTCGGCTCGTCGGTGAAAGGCAAGGGCGCCATGCCGCCGAAGGGCGGCAACATGAGCCTCACCGATGCCGAGATCGAGAGCGCCGTCGAGTACATGCTCGAGAAGACCGGCCTGCAGCCGGGCTGAATCCGATAGTCGCCGCGATATCTCAGGTTCGGCTGAGCGCAGCGACCGCCATCTGGCGAAACGACAAGCTTCGCGCTAAAGCGTCTGCAGATTCGCGTACGCCACCACCAGCCATTTCGCGCCGGCGTTCTCGAAATTCACCTGTACCCGGGCATGGCTGCCCTGGCCTTCATACATGAGCACCACACCTTCGCCGAACTTCGGGTGCTCGACCCGCTGTCCGAGTCGAAAATCGCCGTTGTCCGCGCCGCTATCGCCGCCGCTCGCGCGTTGTGCATTACGTCGAAACACCTTGTGCGACACGTCGGCGCGCATGCGCACCTCTTCGATGAGCTCGGCGGGGATCTCACGGATGAACCGCGATGCCACGGGATAGAAGTCGGAGCCGTGCAGGCGGCGCGCTTCCGCATGGGTCAGGAACAGGCGGCGCTTGGCCCGGGTCATACCGACATAGCACAGGCGTCGTTCCTCCTCGAGCTTGGCGGGATCGTCGGAGCTCAGCTGGTGGGGAAACAGCCCCTCTTCCATACCGGCCAGGAACACCAGGGGAAACTCGAGTCCCTTGGCACTGTGCAGCGTCATGAGGTGCACGCACTCCTGCCACTCACTTGCCTGCTCTTCCCCGGATTCGAGCGCGGCGTGGGCCAGGAACGCCATCATCGGATCCTGATCCGGTTCCTCATCCTCGATCTCTTCCTGAACGAAATGGCGCGCGGCGGTGACCAGCTCGTGAAGATTCTCGACGCGGGTCTGTGCCCGATCGACCTTGTCGCGCTCGTAGTGCGCGAGCAATCCGCTGCGCTCGATGACGATTGCCGTGCGCTCCTCGAGCGGCAGCTCAGCGGTGTGGCTCGCAAGCTCCTCGACGAGGCTCATGAATGCCGAGACGGCCCCGGCGGCCCGCGATGCCAGTGACCGTTCTTCGACCAGCCGCGAAGCCGCTCGCCACAGAGACTCTCCCGCCGCGCGCGCCGCCTGGCGCAGCGCATCGAGCGTTCGCGCGCCGACACCCCGCGCGGGCATATTGACGACGCGGTCGAACGCGCCGTCGTCATCGCGATTGGCGAGCAGGCGCAGATAGGCGAGCGCGTCCTTGATTTCGGCGCGCTCGTAGAACCGCAGGCCGCCGTGCACCCGGTAGGGTAACGATGCCGCGAGCAACGCCTCTTCGAACGCCCGCGACTGCGCGCTCACGCGATACAGGATCGCGACATCGTCGCGTGATTCTCCGCCGTCGATCCACTGCTGGATGCGACTGACCACGAAGCGTGCCTCGTCGAGCTCGTTGAAGGCCGTATACAAGGTGATGGGATCGCCCTCTCCGTCATCGGTCCAAAGATTCTTTCCGAGCCGTCCCTGATTATTGGCGATGAGCGCGTTGGCGCCGGCCAGAATGTTGCCGCTGGAGCGATAATTCTGCTCGAGACGAATGGTTTGCACTTCGGGGAAATCTTTGGGCAGCTGCTGAATGTGCTCGATGCGCGCGCCGCGCCAGCCGTAGATCGATTGGTCGTCGTCGCCGACGGCGAATACCGTGCCGCTCGTGCCGGCGAGAAGCCGCAGCCAAGCATATTGGATGGCGTTGGTGTCCTGGAACTCATCGACCAGGATGTGTGAGAACCGGTGGCGGTAATGCTCGAGAATATCCTCGCGCTCACGAAGCAGCTCGTGAGCGCGCAGCAGAAGCTCCGCGAAGTCGACGATTCCGCTGCGCGCGCAAGTCTCTTCGTATGCTGCGTAGATACGAATCATCTGTGTGAGCCAGTAGTCGCCCTTGTCCTCCAGATGCCGGGGCCGGAGTCCCTCGTCCTTGCGCGCATTGACGTAGTTTTGCGCCTGCTTGACCGGCCACTGGCTTTCGTCGAGATCCAGATCCCGCAGCACGCGGCGCAGACAACGCAGCTGATCGTCGCTGTCGAGAATCTGAAAACCTTCTGGAAGCGCAGCGTCACGCCAGTGGGCGCGCAGCAATCGATGCGCGAGCCCGTGAAACGTGCCAACCCACATGGCACCGGTCGGTCGCTCCAACATCGCTTCGATGCGTCCGCGCATCTCGCCGGCGGCCTTGTTCGTGAAAGTCACGGCGAGCACACGATGGGGGGTGACCTGGTCGGTCGCCAAAAGCCACGCGATACGATGCACCAGCACGCGCGTTTTGCCGCTGCCGGCACCAGCCAGCACCAGCAAATGACCCGGCGGCGCGGTCACCGCCTCGCGCTGAGCGTCGTTCAATGGTTCGAGGATCGGTGTGACGTCCATCGATGGATCTTACAGAATTAGGGTCGTGCGTCGCCTGACATCAGAAAAAGAAATCGAGAAGACCCCGACGTTTGGCCGGAGACTCGATCCGCGGCTCGACTCGTGGCTTGGCATCCGGTGTCGCGTCGACCCGTGCATCGCAGGCCGCGAGCTGCGGGCCGGGAACGCCATGGATGTCGCGTAGATAACGCTTGACGATATCGGCCCTCGCGGCCGCCAGAGCCAGCAATCCCGCGCGACCCTGATCGTAGCCGCGGTAAACGCCTTCTCGTGCCGTTGCAAACAACCGATTGATTGCGGATCCGTTTCGGGCCGCCGCATCGCTATCCCCGGGTACCGAATACCCGCACAGGGCGAGTACCAGCGAAGGATACGCGACAAGGCGCCCGCCGAGCTGATTCAGCATCACGAATGATCCGGCCGTCAGGCCGTCCGCGCCCGGGACAAACGGGATCGGCGGATAGCGCTCGGTATTGATACCGGGTAGCACCGAGACGGTCCGGCCGATCAGCCCGAGCGCCTTGTCCAGCGTCTTGCCGGGCAGATCGGCGGCCACCCGGCCGGCGGTTTGAATGCTGCGCACGAAATCCTTCTGAAACGAATCGACGAAGTCATAGGACGGGTCCTGGGTTTTAGCCTTCAGGGGGATGCTCAGGCGAATGTTCCCGGCACGGTCCTTGAGCAGCGCGAGCGCCGTGCTCAATGGAAAATCCACCGGATTGATGGCCCCCAGCGCGGAGCCAATGCCCGCAATCTTGACCTCCAAACCACTCATCAAGACATCCACCTGGCCGCTCAGACGGGTGTCCTCGATCGCGACCTTGGCGTGTGCATCGCCCCAGCCGGTGGTGACTGCAAAGGGCTCATGTCGGGCAATATATGGGTTGAGCTCGGGCAGGTAGGCGCCCGTCACGCCAACCTCCAGTGAAAGATCGAAGCCGTTCACCGTGCGCGTGAGCGCACCGTCGAGCGCGAGCCCCGCCAGACGTAAGCCGGTGCCTCTTGCACGGAAATGTGCGCGACTGCCCGGCAGCCGAGTGTCCAGGTTCTGCATGACGACCACGAGCGGATCCAGCGCCAGTTGAAATACCGGCTTGGTGGCGCGATCGATATACACGAGGCGCGCCGGTCCCCGGGTGGAGAAGCGTGCCACGCGCACGCCCGCGTTCGCGCCGCCGTCGGAATCGCCGCCAGCGTCGCCACCCGGAATGGGTGGCCACATCCACGCGTTGTCCGCGGCCTGAGCCAGAATCAGATACGGGTTTCGAGCCACCACCTCTTCGAGCTCGACCATCGCGCCGAGGTGCAGCCGCGGCTTCGTCACGCGCAGCTCCGGGACGCGCACCCGCGACGGCCAGTCGGGCTTGCTGGACGCGAGTCGCAGATCAGCGGCGATCAGCTTCCGGGCTGCCAGCTCCTGCAAGACACTCACCGCCAACCCCTCGACCTGCGCGCGCGAGAGATTCAGCTGGGCGCCGTTGCGCGCATCGGTCACTTCGAGCGCTCCGGTCGTGAGTCGATCGACGGTCTGGCCGGCGCGATCGCGGCTGTGAAAGCCGTCAAGGGCGACCGACGCCAGTTTCCACCCCGGTGAGCCGAGACCACCGTTGATCGTCTCGACGCTCATCGATGCGACCGCAACATCGGCCGGAAGATCAACGCGCACATCCGCAGCCTGAAACGAATGACCCAGCCAGTCCTGCTTGCCGCTGTGGTTCTGGCTGGCGGAACCAAGGGTCACGCCATCGACGCGGATGCGCGACCCGGTGTCCCAATCGAGGCCGCTCGTCGCGAGCTCCGTCAGCGCCCAGGTAATTCCGTCGGCACTCACGATGCGCGTGGTATTAATCGCGGCGCTCACGGTGGACAGACCAGCTTCCGGCGACCACCGCAACGATGCGACATTGAGGCGGTCCAGTCCGACGGTTGCCGAGTCCGGCGCAGTGCTCGACAGGCTCGCGAGCTGCGCCTTCTCGATGGCGACGCTGCCGGCGCTGCTCACCGTGAGCCCCCGGGTCTCGAGGGCGGACGCGGTCAGACGCGCGCCGTCGGCGGCGCGACCGGCGCCGCGCGCGACCGAGAATTGAGCGACCTCGAGGCCACTCGATTCGTCACCGGAAACGGAATGTGCCTGCAAATCCTGGGTGACGAGCTCGACGCCATCGGGTAACCGATACTCGGCGGACGTCGCCGTGACTCGGTCGAGGACGCCGCGCGAATCACGAAAACGCAGATTGCGTCCGTCGAGCGCTGCAACGCGCAGATCGCCGCTGCCGGGCTGGCGCCGCGCGAGCTTGTCGAGGCCGAGCCGGGCAGCCTGCAGATCGCCCGTCATCGTGACCTTGAGCGTTTCGGTGCTCAGCCCGGACCCTTCCCAGGAAGCATCGCCGACGCCGAGCTTGAGCCCGGCGAGAGCGATTGCGGAGATGTCGGCCGCATCTTCGACGTCACCGTCGATGTCGCTCAGGGTCAGCCCGGTGGCCTCCCATGAAAGGCCGGCCAATGCGCTTTGAAACATGTGTGTGACCACCACGCGCGCGGCGCCGAAGCGGCCGTCGGCATCGCCGTGCGCGCGCATGGCTTTGACACCGGATATCCAGATTTCGTGGCTGCCCTCCTCGACCCTTGCCGACCCGATGCTGAGCTCCTCGGCACCCATCCATGATGAAGCGTTGAGCCCGACGCTGGCGAATTCGACCGTTTCCGCACGCACCCGACGCCCCGTTTGCGCATAGTCCACCGAGGCAGCGCCCACACCGGCGGCCTGCAGGGTTCCGGCGGTATCACCGCTGAGACCGGTCGCCGTCAGGGCGTGCACGTCGATACTCGCACCATGATTTTTGCCTGCGCCGGCAGGGGTGTGGACAGTGACGAGATCCGTGCTCACGCGACCGATAACCAGATTGCCGGACGCGGCGCTGCGTAGCTCATCCACGGCGATCTTCTCGGCGGCGATTTCGGTTGGGACATCGTTATCGCCTGCGAATACTTTCAAGTTCGCAAGAGCGAAATCCTGCACGGTCATACCGAAGGGCTGGTCTTCGCCTCGAGCCTGCGCATGCATGCGCCAGGAGAAGTCCTCGGCGTTGCCTCGCCACGCGGGCCGCTTTGCAGAACCGTCGGTGAACACCACGCGCGTGCCCGAAACGGCGCCCTGCATCGTACGCTGCGCTCCCCACTCGAAGTTACCCTGCCAGGAGACGTCGTCGACGCTCGTGTCAACCGCTGTCCGCGGCGAGGGCGCGACCGTCAGGGCCAGGGCCGCGACATCAAGCCTGCCGTCGCCGCGAACGCTCGGCGATGCCATCTGCGGCGACCACTCGAGCGCCAGTCGTCCCTCCCAGCCGGCGTCGCCACCCTCGGCCTCGAGCCCGTCGATGCCGGCGGCTAGCGCCGCGAGCTTCAACCGGCCGTTCAGAGTGAGCTCGAGCGCGCCGGTTTCGAAATCGACATGCGTGCTGACATCGCCGCGCCCTGTTGCGATCCCCGAGGACAGGGGATCGGCTCGAGCCGGGCCCAATCGGGCCCAGCCGGGCAACGGCACCTTGTCGATACGGTACCTGCCGGCAGCCTCGAGACCGTCCCCGTCGAGGGAAACTTCGGCCTCGAGATCGAGCTCTCCGTCGCCGACGGTCGCCTGCAGACTAACCTTGGCGGGTTTCTCGGCTGCGAGTCCACTCAGGTCGTCGAGCTGCAGGCGCACGATGCGCACGTCGTGGCCGATGCGCTCGCCGACCGAAACCAGATGCACTGCCTCGAGATCGAGCGTATCGAGCTCCACCGGCAGAGCGCCCCGTTGGTCGCTCGGACGCGTGCCCAGCAGCTTGCGCAGCTCGAGCAATCGCTCGGCGTCCACGCTGACGTCTCTGACGCGAAGACGGCGCAGCTTGAGCCGTCCCCTCAACAGGGCAGGCAGTGCCACCCCTACGCCGAGCTCCCGCAACGCGAGCGCGGGCGTCGCCGGCTCACCTAGCGTGAACCCCCGGAGCGTGATCTCGCCACGCAGCGGATTCAGGCTTCCGCCTTCGATCGACGCCTGCAGTCCGAAGCGTGCGAAGGCTTCGGGCACCGCGGCGCGCAGAATCCAGGGCGTGGCAATGACGACGGCCACGACCAGCACGACGACGATGCAGGTGCTCCAGAACAAGAACCGTCCCAGCCACGATTTTCGGTGTCGTCGTCGAGGCTGATGCTGCGGATTGGGCATGAAATTTCGTTTGCGTCCCGCGGGATTTTGTTTTGGTTTCCGCGAACCGAGGTGATCGCGCGGGAAATCCTAGCACGAACCCCGCCCCGACCGGCGCATGGCGCGACGGCGGATCTTTCAGGCGAGGCGATTCGCGGTAGAATCGGGCGCCCGCAAAGCACAGGACAGCCCGGCAGGTCAGATGGAAAGCTCGAGCATCAGCGACCCGAGTCACGGTGCCGGCGATCCCGGCGCTGCAATCGATCGATTGCGGCAGATCGCCGACGATGCCTTGAAAGAGGCAAGCCGACTCGGCGCCACGAGCGCCGAGGTGGCCATCAGCTCGAGCGCAGGCCTCGGGGTCAACGCACGCATGGGCGAAGTCGAGACCATCGAGCACACCCGTGACAAGGCACTCGGCGTCAGCGTATACATCGGATGCAGAAAGGGATCTGCGAGCACCAGCGATTTCTCGTCGACGGCCGTCGGCGAATGCGTGGCAGCCGCCTGCGGCATCGCGCGACATACGGCCGAAGACGAGTACGCGGGACTCGCCGACGCTTCGCTCATGGCGACCCGCATAGCGGATCTGAACCTGCACCATCCCTGGGAACTGAGCCCCGAGGCAGCCGTCGAGATTGCGCTCGAGACCGAGGCTGCCGCGCGTGGTTTGGATGCACGCATCGTCAACTCCGAGGGTGCCGGCGTAAGCCGCCTCGAAGGCATTCAGGTGTATGCCAACAGTCACGGATTCAGCGCCGGCTATCCGAGCT
>JBFICP010000112.1:0-9824 GCA_041581935.1 Gammaproteobacteria bacterium | reverse complement strand
GATTTCGTTGAGCTCGGCGGCGATATCCGCGCATCGCGCGCCGGGCACGATGAGCTCGAGCCCGCGGCGATGCACCTGGCAGTTGATTTCCCAGAGCTCGACTGCGCGGGCACTTGCGAACTCGAAGAACAATGTTCGTTCAAGAGCGTGATAGTAACCCGATATCATCGGAAAACAATTGAGACTCAGAATATCACCACGGTGAATTCGTCTCGTCGTAACGGGGTTGTGCGCACCATCGGTATTGATTCCCGACTGAAACCACGTCCACGTGTCCATCAGCTCAGTGTGCGGAAATGAGCGACCGATTTCCCTGACCATGGCCGCGGTCGCGTGCAACGCGACCTCGTACTCCGGTACATCTTCGTCGATGGCTTCGATGCACGCCCAACCGCCGATATCCGCGATTCTCGCACCCTCGGTGATCAGCGCAATTTCCTCGGCTGACTTGATCATGCGCATTCGCATCGTGGCCGCACCGATGTCCACGAGCTCGGTGTCGGCGAGTGTCGCGGCAAGCTTTCCGTGATTGTCGACGCTGAGATGATCGAGCTCGACTCCGACGCGCCGGGATCGCGGAATCAGCTCTCTCACGGCAGCGTAGTAGTTGTCCCGCTGCCAGTCGGTATAGGTGATCTGATCGCCGAAGCTCTGTCGCCACGGTTGCCCGCCATCGATATTCGCGCTGATGGTGGTCGAGCGGTCCTGAGTCACGACCAGGCCGTAGGGGCGGCCGAATGAGCAGTAAACGAAATCCGTGAAATAGTTGATATTGTGAATCGAGGTGAAAAGCACGGCATCGATGTCTTCGCTCGCCATATGGGCGCGCAGCCGCGCGAGGCGTGCCGACATCTCACGTTCGGAGAAGGTCGGCGCAGCCTTGGCTCCGTTCTCGATGGTGAACGTGCGCGGCCTGTCCACGATCCCTGGCCGCGCAATCAGGCCGAAGCGCCGGTACCCGGTGCGTTGGGATTGTGGATTTCGAACCCCTTGCCGTGCAGGGTTTCGACCATGTCGACTTTAAGGCCGCGCGCCTTCTGCGCCGAGCCGACATCGAGAAGAATCTCTACTCCGTTCGACTCGGTCTTGATTTCATGGCCTTCGGCCGGGCCGAGCGCGAAGTTGTGCTGCCAACGGCTATCGATGGAAAGATGAACCGACATTCCCGGCTGTGCCTCGAGTGCGTTGCGCATGACTTCGGCTGCTGCATCGCCGATTTCGATCTTTGGCGGCGTGCGATCGGGAGGATCCACGCCCAGTGCTTCGTGCAACTGACCGGTGTTGAACATCTGCTTTACGACGTCACAGCCACCGGTGAATTCCTTGTCGATGTAGAGCTGCGGAATGGTCGGCCAGTCCGAGTAGGACTTTATGCCTTCGCGAATTTCCGGATCTTCCAGGACGTTAATTGTCACATAATCCGGCAGCAGCGAGTCCAGTATGCTCACGGTGGCGGCAGAGAACCCGCACTGGGGTTGGTGTCGCGTGCCCTTCATGAAAAGCACGACCCGGTTGGAAGCGATCAGCGAATCGATACGTTCCCGAATTGCATTGTCACCAGACATGTAACTCTCCTCGCCGTACCGCGCCTTGGGCCTGGGCTGAGCCGGGGCGCGGCAGAGGCGTCAAAACTGAGAACTTATCGAAGCCCGGTTAGCGCTGCAACCCTGTCCACGCAAGTTACCCATTTAGCCTCGGGCTCAGCGGCTTTCCTGACGTAGACCGAAGATGTACCGCGGACTTCGAATGTCGCGCACGAAATGAAATGGACGCTCGAGCGACGCTCTGAAGCCCGGTGCCCGCATAAGGAGAACGTCACCGGGGGCATGGGGAATCTCCCGCGCACCCCTTCCGGTTCGGTCATCACAAACGAAAAACCGGCCTCTCCCCTCGAGAATGAACAAGCACACGAGGTTTCTGTAGCCGGTGCGGTCGCGATGCGGAGTAATGCCGACTTCGCCGACCTGATAACGCTGCAGCATGAGATCGTTGAAAATCAGCTGATCATCGAAGGGGTTGCCGGCAGCACCGGCAAGCCCCGCATCCCAGAGCGCCTGGAACTCTTCGGTGAGTTCTCGAAATATGCTGTCGGACGGAAAATCCTCGCACACTTCCATTCGCTGACGCACCAATCGCTCACCCTTGCCCACCAGCGCCCGGGCGGGACGAAATCGGCAGGCGTGCGCCGCCTCCAGCAGCGAGGCGCGGAACGTTTCATCTAGCACCGGAACCGCCAATGCGCCGTCATCATCGAGCGCCGCGAAGATGCGCGCCAGGTCCAGGCTCTTGGTGCAAAACGCGGTCGCCGTCGGCGAACCGCGGGCCACGCCCGCACGTCTCACTTCACTTCGACGCGTACCTTTATCCATTTGCGCGTAATTCGGGCAATCCGCCCATCTTTGTTCATCGCCTCGATTTGGTCGCTCAGCACGCGGCGCAGCTCCCGGTCGGAGATCCGCACGGCCCAGGCCAGATACTCGTCGGTCAGCGGCCAGTAGAGCCCTATCAGATCCTGATACGCGGGATCGCTGCCGATTCGCCACGCAGTGGGCGCATCGTGCACGAATGCGTCGATCTCGCGAGCCCTGAGGGCCGTAATCGCACCATCGATGGAATCGACCGCCCTGGGTCGTGCGTTGCGCATGTTCGACTTGACGAATGCTTCGCCCGTCGTCTCTGGTTCGAACCCGACCGTAATGGGTGCGTTCAAAAGCGCGCTCAAGCTTGCGAGCCTTTGCAGCTCGTCAACTCGCGTAATCGCCATCTGTCCGATGTGCAGATAGGGCTCGGTGAAGGATACCTTCCGCTCGCGACCAGCTGTGATCGACATGCCTGACATGATCACATCGATATCTCTGGCAACCAGCGCAGGGATGAGACGTTTCCAGGGCAACTCCACGAACTCCATGCGTTTGTCGAGATCAGTGGCCACCTCGCCGGCGAGGTCGATCTCGATTCCGACCAGTTTGCCGTCCACCTTGTAAACCAGCGGTGGATAGTTCGCCGTCACGCCGACACGTAATACGGGCTGTGAAACGGCGCTTTCGGCGGCTGGAGTGGCGTCCTGCGTGGAGGCGGTGCAACCCATAAGCCAGATTGCTGCCACCACGACAGCGCATCCGATTCTATACGGCGTCCGTGTCATGTCGATGCCATCCTCGCGCGAGCGTCGTCCGGGGTGGCGCTATGATACTGGGATTTAATGGGCTTTGGGCGCCTCGACGCGACTCCGATGCCTGATGGGTTCGTGTGCCGGCCCAGATGGGCTATCATGGCTGCCGATACGCGGCGCCGTGGCGAAAAGACGGGCAGCCATGCCGATACTTCCGCGCCGGAGGTAAACGGCTGATGGGAGAGACCCCGATTGGCGCCGCAGCCGCCATCGCACACCTGATGCGGTGACGGGGGCCGTCCTCGCGGCGGAAGGAGGTTTTCGATGCGCACGGCACTGGTCGTCGTCGGTCTCGCAATCGTGCTGACCGTCCTCGCATTTCTGTTCCGCGACAGCCTTTTTCCTGCCGAGACGCCCCGAGCCGTCGATCCGGAGCCCGCCGCGCAAATCACCCAGAAACCTGCGCCAAGCGTCGAAACGCAGATGGAACAACAGGCCGAGGCGTTCGTCGCCAAGCTCACCGAGCCTCAGGCGAAGCCGGTGCCGGCAAAGAGCGCCGATCACTTCGTTACCAAGGATCAGATAATCTCCCTGCTGCCGGAATCCTCCATCGAGTTCACGACGCCGAGGGAGATCGAGCGCAACCCTGCGCTCGCGCCGGATACACCAATCACGGTTATCCGGGAAGCCGAGCAGGTCGAGGCGGCGACCCCGGAGAAAATCATTGCAGAGGCTGGTGGTGATCTGGACAAGAAGATCAAGATTCTCGTCGATGGTGAGGTGCGTGAGCTTACCGTGCGCGAGGTTTTGCAACGTTACGCGGCTAATCCTGACGACCCCATCTCAGTTGTCAAAACGGTACAGTACTTCGAGATCACCACTCCCGCGGAGCTCGCGAAGGACACGACACTCGACCCGGATCAGGAGTTAAAGATAATCACCAAGCCATACCGCCTCGAAGCAGCCACTATCGCCGAGCTTCTCATGCGCGAAGGCACATTCGATCCGGATTCAGTCTTCTACGTGCGCACGGTGCGGCCCGGCGACGATCAGGGAATCTGGGGCATTATCCACGATGGGATACTGACGAACTTTGCTCAGGGTATGGCCATTCGCCGCGGCAAAGAAGTGAATACCTACAAAATCGACATACCTCGTGACGCCGACGAGCTGCTCAACGACCAATCGAGCTCTTTTCTTGGCAAACTCATCTACAGAAAAACCTTGGAATCCTACGTCTACAATTTCACCAAGAACCGCATGGGACGGAATCCCGATCGGATATCACCCGGGCAGGAGATCGTCATCATCAACTTCGAACCGGAAGAGCTAATTTCCATCTACAAGCATTTCGTGTCCGAGCAGGGCTAGGCGCAGTAACGCCCTGGGCGAGCCGAATAAATTGTTCCAAAGTAATTGAAAGGCACTCTCCCGCTTTTCCCACACGCTTAGGATCGCGCTTGCTCGCGAATCTTCTCAAAGCGTTGGCGGGAATTCGCTAGCCGGGCCGGTTCTGCGCGTGCACACAACAACCCCACAATCGATGAATACCAGTCTGCCAACTACGAGCGCGGGCTGGTATCGCCGTGTTTGGGCATTATCGTGGCCGATCATGCTTTCGAACGTGTCGATCCCGCTCGTCGGAATCGTCGATACGGCGGTGGTCGGGCATCTGCCCAATCCGACCTTCATCGGCGCCGTCGCGCTCGGAGCGGTGGTGTTCAGCTTCCTATACTGGGGATTCGGATTTTTGCGCATGGGTACTACGGGACTGGTTGCCCAGGCCACCGGAGCGCATGACTGGAACGAACTTCGGGCAACGCTCGTTCGAGCGCTGCTGCTCGCCGCCGTTCTCGGAGTAGCCATCCTCGCCCTGCGCCATCCCGCCGGCCAGGTCGCCTTCTGGGCGTTGGAAGGCAGCGCCGCGGTCGAGGCTTTCGCCAAGCAATACTACGAGATACGCGTATACGGAGCACCGGCCGCGCTCATCAACTATGTCATTCTCGGTTTCGTAATAGGGGTTCAGAACACACGGGCGGCACTGGCCCTGATGCTGCTTTTGAACATTACGAATGTCGTGCTGGACGTGCTGTTCGTGATGGGATTCGGCTGGGGTGTAGAAGGCGTCGCGGTCGCGTCACTCATCAGTGAGTACGTGGCGGTAGTTTTCGGCCTGAACTTCGTACACAAAACGCTCTCGCGGCTGGGAGGCCGCTGGGAGTCCTATCGCCTGCTCGACCGCTCGCGATTGAAAACCCTTCTCGCAGTGAATTTCAATATCTTCGTGCGCACGTTCTGCCTGCTCTTCGCTTTTTTTTACTTCACGTCCACCAGCGCGAGGCTCGGCGACATCGTTCTCGCCGCGAATGCCGTGCTCATGCATTTCCAAACGTTCATGGCGTACAGCCTCGATGGGTTTGCGCACGCCGTTGAGGCACTTGCGGGTGCCGCCTATGGGGCCCGGGACCGCCGTGCGTTCACGAGCGCAGTGCGCGCATCGACCCTGTGTGCCGTGCTCGTGGCGATTACCTACTGCATCGTTTATGCGGGATTCGGTTCATCACTCATCGCCCTCATCACCGGGATTAGCGACGTGCGAATCGTGGCGGAGGAGTTCCTTCCCTGGCTGATCCTGCTTCCTGTCGTCTCGGTATGGAGCTTCCAGCTCGACGGAATCTTCATCGGCACCACTCGAACCGTTGCGATGAGGAACGCGATGCTGCTGTCCTTAATGGTGTTTCTGGTCGCTGTCTGGCTGTTTCTGCCGCAGTGGGGAAACCACGGACTTTGGGCTGCCATCACGGTGCTCATGTTGACGCGGGCCGTGACGCTGGGAATCGGCTACCCGCGCATCGTCCGGGATCTGCCGGCGCCATAAGTCTGTGGCGGATCAGGCCTGCTCCAACTCGATCAGCGTGCCGCAGAAGTCTTTCGGATGAAGAAACAGCACGGGTTTGCCATGCGCTCCGATCGATGGCTTGCCATCGCCGAGCACGCGCGCTCCGGACGCCCGCAAGCGATTCCGCGCCACTTCGATATCCTCGACTTCGAAGCAAACGTGATGCACACCACCCGCCGGATTGCGCTCAAGGAACGCGGCGATGGGAGAATTCGGGCCCAACGGATGAAGAAGCTCGATCTTGGTGTTTTCGATCTCTACGAAAACGGTCGTCACACCATGAGCGGGTAGCTCGAGCGGCTCGGAAACGCGCGCGCCGAGCGAATCGCGATAAATCGCGCTGGCCGCCGACAGGTCGGGCACCGCAATGGCGATATGGTTGAGCTTGCCAATCACGATTCCGCCTCGCCACCGGCCTGCGCACCGCGCGGCGATATGCTGCGGGATCGGCGCTCGAGGAAAGCCTCTACCAGCCTGCGCGCCGCAGCCGCGGGAGTGAGTGCGCCTTCGACGACGAGTTGCTCGATCTCGGGGAGCCTTTTGCGCACTTCTGCGTCGGCTTTCAGGGCATCGATGAGGTCCGCCGTGACCGTATCCCACAACCATGATCGAGCCTGAGCGGCGCGCCGTGCGGCGAGCTCGCCGCTTTCTCCGAGGACGTGCCGGTAAAGCTCGACCAGGCCCCAAACCTCGGGCACGCCCGCGCCGGTAAGCGCCGAGCATGTGCGAACGGGAACCTCCCAGCTCGGAGATCGGGGTCGCAACAGCCGCAATGCGTTGGCGTACTCCGCGGCGGTTCGCTCCGCGCGCGTCTTCGATTCACCGTCGGCCTTGTTAACCAAGACCAGGTCCGCGAGCTCGACGATACCGCGCTTGATTCCCTGGAGCTCGTCGCCGGCATCCGGATTCAACATCAGAAGAAAAATATCGGTCATGTCGGCTACTGCTGTTTCCGACTGGCCTACTCCCACGGTCTCCACGATGACGACATCGAATCCGCCCGCCTCACACACGACGATGCTTTCACGCGTATGCCGCCCGACGCCACCGAGCGTATCGCCTGCCGGCGAAGGTCGAATGAAAGCGCCCTGCTCGCGCGCGAGCGCCGGCATGCGCGTCTTGTCTCCCAGAATCGAGCCCCCGCTCAGCGCCGAAGTCGGGTCGATTGACAGCACTGCGACCCGGTGTCCAAGGCCGAGCAGGTGCGTGCCGAATGCCTCGATGAAGGTCGATTTGCCGACGCCCGGAGCGCCCGAGATGCCGATTCTGATTGAGGTCCCGGAGAACGGAGACAGATGCTCGATGAGCCTGGCGGCGAGCTGTTGATGGTCATTTCGCGAGGACTCGACCAGCGTGACGGCCTGCGCCAGCGCCCGCCGGTCTCCGGCAAATACGGCCTCGGCGAGCTTCTCCGGATCCGGACTCCTGTCGTCCCACTGCTCTGCCATACCGTCACACGCTCAAGCGAACTCAATGATCGGTTGATCCACGCGCAGGCTCTCGCCGGGAGCAACGAGCACCGATGCAACCTTTCTCGATTGCTCGGCGCGCAGCACATTTTCCATTTTCATTGCCTCGATTACCGCGAGCTCTTGACCCGGTTCTACATCGTCACCCGACTCGACTGCAACGGAAACCAGAAGGCCTGGCATCGGTGCCACCAGGAACCGCGATGAGTCCGGTGCTGCCTTGACCGGCATCCGTGCGAACAGCTCGGCGGCACGCGGCGAAAGAACCCTGAGTTCGGCCTCAATCCCGCGCATGGCAAGTCGATAGTCGATGCCGGCACGCTCGACCTGCACGCAAACGCCAGCGCCATCAATGTGCCCTTGGAACAACCGAGAACCCGGTGCCCAAGACGATCTGACCTCGGATGACGTGCCGTCGACTACGACCAGATCATGATTGTCGGCAACCGTGATGGTTGCGGAGCTGGCCCTGTCGCCGTGACTGACGATCCAGTCCCGGCTGGCTTCGTGCATCTCTGCGAACAACTGTCCGCCGATGCCGCTCGCCTGGCGCTGCAAGCGTTGGTGAATCGTGACCGCCACGCATACGAGCGTATGCCACTCCTTGTCATCCATGAGACCGGAGTCATAGCCGTTGGGGAATTCCTCGTCGATGAAGTTGGTGCTCAGCCGCCCTTCGGTGAATCGGGGATTCTTGATAATGGCGGCGAGAAAGGACATGTTGTGAAAAATACCGCGCAGGCAAAATGCGTCCAACGCAAACTGCATTCTGGCGATCGCTGCGGGCCGATCGTCGGCGTGAGTAATCAACTTGGCAATCATAGGATCGTAGTAGACGGAAATCTCGTCGCCCTCACGCACGCCGGTATCAAGACGTACACCGTCTCCGACCGGCGGCTGAAACCATACGAGTCGCCCAGAAGAAGGCAAAAACCCGCGCTTCGGATTTTCCGCATAAATCCGAGACTCGATCGCCCAGCCGTTCATTTTCACGTCTGACTGGGCGATCGTCAGTGGCTCGCCGGCCGCGATTCGAATCATCTGCTCGACGAGATCGACTCCCGTCACCGCTTCGGTGATTGGATGCTCTACCTGCAGCCTGGTATTCATTTCGAGAAAGTAAAATTTGTGGTCGGCGCCGACGATGAACTCTACGGTTCCTGCCGAGTGGTATTCGACTGAACGCGCCAGGGCCACAGCCTGGGCGCCCATGGCGGCGCGCATTTTCGAATCGACAAACGGTGACGGTGCCTCTTCAATGACTTTCTGGTGGCGCCTTTGAATCGAGCATTCACGCTCCCCCAGATGCACGACGTTGCCGTGAGTGTCAGCCAGAATCTGAATTTCGATGTGACGCGGATCGGAGATAAACTTCTCGATAAATATCCGGTCATCGCCGAAGCTCGAACGCGCCTCACTGCGGGCGCGTTTGAAGCCATCTCGACACTGGTCGTCGTTACCAGCGATGCGCATTCCTTTGCCGCCACCGCCGGCACTCGCCTTGAGCATCACCGGATAGCCGATTGTGCGGGCCACACGCACCGCTTCATCGGCGTCGGCAAGTACCTCCAGGTGGCCCGGCACGCTATTGACCCCCGCTTCCTCGGCGATGCGTTTCGATGTGATTTTGTCGCCCATGGCTTTCACCGCTGCCACGGGCGGCCCAATGAACGTCACGCCGGCGGCGGTCAGTGCCTGAGGAAATGCCGGGTTCTCCGATAGAAAACCATAACCTGGATGCACGGCATCGCTTTTGGTGGATTTGCACGCCTCGATGATTCGGTCGATGGCCAGATAACTTTCGGTAGATGGCGACGGACCGATGAATACCGCTTCATCGGCCATATCGACGTGCAGACTGTCACTGTCGACTTCCGAAAATACGGCGACGGTGGTGATGCCAAGCCGCCGCGCCGACTTGATGATACGGCAGGCAATTTCTCCCCGATTCGCGATGAGAATCTTTTTAAACATAATCTAGAGCGGCAGATTTCCGTGCTTTCGCCACGGATTCTGTATCGCCTTGTTTTCAAGCATGGCGAGGGAGCGACAGATGCGTTTACGGGTCGTCTGCGGCGCAATGACGTCATCGATATAGCCGCGGTGGCCGGCCACAAATGGATTCGCGAACTTTTTTCGGTACTCTTCGGTGAGCCTGGCAATCTCTTCGTCGTCGGTCAGATCCTGGCGGAAGATGATTTCCACGGCACCCTTTGGACCCATGACCGCAATCTCGGCACTTGGCCAGGCGAAATTCACGTCGCCGCGTAGATGCTTCGAGCTCATGACGTCATACGCACCGCCATAGGCTTTTCGCGTAATTACCGTTACCTTTGGCACGGTT
>JBFICP010000111.1:0-9852 GCA_041581935.1 Gammaproteobacteria bacterium | reverse complement strand
CTGGTGCGCAAGCTGTCGCCCTGCAGCGTCGCCTGATCGGGCGCGCACGCAGAGCTACCCGCCCTGTCGCGGCAGGCCGGTTGCCTGCGCCACCAGGATCGCGGCCGCACGCCGGCGACAGCGATAGCGATAGCGATAGCGGCAGACAAGCTCGTCGTTCGATGGCCGCTCAGTATCCCCGGGCCAGAGCGCCGGCGCGCCGCGGGTCCGCCGCGCCGAGAAATCCCTGTTCGATGCGCATCACCGTTTGCGTGCTGCCCATGGCGTTGCCGATATCGATGTGATGGCCCATGGCGCTCAACCGATCCAGGGTGTCGTCGCTGATACCCACTTCGACCCGCAGCTTGTCGGGAAGCCACTGATGATGAACACGCGAGGCGGCGGTGGCCGCCGCGATATTCATGCCGTGGTCCACCACGTTCATGATGATCTGCAGCGTCGTGGTAATGATGCGGCTGCCTCCCGGGCTTCCGGTCGCGAAATGCGCCTTGCCGTCTTTGAAGACGATGGTCGGCGTCATCGAGCTCAGCGGGCGCTTACCGGGCTCGATGGCGTTCGCTTCACCGCCGAGGAGGCCGTAGGCATTCGGCACGCCCGGCTTGGCTGAGAAATCGTCCATCTCGTTGTTGAGAAGGACGCCTGTGCCGGCGGCGACGATGCCGGTTCCGAAGCTGAAGTTCAGCGTATAGGTGTTGGAAACGACGTTGCCTTCTTTGTCCATGATGGAGTAGTGGGTGGTCTCCCGGCTTTCGTAAGTGAGCGGATTGCCCGGTTTGATGCGGTTGCTCGGAGTCGCGTAACCGAGCGCGATGCGCTCGCGCAGCTTGGCGGCATAGGCCTTTGAGGTGAGACCCGCCACCGGCACGTTCGTGAAATCCGGATCGCCGAGGTATTCGCTGCGGTCCGCGTAAGCGAGCTTCATCGCTTCGGCCATCAAGTGAATGGTATCGGCCGAGTTGTGACCGAGAAAGCCGATCGGGAAGTCTTCGAGAATATTCAGAATCTGAATTACGTGCACGCCGCCGGAGCTCGGCGGTGGCATGGAGACGATGTCGTAGCCTCGATATTGGCCTCGCACCGGCTCGCGCTCGACAGCGCGGTAATCGTTCAGATCCTGAATCGTTATCAGACCGCCGTTGGCAGCCATGTCGGCGGCGATTTTCCGGGCAATTTCCCCGCGATAAAAGGCGTCGGGACCCTGCTCGGCGATTTGCTCCAGGCTCCAGGCCAGATCGCTCTGCACCAGCAGCTCTCCGGCCCGCAGCGCCGTGCCGTCGGGGTGCAGAAAGATGCGTGCCGCTGCCGGATTGCCGCCGAGCCGCTTGTGGCGCCGATTGAGCGCATCGGCGGTCGTCTCGGTGACAGTGATACCCTTGCCGGCAAGATAGATGGCCGGCGCCATGACTTCGGCGAGATCCATGGTGCCGTACTTCTCGAGCGCCAGCGCCAATCCCGCGACCGTACCCGGCACTCCCACCGAAAGGTAGCTGAAGCGTGCGCGCCGCTTGTCGACCTTGCCGTCCTCGTCCAGATACATGTCCCGGGTCGCACGCGACGGTGCCATCTCGCGATAGTCGATGGCGACGGTCTTTTCGGAATCGGCCATGTGTACGAGCATGAATCCGCCGCCGCCGATGTTGCCGGCCCGGGGCAAGGTGACGGCCAAGGCAAACCCGACCGCGACGGCCGCGTCCACCGCGTTGCCGCCGCGCTTGAGAATGTCGACACCGACGCCTGTGGCGGTGATCTCCTGAGTCGATACCATGCCGTGGCGGGCGTAGACGGGATGGAATATATCGCGGCCGGAAAGTATCGCCGCGTCGCGGGCAACGACGTGCTCGGCGACGATCGCCAGCAGCACGCCGAGCAGCGCGACGGCGAGCGATCGAACTTTGCGTCGTGGTGCTGCAGCGGATGTGTGTGTCATGACGTCGCTTCGGTAACTTGCGTCGGGGCAACGAGGTTAGCGTAGCGGTGATAGGATGTCACCGACATCGAGGACTTGAAATGATTTCGCAATCCGCATACGGCACCTGGTTGTCACCGATCACAACAACGTTACTGGTTGCCGACAGCGTGCGCCTCGGCGGCATCGCCATCGGCGACGAGTGTGTCTACTGGCTCGAGGGCCGGCCGTCGGAAGGCGGACGCAATGTTCTGGTCTGTCGGGAGCCCGGCGGCGCAACTCGTGACGTCGTATCGGCGCCATTCAATGTCCGCACGCGTGTCCATGAATACGGCGGGGGCGCGTTTCTCGTCGCAGAAGGGCACATCTGGTTTGTCAATTTTGACGATCAGCGCATCTATGAATGTGGCGGGGACTCGCAGCCTCGGGCATTGACCGCAGACCGTCCCTGGCGATTCGCGGACATGGTCCTCGATTCGCGTCGCCGGCGGCTCGTGTGCGTGCGTGAAGATCACACAGGTGAGGAGCAGGAACCTGTCAACACTTTGGTTGCCGTCGACCTCGACGACGGCGCCGTCGAGGTGCTCGCCGCGGGACACGACTTCTACGCGAGCCCCTGCCTGAGCCCGGATGGTAAACGGCTGGCATGGATCACCTGGGATCACCCCGACATGCCGTGGGATGCGAGTGTGCTGTGGTTGGCGGAGATCGATGCCGACGGCTCGCTTGCGACACCGCGGCGGCTCGCCGGCGGCGACCACACGTCGGTGTTTCAGCCGGTGTTTCGGCGCGACGGCGCATTGTTTTTCGTCTCCGACCCCGATGGCTGGTGGAATCTACACCGGTGGGAGAACGGAGCCGCGCGTTGCGTGCTGCCCATGCAGTCCGAATTCGGTCGACCGCAATGGCAGTTCGGTATGTCGACCTACGGGTTCGACGCGCAAGGCCGTATCCTAGGCTGCTACTCCCAGGCGGGCTTCTGGCACCTCGCCCGCCTCGAGGCCGACGGGACACGACTCGAAACCATCGAGTGTGAATTCACCGATATCCAGGCGATGGTCGTAGACGGGGATCGGGCGCTGATCATTGCTGGTGCCGCCGCGAGGCCCGCGTGTGTCGCCATCATCGATGCGGCGCGCAATTGCGTCGAGGTGCTGCGCGAGTCGACCGCGCAGCCTTTCGCCGAGACATACGTTTCCCTTCCGGAAGCGCTCGAGTTTCCCACCGGCAAAGGCGAGCATGCCTACGCCTTTCATTACCCGCCTTGCAATCCGGACTTCCGGGCTCCCGACGGTGAGCGCCCGCCGCTCATCGTCATTGGACATGGCGGGCCGACAGGGGCCACGTCGGCGACGTTGAGTCTGCCCATCCAGTTCTGGACGAGCCGCGGCTTCGCGGTGCTCGACGTGAACTACCGGGGCAGCACCGGTTACGGGCGCGCTTATCGCGAGCGCCTCAACGGTAACTGGGGTGTCGCCGATGTGCAGGACTGCATCAACGGCGCGCGGCACGTAGTGGACAGTCAGGGCGCCGATGCAGCACGGCTCGTGATTCGCGGCAGCAGCGCCGGCGGCTTTACGACGCTTGCTGCTCTCACCTTCCACGACGTGTTTGCCGCCGGTGCGTGCTACTACGGGATCAGCGATCTCGAGACACTCGTCGGCGACACCCACAAGTTCGAATCACGCTACCTGGATAGATTGGTCGGCGCCTATCCCGCAGAGCGCGACCGCTACGTGGCGCGATCACCGATTCACGCAGCCGATCGCCTGTCCTGCCCGGTCATTTTCTTTCAGGGGCTGGAGGACAAAGTGGTACCGCCTTCCCAGGCCGAGCGCATGGTGGAGGCGCTGCGCCGTAAGGGGATCCCCGTCGCATATCTCGCCTTCGAGGGCGAGCAACACGGGTTTCGCAAGGCCGAGACCATCGAGCGCACCCTGCAGGCCGAGCTTTGCTTCTACGCTCGGGTCTTCGGCTTCACCCCTGCCGGCGATCTGCCGGCGCTCGAGATCGACAACCTATAACCGCATCCAAGCTGCACCGCGATGGCGGGAGGGACTCCGGGCCGGGTGCAGCACCTCGGTCAGGATCTCCAGAGATTCCACCAGCCTCGGCCCCGGTCGGTTGAAAAAATGATGTCCGTCGGTCAGGTAGACCTGACCCTTGCCCACCGCGCCGAGCGCGCGCCAGGTCGGATTTTCGATGAGCGGCTGCATCTCGTCTCGGGTGCGCTGCAGGTCGAAACCGCACGGCGATACGACGACAACGTCCGGATCGGCGTCGCGTAGCTGATCGAGCTCCATCCACGGAGAATGCTTGCCGGCCTCGCCGAACAGATTCTCCCCGCCCGCCATTTCCACCAGCTCGGGCATCCAGTTGCCGCCGGCCATCAGCGGCTCGATCCATTCGATCACGGCTACCCGCGGCGTTTCCTCGCGCTCCGCGACGCGTGACTGGATCTTGGACATGCGCTCGCGCAGGGCGGCCACGACATCCTCGCCGTTACGGCGATTACCGAGCGCCGTGGCGACTCGGATGATGTCCGCCCACACGTCTTCCAGGCGGTTCGGGTTGAGCGAGACAATCTCGCACTGATCGTCGAGCCATTCTTTGACGGCGACTTCCACATCGCGCTCGCTGACGGCGCACACCTCGCACTGGGTCTGGGTGACGATGTAATCGGGCGCCAGTGCACGCAGCGTGTCCTCGTCAATCTCGTAAACCGACAGGCCCCGGGAGACGATGCTTTTGACCGAGCGATCGATCTCCGCGCTGCTCGTGTCAGTGCGAATACGCGGTCGCGAGCACACGGGCAGGTCCGACACTGCCGCAGGGTGATCGCATTCGTGGGAGCGCCCCACGAGCTGATCGGCGTAGCCCAGCGCGCAGACAATCTCGGTGGCGCTGGGGAGCAGAGAAACGATGCGCATGGTTAAAGTCTACCTTCCGGTCATGTTCGACGCGACCAGCGGCAAGCTCCTTGTTGAGGCGGACCGATTCAATCGGCGAAGCCAGCCGCGAACCCGCGCAGATAACGCAACCCCTCGATCGCACGGCTTCCGTACCACGACGTCATTTCTCCATCGATGAAGGCGAAGCGGGTATCGGAGTCGCCGGTGAGCGCGCGAAACTCGTCGACGTGGGTCTGCTTGAACGGAAACGGCTCGCTGCTGAAGAGCACCACGTCGGTATCGCTCAGTAAACGTGGCTCGGCACGCACGTGCGGATAACGGATTTCCGGATCGTGGCGGACAGTCGTCCAGTTGGCCAGGGCCAGCATCCGGGAAATGTAGGTGTCGCGGGAAATCGTCATCCAGGGATCGCGCCAGATGAGGTAGAGAACCCGTCGCGCCGGAAACCCGGCCGCCGCAGTCGCCAGCTCGTCGCGGGCGCGAACGAATGCATCGCACAAGCGCTTCGCCTGCCGGCGCCGGTCGAAGATTCCGCCGATCAGTCGGTACAACGCCAGGTTGTCGTCGGGTTGCAGCGGGTGGGTGACGACCACGTGGGGTGTGAACGCCGCGATTGCCTCGACGTCCTGCTTGCGGTTCTCGTCGACATTGACGATGACGTGGCTGGGGCGCAGCCGGCGCAGCTTGTCGATGCGCGGCTTCTTGGTGCCGCCGACCCGGGGAACGTCGTCGAGCGCGTCCCCGGGATGAATACAAAAGGTCGTGCGCCCCACCACTCGGGGCCCGAGCCCGAGGTCGAACAGCAGCTCGGTGATGCTCGGCACCAGCGAGACGATGCGTGCATCGTCCGCCGCGGGCGGATGTGTCACGCCCAGGGCGTCGACCGCGTCGTCCCGGGTCACCGCCGGGCCATTCCTACAATTCGCGGTTCACGGCGCGCGATCCGGTCCCGTATAGAACGCCGGCCAGCGTCGCTTGACCTCCGGGCTGTCGCTGGCATGGGCGTGGCAGGTATCGAGAAACACCGGGCGGCGCGCCGCGGCGTCGGGATCCGCTTCGCGCTTTCTGCGCTTGGCCACCAGCGTCTGATAGGCCGCGGTCGCCAGTGGTCTCAATAGCTCCACCAGGTGCGTGCAGCCCTTCACGCCGCCCAGCCGTTTATGGACCTCGCGGTGAAATCCGGGGCCGATGCGCAGCCCCTCCAGGAGCGCGAAGCGCGGCGTGATGTCGGGGCACATGGCGTAGGGTGCGTGCTCGGTGGCGGCTTCGGCGTGCCGGATCGCCATGTCGTCGTCGATGCTCAGGCGCAACCACATTTCGTGCACCGGCTCGCCGGCCCTGACCTCGCCCCGGTGGTGATTGTCGAAATCGTAAGTCTTGATGTCGACCAGATGACCTTCGATGTCCCACAGGCCGTCATCACGACGATAACCGTGACAGACGACCGTGCGGGTGTGCAGGTGCTTTCTCGAGGCTGGCTGGGAGAGCGGCATGTTCGTCTCCGTTCAGGAAATTCAGGCGCTGGACGATATAGTGGGGTGTCGAACAGCGTCAAGCGGGGGGCCAAGCGAGGTCGGGCGGCCCGTGGGTGGTGCCAATTGTAATGCCCACCCGGCTGCACTATGATGCGCCGCACAAATTGTGCCGGAGGTCCCTGCCGGGGTTCCACAGCATGCTGCAACACGTCACTCCTCGCCTCGAATCCATGAATTCCGACGAACTCATCAGCACCTACCGCAAGCTCACCGAGCTCGGGCTGAAGCTGTTTTCCAAAGGCATGGATGCCGGCGCCGGCAACGGATTGGTCCATCCGGAGTCCGACGATCCGCTGGGGCTCGCCCAGGCGAGCCTCGAGCTCTCGCGGGCCGCATGGGCGAATCCGGGGCGCCTGGCCGCGGCGCAGCTCGCGCTGTGGTCGGACTACGCGCAGCTCGCCCAACGCACCGCGCTTCGGCTGATGGGCGTCGAGACCGACCCGGTCATCGAGCCCGAGGACGGCGACCGGCGTTTCCGGCACGCCGGCTGGGACGACAACCCGGCCTTCGACGTCATCAAGCAGGCTTATCTGCTGACCGCGCGCGCCTGGGTGGATCTGGTCAAGGATTTCGACGGTCTCGACGAACGTACCCAGCAAAAGCTCGCGTTCTCCATCGGCCAGATGGCCGACGCCCTGTCGCCGAGCAATTTCGCGCTCACCAATCCCGAGGTGCTGCAGGTCACCGCGGAAACGGGCGGCAAAAATCTCATCGACGGTATGGGCAATTTGATCTCCGATCTCGCCGACGGCGACGGGCAGCTGGACATCAAGACCACCGATCATGAGGCCTTCGAGGTCGGTGTGAATCTAGCCGTCACTCCGGGCAAGGTTGTCTACCAGAACGATCTCATGCAGCTGATTCAGTACGCGGCGAGCACCGAGCAGGTGTATCGAACACCGTTGCTGATCATGCCGCCGTGGATGAACAAGTACTACATCATGGATCTACGCCCGGGTAATTCAATGGTGGAGTGGCTCGTGAACCAGGGACACACGGTGTTCATGGTCTCATGGGTGAACCCGGACGAGCGCCTCGCCGACAAGAGCTTCGAGGATTACATGCTGGAAGGTCCCATCGCCGCGCTCGATGCCATCGAGAAGGCGACCGGGGAGCGCCGGGTCAACGTTGTCGGGTACTGTCTGGGCGGCATTCTGCTATCGGCGACCGCCGCGTGGATGAAAGCCAAGGGCGACGATCGCATCAACAGTGCCACCTACCTCACGACCATGGTCGACTTTTGTGATACCGGCGAGGTGAGCCTGTTCATCGACGAGGCGGGGCTCGATACGATCGAGAACCGCATCAACGAGCGCGGTTACCTGGACGGTAAACTGGTGGACGCGACCTTCCGCACGTTGCGCGCCAACGATCTCGTGTGGTCGTTCTTCGTCAACAGTTACCTGCTGGGCCAGAGTCCCAAGCCTTTCGACATTCTTTATTGGAACGCCGACTCCACCAACATGCCGGCGGCCACACATACGTTCTTCATGCGCAACATGTACCTGCACAACCGGTTGCGCGAGTCCGGTGGAATTACGCTCGCCGGAGTTCCCATCGACGTGAGCCGTGTCGATACGCCTTCCTATGTGCTCTCCACGAAAGAGGATCACATCACGCCCTGGAAAACCGGTTACGCGTCGGCCAAGCTGTTCGCCGGTCCGGTGACCTTCGTGCTCGGCGCGTCCGGGCACATCGCCGGCGTCATCAATCCGCCCGAGAAGGAAAAGTATGGCTACTGGACCAACGAAGCGTTTCCGGCCGAGGCCGATGCCTGGTTCGCCGACGCGAGCGAGCATTCCGGCTCCTGGTGGCCCCACTGGATGCAGTGGTTGCAACCGTTCGCCGGAGAACGGGTGCCGGCCCGCGCTCCTGGGGAAGGTGAACTGACCCCCATCGAGGACGCCCCGGGCTCGTACGTCAAGGTCCGCCTGTAACCGCGCCGGGCGAGCGGCCCCGAAGCACGCTTCTGCGTGGCCCGCCGAGCCTATGACCGGGCAGCCGAGTCATCGGCCAGGACCCCGTCCAGGTGCGCTCCGCAGGCGAGCACCGACACCTTCCAGGGGGCTCGGTTCTCGATTACCGTCAATGCCGTGTTCGGCCATCTCGGCACGTTCACATCCATGTCGTCTGCGAGGGTGAGGTGATTCGCCACCAGCGATCGGCACACCAGCGCGTGACTGACGACGACCAGATCCCCGTCGCTGCGCTTTGCCCGCTCCTTGATCGCCTCCCACGCGACGGTTACCCGCTCGTGGAACATCGACCAGCTCTCCCCGCCACTCGGATGAAATTCCGGCGCGTACAGATCGACGGGAAGATCCGCGTGCGCAGTGCCCCGCACGTCGCCGAAGTTGCGTTCTCGGAGGCTTTCCTGAATGACGACGGGAAGCCCGGTGACACGCGCGATGGCCTGTGCGGTCATATAGGCACGTGCGTAGTCGCTGGAGATGATTGCCGAAACGGGAAAATCAGCCAGTCGCTCGGCGATGCGTCGCGCCTGCCCCACGCCGCGCTCGTTGAGCGGCGTGTCCGGGTGCTGCACGATGCGCGCCGCGTTGAGGGCGGTCTCTCCGTGACGAATCAACAGTATCGACATTGTGATGACTTCGGTGCCTGCTGGGATCTGTTTTAGCAGAGCGCGGTCCGTTAGGGCAAAATCCCTTCGTCACCACCCGAGGAGATACGAATGAGCCTTGTCGATGATGACTGCCTCGTGTTGCACGAGTTGGTCAAGGCCGCGCGGGAAAGGCTGTCCGTGGAAGTCTGGGACTATCTGATCGGCGGCGCCGAGACCGAGACCACCGTCAAGCGCAACCGCCAGGCCATTGACAGCCTGGCCTTTCGTCCCCGCGTGCTGCGCGATGTGTCCAACGTCGACTGCTCGACGACCCTGCTGGGCGTCAGGCTGCGAATTCCCGTCTTTCTCGCCCCCATCGGTTCGCTTCAGGATCTCGATCCCGGTGGCGGCGCGGCGGCGGCACGCGCGGCAAACCGCTTCGGCACCGCGAGCATGCTGAGCTCGCGAAGCGATCCCGGTTTGGAGGCGGTAGCCGAGGCGAGCGATGGACCGAACATGTTTCAGCTCTATGTGCGCGGCGACCGCGCATGGGTCGACGATCACATCCGTCGCGCCATCGATGCCGGCTACTTCGCGCTGGCGCTCACGGTGGACCTCGATCACTATGGACGACGCGAGCGGGATTTGTCCAAGCGCCACGTCACCACCGCGCGCAAGAATGTCACCGGAGACGAGTACCAAATGACGTTCTCCTGGGACGACGTCAAGCGTCTCAAGGACACCCATGACATCCCCATGATCTTGAAGGGTATCGCCACCGCCGAGGATGCGGCCATCGCGCTCGAGCACGGTATCGAAGGTATCTACGTGTCGAATCACGGCGGCCGCCAGCTCGACCACGGCCGTGGCAGCATCGAAGTGCTGCCCGAGGTGGTCGCAGCGATCGATGGCCGCGCGAGTGTTCTGGTCGACGGTGGT
>JBFICP010000110.1:0-9911 GCA_041581935.1 Gammaproteobacteria bacterium | reverse complement strand
CGGGGTTTGCGTAACCTGGCAGGTCCCGGTAGTCGTACTTGAGCGCGGTGGCGGTGTTGAATACCGTGATGCGCTCGCCTCGATCGAGGTCGCCGCGCCCGATCAGTGCCGGTATCGCGGCCAGGCAGGCGCCACCCTCGGGACAGAACGAGAGGCCTTCACTGGCCCCGGCCAGGTCCTGCATGGCGTGCATCTGGTCATCCTCCACGGCGATGGCGGTGCCGCCGCTTTCGCGAATCGCACTGAGACACAGCCGGTCGGCGAGCACGCGCGGCGCGCGCAATCCGTGCACTCGCGTTGTCGGATGTGCCCAGACCGATGCCGTTTGCGCGCCTCCCAGGAAGGCGCTGACAAGCGGCGCGCAGCCCGCGGCCTGCACGCACACCATGCGCGGGCGCTCGGCGCCAATCCAGCCGAGGCGCTCGAGCTCGTCGAATGCTTTCCACATGCCGACCAGTCCCGTGCCGCCGCCGGTGGGATATAGGATCGCGTCGGGAACGACGCCGCCGAGCTGCTCGATGAGCTCATAGGCCAGGGTCTTCTTGCCTTCGACTCTGTAGGGTTCTTTGAAAGTAGCGAGCTCGAACCAGCCGGTCTCTCGTGCGCGCTCGGCGACTTCCCGCGCGCAATCATTCAGAAAACCATCCACCAGCGTGAGCCGGGCGCCGGCCCGCCGGCATTCGAAAATATTCGCCGCTTGCGCGTCGGCGGGCATGAATACGTGCATCGCGAGTCCCGCGCGCGCAGCGTAGGCAGCCGCCGAGCCGCCCGCATTTCCCGCGCTCGGCAGCGCCAGCGTGTGCGCGCCGAGGGTACGCGCCATGGTGACGGCCACCGACATGCCACGGTCCTTGAAGCTTCCCAGGGGGTTACGGCTTTCGTCCTTGATCAGCAGCGCAGACACGCCAAGGCGTGCACCCAGCCGCGGCGCGCTGACGAGCGGCGTCATACCCTCGTGCAGCGTCACGGGGCCCGCCGCGCCCGGCGGCGGCAGCATTTCCGCATAGCGCCACAGCGAGCGCGGACGGTCGCCGGCACTGTTCAGACGCAACGTTTTGGCGGCCGCATTCTCGTCGTAACGCGCCAGCAGCGGCGCCCCGGCGGGGCTGAGATTCGCGAGCTTTTCCGCGGCGATGCGCTCACCGGTTCGCGAGCACTCGAGGTGGGTGAGGCAGGATCGAGCAGGTCGGGGCTCTGGCATGGAATCGGAGATCCTCGAAGCGACACGCGATGCACCGATGATCCCAGAAAGGCGGCCCGTGTCGAGGCCATTCGGAACCGCGCCGGCCACGGCGTGCGCGCTCGGCTCAGGCCTGGGCGTCCTCGAGCCCGAGGCTCGCGAGCGCACCGAGCGCTGCGAAAATCGCGAAAGCCATCACCGCAAGAGCCGGACCGGCGGTATCCGCGAGTACCCCGGCGCCGCCACCGAGCAGCAGTACGATGCCTATGAGGGTATTGCTGACCGCCACGTAGCTCGCGCGATTCTCGCTTCCTGCCATGTCGACGAGGTGCGTCTTGCGCCCCAGGCGAACGCCCGTGTGTGCGACCGACAACAAGAAGTAGAGGGCGCCGAACAGATACGCGATCCAGACGCCGCCCTCGGGTATCAGGTATGCGCACAGCGACACCGCGATTCCCGCGAACGCGGCGAGAGCACCGGCCGCGGCCATGACTATTCGGCTCGAGCGATCCGACCAGCGGCCCCACACGCCGGCGCTCACGCTGGCGGCGATCCCCGACGCCAGCACGAGAATGCCCAGATCGGAAAGGCCGGTGCCGCCGAGGTCGCGCGACAGTATCGCGATAAACGGTGCCATCAGGGCGGTGCTCACGAGCAGCGCGCGAGCGATCAGAAAACGGCGCAGCTCGCTGTCTTCGACGACGAGCTTGAGACCCGCGATTGCCTCGCGCAAAGCATTCGCACCGCCATCGCTCGCTCCGGGGTATTCTTCGAGAAGCGCGAACACACCGGCGGAAATCAACCACAGCGCGGCGCCCGTCGCGAGCAGGCCGACAAAGAATCCGACGCCACGCTCGCTTCCCGGCTCGAGCTGGAGCGCGAGCCCGAGTGTGATTACTGCGAGGCCGGCCGCGGTCGATGCGTATCCGGTGAGCGTGCCGCGTCGCTGTTTGGCAATGGTCTTACCGAGCACATCCTTTGACGCCACCGAGCACACGCCCCTTGCCAGGCTGAAAATGGCGAGAAGTCCGACGATCGACCAACCCGCTGTCGCACCTTCGAAGCGCCAGGCAACCATCGCCATCGCGAACAGAGAAATCGCCTGTCCCACGCTGCCGCCGACCCAGAACCACTTTCGCACCGACTGCCGACGCATCCATCCTGCAACCGCGAGCTGCGGAAGCAGCGAGAGCGATTCGCGCACCGGCACCAACATCGCCACCGTGGCCGCCGGTGCACCCAGCGCATCGAGCAGCCAGCTGAGTACCAGCTTGGCATCGGCAAGACCGTCGCCGATTTTGGTCAACGACAGGGCAACCAGGTGAACGCCGAAATTACGCGGCTGTTCCCGGCACTGGCTGTCGGAAATATCCCGGCACGCGCGCGCATCCTCGTCGCCGCTGATGAGGTCGTGCAACGCCACGAACGGCGCGTCGATTTCGCTCGCTTTGGTCAAGCCCACTCCCCGCCGACACGACGGTTATTAGCGCTACCATTTCCCCGCAAGCTTGTGCTTCGGTCTGGCGCCGGGGCAAGATGGCGGCTGCATTGAACCGTGCAGAATCTTTCTTTGCAAGGCCACGTTCCCACTCCTCGTGATACACGACGCCGACGTCGGATCCGTGGCACATTGCGGCGTCGATTCCTGCAATCGCCGTGAGCGATTCCGAGACGGTTCTCGTCACCGGCGCAACGGGCACCGTGGGCCGCGCTCTGGTGCCTTTGCTCGCCGGTGCCGGTGCTCGGGTGCTGGCCGCGTCACGCCGCGGATTGCCGTTGCACGACAAGCTCGAGGGTGTGACTACGCGGTGCCTCGACTTGCGCGATCCCGCGTCGGTGGCCGCGGCGCTCGAAGGCGTCGATCGGCTGTTTCTCGCCACGCCACTCGAGCAGGACATGGCGGTAGTGGCGACCCGTTTGGTGAAGCAGGCGCGCTCGGCGCGTGTCGCGCAGATCGTGCGCCTGTCGGCTCTCGGTGCCGGTGGCGGCGCCGCCACGCGTCTGGCCGCCGTTCACGACGCGACCGAAGCGGCCCTTCGCGAAAGCGGCATTGCCTTCGTTTGCCTTCGGCCCAACGCATTCATGCAGAATATCGTCGGGCAGTTTGCGGGAGATATTCGCAAATCGAACAGCTTTCATGCGCCTCAGGGAAACGGCCGCGTCAGCAGCATCGATGCGCGGGATGTTGCCGCGGTGGCCGCGCGTGTGCTGACGCAACCGCCGCCACCGAGCGGATACTTCGACCTGACCGGCCCCGCGGCACTTTCCAATTACGATATCGCCGCAGTGCTCAGCCGTGTGCTCGGTCGTGAAATTCAATACGTGGATACGCAACCCGGCGAGACACGGGCAGCACTGCACGCACACGGTTTGTCGCCCTGGCTCATTGACATCGTCATGGAGCTCTATGATTTGAGCGCGCGCGGCGGGGCCGCCTTTGTCACGCCCGACGTCGAGCGGCTGCTCGGGCGAACGGCGACTTCATTCGAGGTATTTGCAGCCGACTATGCCGAAGCCTTTCGATGACGTGGCGGCTTCATCATTCATCCGTCTGTGGCAGCTTCTTCATGCCGATTCGGCCGAAGCCGGGCAGCTTGATGGCCGGGCGCAGCAAGTCGATTCCGAAATTGAGCGCCAGGATGTTCAGCTCCAAACCTTCCTCCCGGGCAATGGTGATACCGAGCAGGCCGAAGAGCGAGAGCTGCCCGCCGGTGCCGCTCGGCGCACTCTCCACGATGCTGCCATTGGTGAGATAGTCCTTGCCGATGGCGGTGCTCGGCAGGTCCATGGCGAGGCCGGGAACCGCGCGACCCACGTGGGCGGTGAACGTATTACTGTTGGGGCCCGGCCACAGGCCGTAATTGCGCGCGAAAGGGTAACTGGCGACCGCCGCCTCGATACGCGGAATCGCTTCCGCCGCCCGCTCGCCGCGCAGGTCCACGACAAGCTCGGGACGCGCGCCGAACCAATTTCGATCGGGAATGTCCGGTGTAGATACGACCACCGGCAGATCCTGGTAGCGCCGCCAACCCATCACCTGGTGCACCGTGTAGAACTCACCGCGCCGGGGTTTGGTGGCGATCCATGTATGCACTCCCAGGGCGCCGCGCCAGTTGAAGGCACGCGCCGCGTACACCTGCACGACCGCTTCCGGTGCCCGCGACGGGTGCGGCGCCAGACCGGCGCTCGAGCGGTCCGCGGTGCGCCAATCGTTGCCGACATTCACATTTCCGCATGAAACCATCAGTATCGGGCCCGCAAGTAGTACACACATCACCATCAGAGCACGCTTGAGCCACTTCATGATTGTGCTTCCGCGAATCATACGATTTTTTTTTGACCGCGGCCGCGGGAGTCCCGTTCCATCGTTACATGCTCGCGCGTCGTCGCAGCTCGGTCAGCAGATCATCGTCGATCTCCACGCCGTGCACGAGGGCCGCGGCGCGGTTGCGGTGGCGTCGATCACCGGGAAGACGCGTGCCGGGCTGGGAAGCCACGTCCGCAACCAACGCTTCGACTCGGTCGAGAAAGGTTGCACCGCCGAAAGCCTCGGGATCCATGACGAAAAATGTCTGCGCGATACGCGGCGGCGGCCCCGCAGCGGAAAAAAACGAGCTCGCTTCGAACGCAAAATTGGCGCCCGCCAGCGCCGCGGTCAGCAATTCAACCATGAACGCGAGTGCCGAGCCCTTGGACTCTCCGATAGGCACCATGGTGCCCGCAAGCCCGGCGCGTGGGTCGGTGGTGGCGCGGCCCTGCGCATCGAGCGCCCAGCCTTCGGGAATCGGCTCGCCGCGGTTGGCTGCCAGCATCACCTTGCCGCGGGGCACCACGCTCAAGGACAGATCCACAACAAGCGGCGGCGCCTCGCGCCTCGGACACGCGAAACCGATGGGATTGGTGCCGAAGCTGCCGCGCGAACCGCCCCACGGCGCCATCCCCGCCGGCGTGTTACTGAATCCGAGAGCCAACAAACCGAGCTCGGCGATACTTTCCACGTGGTAACCGCAGGCGCCGCAGTGATGAGAGTTGCCGACGGAGACCGCCACCACGCCCGCATCGCCGACGAGCGCCGCTGCGCGCTCTAGGCCCGCGCGAATCGCCGGAAATGCGAATCCCGCGGCGGCGTCGACGCTCAGCGCAGCCGCTGCCCGCTGCTCGAGCACCGGCGTCGCATGGCCATCCACCTTTCCGCTGCTCGCCTGGTCGGCATAGAAGGGCACCCTGGACACGCCGTGCGAGGCGAGCCCGTCGGCGTCCGCCGCTACCAGGGCGCGCGCTACGATGCGCGCATTTTCCTCGGAGGTATTGCCGGCAACGAGGGCAGCGACTGCCATATTCTCGAGGATTTTCAGATCAACCTTACTCATGACGTGTCGTTGCGTAACCGACGTCGGGGCCCCCGCGCCTGCTGGTATCTGCTGATTCTAACAGCGCGCGAACCGGGCAAGGTGAGATCCGAATCCGCTCAGATGCTAAGGTGTTTGACAGATGACCGAGCTCGTCGCCTTCCTACCCTTCGCTTTCCTCGGTCTGCTAGTCGGTACGTCAATCGGCTGCGTCGGGATCGGCGGTGTGCTTCTGGTGCCCGGGCTCGTATATTGGGTGGGCGTAGACGTGCAGATCGCCATTGCGACCTGTATGTTCAGTTATCTATTCAGCGGCGCCGTGGGTGCCGCGGAGTACGCGCAAAGGGGCTCGATTCGCCGGTGCCTGGCGCTGTATCTGTGTGTCGGCGCCATGCCGGGGGCCTATCTGGGTGCAGCCACCGTGTCGCTGATGTCGGCACGCTGGCTGGAAACCTTCATCGCGGGACTGGTGTTGTTTTCAGGGGTTCACGCACTCACCCGGCGCGCACCGGAGGGATGTGTAGAAAAGCAACCGGCTGCCGTTGCCCTCGCACTCATCGGCGGGGTCACCGGCTTCGATTCGGCGTTAGCGGCACGGGGGGCCGCACGTTTTGCTACCGATCCTGGTTTGGATGAAACTGCCGTTGTCGACGGCGGTGGGTGTTAGTCAGGTGACTCAGCTGCCCGTCGCGGCATCGGCGACGATCGGCAATTTTCAACGCGGCGAGTTGCTCGTTCGGGGCAGCCTCGCCATAGCCGTTTTGCTGGCGCTGGGCGTCTTGATTGGCGCGCGTGTTGCACATCGCCTGCCCACCGCGTTGCTCAAGCGCACCGTCGCCGGTGTGCTGATAGCGGTAGGAGTCGCCATGGCCGCGCGAATTTTCTACGCGAGCTGGGTGAGTGCCCATGCCTGATTGTGCGCAGGGGGTCCAAGCTTGACTGAGACTCTGACGCTGACTCCGCAGATGGGTACCGTGTTCGCCATTCTCGCGTTTGCCATCTATCTGTTCGTCTTCGAGATCGTTCGGGTCGATGTCGCTGCGATACTGATCATGTTAGCGCTCGGGTTGAGCAACATCGTTCCTACCGAGCATTTGTTCGACGGATTCGCGAGCAATGCAGTCATCTCTATTATCGCGGTGATGCTACTCGGCGCCGGTCTCGATCGAACGGGTTTACTTTCGAGACTCGCGTCACACATATTGAGAGTGGGGGGAAGCAGCGAAAAACGGGTCATGCCGATCGTGTCCGGCGTCGTCGCGTTCATTTCGAGCTTCATGCAGAACGTTGGCGCCGCGGCTCTGTTTCTGCCCGTTGTCAGCCGAATCTCCACGCGCACCGGCATTGCGATGTCGCGACTCCTGATGCCGATGGGATTCTGTGCAATCCTCGGTGGGACACTCACCATGGTGGGCTCGAGCCCGCTCATTCTGCTCAACGATCTGATTACCAACGCCAACAAGACGCTGCCGGACTCCGCTACTCCACTCGAAACCTTTCACTTGTTCTCGGTCACTCCCATAGGGCTCGCGCTTGTCGTGGCAGGGGTCGGATACTTCATGCTGCTCGGCAAGTTTGTGTTGCCCGGCACGCGCGGTCCGACTCCGGAACCTGGAGTCACGAGTCGCTATCTCGAGAATATATACGGAATTCAAGGCAGTATTTACGAAGCGCGGGTGCGCCTCGAAAGTCCGTTGGTCGGCCAGACAGTGGCAGAGGTCGAGGCGCAGGAAAATGCGCCGTACGTGGTCGGCGTATTCGATGGCAAGGACATGCGGGTCGAGCCACCGGGACCGTTCAAGATTCCTACCGGCGCCGTGATGGCCTTCATGGGTTCCGAGACCCAGGTGCGAGCGTTCTGTCGAGAAAACGACTTGCACCTCAACAGGCGCCTCGAGGTGTTCCTCGAGGCAATGAGTCCGTCCCGGGCAGGCATTGCCGAGGTCGTGATACCTCCGGGATCGGCGATGATCGGCAACACTATCGTCGATATTCGACTTCGCAGGCGTTTCGGTGCGAGCCTGCTCGCGATCTATCGCGGGGAAGAAGCCCTGCGCACGGATTTGCGTGAACGTGTTCTTCGTGCCGGCGATACCTTGATCGTGCATACCCGCTGGGCGGATCTGCAGGAGTTGTCCGAAGATCGTAACTTCGTCGTCGTGACCGACTTTCCGCGCCAGGAGGTCGTACGTGAGCACAAGGTGAAGGAGGCATTGGGATTTTTCACGCTGGCATTATGTCTGATCGTGTTCACACCGTTACCCGTATCGGTCTGTTTGATGACGGGAGCGGTGGGCATGATTGTGAGCGGGGTGTTGACGATCGACGAGGGCTACCGGGCGGTCAGCTGGCAGACGGTATTTCTGCTCGCAAGCCTGATTCCCTTCGGCATGGCCATGGATACCACCGGTACTGCCGCCTGGATTGCCCAGCAGACCCTGAACGTGCTGGGGGATATGCCCCATTGGATCATCATGGCGTCGCTGGCGCTGTTGACCACCGGGTTCACCCTGGTCATGTCCAACGTCGGCGCCACGGTCCTGCTCGTGCCGGTGGCCATCAACATCGCGATCGGTATCGGTGCCAACCCGGCAGTGTTCGCGTTGACAGTGGCTCTGGCTACTTCGAATTCGTTTTTGATTCCAACCCACCAGGTCAACGCGCTGATTATGGGGCCGGCGGGTTATCGCGTGCTCGATTTCCTGCGCGCCGGCGGCATCATGACGTTGCTTTTTTTGTGCGTGATCGTCGCCATGCTCAGCCTGGTTTATTGATATCCGGTTGTCACAGCGCGGCAGGCGCGCTCGACCCGCGTCGGCCGAATATCCGGCCGACTCAGGCGCTGCGGTATAGCTTGGTCATCACGAACTCGCGGTGCCCGAGAATCTCCGCACAAGTCAGACGGCCGTTGCAGGTGCGCATCGTTATGTCGATAAGAGCGTCGCCCGCGTCGTCGTAACTCATCTCACGACGCAGTATTCCCGACACATCCAGATCCACATGCTCGGACATCTCGCGTGCGGTGCGCGGATTTGCGGTCAGCTTGATGACGGGCTCGATCGGATTGCCGATGACGTTGCCCTGGCCGGTCGGAAATAAATGTACGGCAAAGCCGGCCGCGGCCTGCAAAGTCACACATTCGGCAGCCGCGGACGAGGTATCCATGAAGTACAGTCCGGGGCCACTTGCAGGGGCTTCGGCAGGTTTGAGCACATCGATGAACTTTGTTTTTCTGCCGATTTTTTCCAAGTTGCCGAATGCCTTTTCCTCAATGGTCGTGAGACCGCCCTCGATGTTGCCCTTGGTGGGCTGGCTCTCGGACAGGTCATCGGTTTTGCATTCTTCGATGAATGCGTTGTAGTCGGTCCAGGTCTTCATGAACTTTTCGCCGATTTTCGGTGAGATCGCGCGCTCTTTGCAGACCATCTCGGCACCGGTAAGCTCGGAAGTTTCGCCGAAGCACGTCGTCACCCCCAGGGGATCGAGCTTGTCGAGAAGATTGCCCACTGTCGGGTTGGCGCCGAGTCCGGAGGTCGTATCGGACTCGCCGCATTTCATGGATATCCACAGATCTGCGATGCTGCACTCCTCGCGTCTGAGCTCCGATGCGCGTTGCAGAAACTTGTGAGCGGTGCGCGATGCCGCTGCAATTGTCTTGATGTCGCCGTTACGCTCGAGTGCAAACCCCTCAACCGGTTTGCCCGATGCTGCAATACCGTCGACAACACGGCCGGTCCAGCCCGGCTCGATTCCGATGACGACCACAGCGGCCACGTTGGGATTGCATCCCGTGCCGATGAGCGTGCGGAAGTGCAGCTGAAGGTCTTCGCCGAACTGAAGTCGCCCGTAATGGTGGGGTAGTGCCAGCGTTCCTTTAATGTTATTGGCAACTGCCTCGCAGGCAGCGTTGGACAGGTCATCCAGTGGCAGAATGACGACATGATTTCGAATACCTACGCGACCATTTTCCCGGCGGTAGCCCCAGATTGTTTGCGGAAGTTCCTTGTTTGACATGCGCTACCACCTCTTGGTCTTGGTATTGTGCACGTGCACATGATGACCCTTTGAAATCGACTGCACGGCGCGGCCGATGTCGTGCCCATACTTGACAATCGTGTCGCCCTCGGCGATGTCTTGAAGTGCGACCTTGTGTCCCAGGGGGATTGGATCCTTGGCCTCGATGCTGATCGTCTCGTCGGTATCCATCACCCAACCGGTCAACTCCATGCCCGGTTCAATGTTCTCTACGACGGCAACGCCGACCGTGTCTTTCTGGCCGTGGATAAGAATGTGAGTCGTCACGATGCTCCCCCGGGTGCGGTTGTCGTTTGTCGATTGTCAGGGCGTCATAGAATACAGGCCTCGCCGGCATTGACAAGTTG
>JBFICP010000109.1:0-10076 GCA_041581935.1 Gammaproteobacteria bacterium | reverse complement strand
TCCATGACCTCGAACACCTCGGTGGTGTCGAGCTCTCCGGGAAAGTCGCGATCCGCCGATATCGAATAGCAGTGCTTGCAGGTGAGATTACACCTGCGAATGAGGTTCCAGATGACCACCGGGCCGGTGGGCCCTCGTGGCTCGCCGAGTGGCGTCGGCGAGACCAGCTCACGCATGTACTGGGAGACCCGAAACACGGCTAATTTCCTCCCTCGAGACGCATGCCGGTCTTTTTCAGAATTCGCTTGCTGTAGAGCACGTCGTGGGCCCGTTGCCGGTCGCCGAGAACCGCCGCGATGCGCTCGACCTGGGCCTCGACCTGCGCACGGCAATGACCGTGCACCATGGCAAACAGGTTGTAGCGCCAGTCCGGCAAGTGGCGTGGGCGCAGATAACAGTGGCTCACGAAAGGCAGGTGCCCGATCTCGCGACCGCACGCCTGCGCGTGCTCGTCCGTCACGTCCCATACCGACATGCCGTTGGCGCGATAGCCCAGCAAGTAGTGATTCGGGACCGCCGCGATGCGCCGGATACTGCCGTTCGCCAGCATGCGCGAGAAATGCGCCAGAATTTCCTCCTGCGTCACGCCGAGCTGAGTGGCGAGCGCCTCATAGGGGCGGGTGCACAACGGCAGCCCTTCCTGAGTGGCCGCTATCAGGCGCCGGGCATCGTCATCGAGCGCGTTTGCGGGAGCGTCCATGCGCTGCTACTTGCAGTTCAAGCTGGCGTAATAGGCCGCGAGATTTTCGATATCCGCATCGGAAAGCGACGCCACCATCGGCTTCATCATCGGATTGTTACGCTCACCGCTCTTGTATGCTTTGATTGAGCTGACGAGATACTTCTCCTTCTGGCAGGCGAGATTCGGATACGTGTCGATAATGCTGATGCCGTCCTTGCCATGACAGGCAACGCAGGTCGCCGCTTTTTTCGCGCCGGCGGCAGCGTCACCCGCGAGCACCGCGCTCGGCAGGATCAGAATCGACACGAGCACGATCAGAAAATGACTCACGATTTTCATATGCACCTCCACGGGCTGTCTGCCCGGTTTCATACCTCGAGCTTCAATCCGACAAAAAATTCCTGTTGCTTGGGGAACTGAAATACCTTGCATCCCGTTCGCGACTCTATCTTCGTGATTACCTGTGCGATTCGCGCCGCATCTTCAGTCGCCAGCACGAACCACATATTGAGTGCGTGCTCCCGCTCGTAGTTGTGTGCCACCTCGGCGAAGTCGTTGACCTGGGCGGCAATTTCATCGAATCTTTCCGGCGGCGCGCTGAGGGCACACAGGCTCAGTGCGCCGCCCAGGCGCTCGGCGTTGTACATCGGCCCGAAACGGGTAAGGACCCCGTCTTCGAGCAGCTTCGCAATACGCGCAACGACGTTCTGCTCATCGGTTTCGAGTGCTCGCGCGAGGGGCGCGAAGGGCTGCTCGCACAAAGGGAGCCCGTCCTGGAGCGCGTTGACGATGGCGCGATCGTAGTCATCCATCGGCGTGTGCCTCCCCGGCATCGGCGGGCGAAACATATCTTGCGCCGCGTTGCTTGAAGCGCCGGCGGCTGAACAGCACGCAGTAGGGCAGGTTCTGCAAACCGAACGTGCTCCGCAACGTGGAAATTTTGCGCTGCACGCTTTCGCGATCCACGCCGTGGATCATGCAGAACAGATTGTAGGGCCAGCTCGGTGGCCTGCGTGGACGCCGGTAGCAAAGCGTCACGGCCGGATCGCCGGCGAGCTGCTTTGCCGTGGCATGCACGGCTTCGTCGGGCACGTCCCAGACCACCATCGCGTTGGCGCGATAGCCAAGCTCGTGGTGGCGCACGATGACGCCGAAGCGTTTGATGGCGCCCGTCGTCTGCAGTTGCCGAACGACATTGAGAACGCTCTCCTCATCGATGCCGAGGCGTTCGGCGATGCGTGCGAACGGGCGTGGCGTGAGCTCGAGCCCATCCTGCAAGGCGTGAACGATTGCCTGCGTCATGTCAGCCACAGCGGAAACCCCAAGTCGATGTGAAACGCCTCGAGAAGCGGGAGATCCATCACCGCGATACCCGTTCGACGTTGCACATCGGCGAGCACATCGGCGACGGCGTGCGCGTCCTTTGCGGTCACCACGAACCAGAGATTGAACGCGTGCTCGCGCTCGTAGTTGTGGTTCACCTCCGGGTAGCTGCTGACCATCGTGGCGACACTTTCAAGCCGGTCCTCGGGAATCGCCATGGCAGCAAGGGTGCTGGCGCCGAGGTGATTCGGGCTGAACACTGCTCCGACACGGCTCACGTAGCCTTGACGCTGCAGCCATGCCAGATGCCCGATGACAGTGGCCTCGTTGCATCCGAGGCGATGGGCGATCTCGGCGAAAGGTCGCGCGCAGACGGGAAGATCGCGCTGAAACTCATCGAGTAACCTCTTGTCGAGGGCGCACAGTTTAGCCATCTTTTTGCGCGCCGGGCCTGCCGGGCGACGTGGCCGCCGCGTCGACGTGTCCGCGGCTCTGAGCTTCGCGTTTGTGCCCACACTCGCCATGACTAAAATCCGATACGATGAGCGCGGGCTGCGAGAAATATCCCGCTCGGCTTATCCGCGGGCAGTGCGGCGAGTTTCTCGTAGGATGCGGTGTCGTAGACGTCGACTCGGTTCTCGTCGCGTACCGAAACCCACACCTGCTCGCCGCGCGGCGTGAACTCCATGTGCAGCACGGCCTTGCCGGGTCTCATGGTGCGCGAGACGGCTAGCGTCTGGACGTCGATGATTTGGATGGTGTCGTTGTCCGGCAGCGCGAAGTTCACCCACACCTCCCTTGCGTCGGGACGCGCCATAACGAACACGGGTTGGCCTGTCACCGGTATGCGTGCGCGCTCGTGCCAGCCGTTACGGTCGATGACCAGCACCTCGTGGCGCCCGACGGCGGGCACGAACGCGAGATCGCCGGCGACGGCCCAGCCCTCCATGTGCGGCATCTTGTACACCGGGAGCGATTCCTCACCGCGACCGTAGCCGGGCAGAATGCGACGCACGCCCCGGTCGGGTTGCCATAGATCCAGAAGCGCGAGACCGTCTTCCCCGTAGAGGCCGGCGACGTAATAGCGGCCCTCGGGAGTGATCAGCGCGTCGTACGGCTTGTTGCCGATATTGGCGAACTTACGGATTTTCGGCGCGCTCGGCGTCGACAGATCGGCGATCCAGATCTGCCCCGCGTCGTAGAGGCTGAACACGAATCGGCGCCCGGGGGCGTCGACGAGGCCCACAACCTTCGAACGTCGCCCGGTGGCGTCGTAGACCGCCGGGATTTCCGCCACCGGCGCGAGACTTTCGGCGTCGAAGATGCGCACGCCGCCGGGCTCGTAGTTCGATACCGCGACCAGGGAGCCGTCCTGGGAGATTGCGCCGCCGATGCTGTTGCCGGCCTGCACGATACGCCTGTCGATGCGTCCTTCGATGACGTCGATCTTGGTGAGTCCGCCGTCCCGGCCGAAGACATACGCGTACCGCGCATCGCGGGAGTACACTGCCGAGGCGTGGGACAGATCGCCGAGGCCGTTCACCTGGGCGAGCGCGCGACGATGTGTCGTCTCCACAACCAGCACGCTACCGGCGGCGCGCTCGACCACGATGCCGAGATCGCCCGTACCACGCACCTGGCTGCAGGCGCCCAGGTTCGCGGCAAGCAACGCTACGGTGATGAAAGCGGGGAATCGTCTGGTCATCATGGGCCGGTGCTCCTATCGTGCGAGGTGCCTTTCATGAATTCCGCCAGCCAGCGTGCTTCTTCATCGCTGATAATCGCCTTCCAGGGTGGCATGGGTGTTCCCGGCACTCCGTGCCGGATGATTGTCGCGAGCGCCGGCGAATCCTTTCCCGCCAGAGTTGTCGGCGTAAGCGGCGGCCCGAGACCGCCGGTAAGACGCAGCCCGTGACAGGATCCGCAGTCGTGGCTCAGCAGGTGCCGCAACTGCGCCTGGCGTTCGGCGGGGAGCTCCGCGACGCATGCCAGGGACCAGAGCGCCGTCGCCAGGACCATCCAGAATCGGCTAGCCATGGGCGCCTGCGCCGTCCCGCAGCGGGCCGGGCATCTCGGTGCCCTGCGGCGTAAACCAGGCGAGCTCCGCTGCGAGCCCCGCAACCCGACCGATGATCACCACCGCCGGTGTCGCGACGCGGTGCGTGCGCGCCGTATGCACGAGCGAATCCAGGGTCGTGACGATGGATCGTTGCCGTTGGGTGGTGCCGGACTCCACCAGAGCCGCGGGTGTCTCGCCCGGTAAATCCGCCGCCATCAGTCGGGCGCGCACCTCGGCAAGATTCATGAGTGCCATATAGAAGACGAGCGTCGTGTCGGCGTCGGCGAGCCCGCGCCAGTCGAGATCGAGCGGCTCGTCGCCGCGGCAATGACCTGCAACGAAGCGCAGACTGCGTGCGAGTCCCCGGTGGGTGAGCGGAATGCCCGCGTAGGCCGCGCAGGCGAGCGCCGCGGTGACGCCGGGCACCACCTCGTAGGCGATGCCGTGGCGCGCGAGATGCAGCGCCTCTTCACCGCCGCGACCGAATATGAACGGATCACCGCCTTTGAGACGCACCACCCGGTGACCGGCACGCGCGAGTCGCGTGAGCATGGCGTTGATGCTGTCCTGACTCGTGGAGTGGTTTCCCGGCGATTTGCCAACGCAAATCCTGGACACACCCGCCGGTGCCAGCCGCAGCACACCCTCGGAGACCAGGCGGTCGTACACGATCACGTCCGCCTCCTCGAGAAGCCGCTTCGCCTTAAGGGTCAGCAGCTCAGGGTCGCCAGGGCCGGCACCGACCAAAAACACCCTGCCATTGCTCGTTTTCATTGCGTGCAATGTAGCGTCAGTAGATGTCGTTCACCGTGTTGTACACGTTGAACTTGCCCGTGGGCGTGACGATGCGCTCGTCCTTGATTACGTGCTTGAGCTTTCGGGTCTTGTCGTCGACGACAACGATCGCCGACTCCTGGTCCTTACCGCTCCAGACCGAGAACCACACTTCGTCGCCGGCTTTGTTGTACTCGGGCTGAACGACACGCTTCGGTCCTTCGCCGACTTCTGCCCACTCCGCGATCGGCAGCACCTCGAATCCCTTGTCCAGGTTGTCGACATCGAATACCGCCACCGACTGGCTGATTTTGGGATCGGGATTAAGTGGCGAGTCGACCCAAAGATTTTTCGATTTCGGATGGCTCTTGACGAACAGCGAGCCGCCACCCTGACCCTGCAGCACGCGAACGGCTTTCCAGGCCTTGTCCTTGTGGCCCGTCGGGTCGGTGCCGATGAACGTGATGTCCGCATTCCCGAGCGCGCTCGTCACCCACACCGGACCGTGCTGCGGATCGACGATATTGGCGCCGCGTCCGGGGTGCGGAATCTCTTTCGCATCGACCAGCGCTTCCAGCGTGCGCTTCTTGGAATCGACCACCGCGATCTTGTTGGACTTGTTGGCAGCGGTGAGGAAATAGCGATGAGTGGAATCCCATCCGCCATCGTGCAGGAAACGCGCGGCGGGGATCCTCGTCACCTGCAGGTTGTTCACGTCCTCGTAGTTCACCAGCAGAATTTCCCCGGTCTCCTTGACGTTGACGATGAAGTCCGGATTTTCGTGGGAGGCGACGATGGCCGCGACCCGAGGCTCGGGGTGGTACTCCTGGGTGTCGACGGTCATGCCGCGGGTCGAAACGATCTTGAGCGGCTCGAGCGTGTCGCCGGTCATGATCACGTACTGCGGCGGCCAGTACGTGCCGGCGATGGCGTACTTGTCCTCCCAGCCCTTGAACTTGGAGGTCTCCACCGAGCGCGCCTCGAGGCCGATCTTGATGGCCGCCACCGTATCGGGCTTCTCCATCCACAGGTCGATGAGATTGATAAGTGCATCACGGCCGATGGTGTAGACATAGCGGCCCGATGACGAGGTCCGCGAGATGTGCACCGCGTAGCCCGTGTCGACGATATTGATGATCTCTTTCGAGTCGCCGTCGATGAGCGCAACCTGGCCACTGTCGCGCAGCGTCACCGAGAAGACGTTGTCCAGGTTGTACTTGTTCATCTGCTTGGTGGGCCGCTCGGCGACCGGCACCAGCACCTTCCAGCTGGCCTTCATCTCGGGCATGCCGTACTCGGGAGGCGTGGGTGGCTCGTGCATGAGGAAGCGCGCCATGAGATCCACTTGCTGATCGGTGAATTCGCCGGAGGTGCCCCAGTTGGGCATACCGGCCGGAGAGCCGAAATTGATGAACACCTTGAGATAGTCGACGCCACGCTCCTGGGTGATATCGGGCGTCAGTGCCTTGCCCGTGGCGCCTTTGCGCAACACGCCGTGGCAGCCCGCGCAGCGTTCGAAGTAGAGCTTCTGGGCGGTCGCGAACTCCGCTTCGGTGAGCGCGGGCGCGCCCGGCGTCACGACCTGCTTTCCGCCGACCGACTCTGCCGGCGCCCCTTTGTAACGGAGCTCACCCGGTGTCGTCTTCGGATGGGAAGTGGACTGCGCGCCCGCCCCGAAGGGCGCCAGCGCGATAATCGCCGCGACGAGGGCGAGCGCGAACTGCTTGGGTGAAATGTTCATTGGTAGGCCTCCCTAAACAGGAATCGAGACACGAAGTTCCCTTCTTGTCTTCTAATCCTCTCGCCGCCGGCGGGCATTGACTTGGGTCAAGACGGCGGACCGGGCGCGGCAATCTCGTCGAGTCCGTGGTTCGGACCCTGTGGGGGATTGGTTACCACGCGTCGTCGAAGTGCGCACACGCGGCTAGAGCTTGCGCCTGTAAGGCTGTCCGCGACGCTCGAAGCGTTTGCGGCGCTCCACCTCCGGAGGACACTTGTAGGGGTTCCAATAGGTCACCTGACAGTCGAGGCAGTAATGACACTCCTTATCGTTGATCTCGCCGGTTGGACGAATCGCCTGAGACGGGCATTCCACGGCACAGATCTGGCAGGGTCTGCCGCACTCCTTGCGCCGCCGCAGCCAGTCGAAAATACGGAAGTGGCCGGGGATGGTCAGCGCCGCACCGAGTGGGCATAGATACTTGCAGAAGAATTTGCCGTTCACCACCGAAATCAGCACGAGCGCCAGCGCATAGGCGACGAAGGGCCACTCGCGCTGGAAGCGCATCGTGATGGCTGTCTTGAACGGCTCCACCTCGGCATAGCGCACCGCGTCGGCCATCGATTGCAGGAACAGTCCGAACAATGCCACCAGAATGACGTACTTGATGGCGAGCAGACGCTCGTGCACCAGCGCCGGTATCGGCAGCTGGCGGACGCCGAATCGCAGGGCGACCTTGTTTACCAGTTCCTGCAAAGCCCCGAACGGGCACAGCCAGCCGCAATACACGCCCCGGCCCCAGAGCAGCAGCGTGAGGGCGACGAAGCTCCACAGGATGAAAATGAGCGGCTCGATCAGGAACGTCTCCCAGTGGAAGTCGCTCATGATGGCGTTCATAAAGGTGAGCACGTTGATGACCGAGAGCTGGGCAAGGGCGTACCAACCGATGAATACCAGCGTGTAGACGAGGAACGCGAGACGTAGGTAACCGAGCAGCCGGTGGTGCCACGTCAGCCAATCCTGCAGCACCAGAATCGAGGTCAGCACCACGAGACCACCAACCAGAATCCAGATACGGACCGTGCGTGATTTCCATACGTCCACCCACATGGGTGGCTGCGCTTGCGGGTCGGCGGATGCCGGCTGCGCGTCGCGCGGGGTCGCCGATTGTGGCATCGCTTCGGCGCCTACGCGCAACGGCACGGCGCGGGACTCGGCCACCGTGCGAGCGGCCCGCGTGATTGACGCATTGAGCACCATCACCGTGATGGTGGCGCCGCTGATGCCGTCCACGGTGACGTAGCTGGGTCGCTCCTCGCCGCCGATCTTGATTCGGTCGAATACGCTGCGCCCGATGTATTGATTCACGTAGGCGGCCAAATCACTTTCCGTGACGCCGACGAGCAGGATGGGTTCCTGGTGGGCGACGATGCGCACGCCGCGGATGCGCCCACCCACGTCGAATCCGACCAGCACGCTGAGCGGTTTTCCCGAGTACGCGGGGATTTTCACCACGTCGTCGCTGAGAAAGACGTAGCCCTCGAGGCGCTCGCCGCTGAAGATCGCGGCCGCCGGCGGTGTTCCCTCGACGCCACCGACCCGGTCCGCGCCGGGGAAAAAGGACAAGGCCAGCGACTGAATGTCGCCCGGCAGGGGTGCCGCGCGCGCCGCTGCGAGCGGAACCAGGGCGAGGACAATGGCCGCAAGCATCGCCAGCGGCACTGCCGGGGCGGTCACGACACGCGTGCGCTTCGGTGCATCGGGCCCTGCATGCGCGATCGGGAGCATCGGTCTCCTGCGGGCCGCCGCCGCCTGATGAACTCGGGTCGAGTTGGCGAAATTTTCCGGTAGCGGGACGCGCGTGCGCCTTGATCCCGGTCAATTTATTCCGGCCGGTCGCAGGCAAACTAGTCATTGATCCGAGCAAACTAAGGGGGTGGCAACGGCGATGATGACTGACGCAGCTTCTTCTCGTGTCCCCGCGGACCCGGTGCGGGCGGCTCTGGAAGAGAGCAGTCTGTTCCGCGGACTCGATGAGCATTCACTGGCGACCCTCGAGCCGTTCAGCGGGCTGCGCCGGGTGCCGGCGCGGGGCACGCTCTACGCCGAGGGAGAGCCCGCTGAAGCAATCTTCGTACTCATGAAGGGATCGATGAAGCTCACGCGCCGCGCGGCCGGTCACCGCGAGCACGTCGTGCGGTTGATTCGCCCCGAGGAAGTGCTCGCGGAGTCCGCGTTGTTTTTCGACAGGGTCTACACGGCCACCGCCGTTGCCCTCGAAGAGTCGCGCCTGCTCGCCGTCGACGCGCGGCGTTTCATCGCACAGCTGCGCCGCGATCCGCTTCTCGCCTGGAACGTGCTGGAACGTCTGGGTCGACGCATCGAAGAGCTGCAGACACAAACCGAGCTTCTTGCAACGCATACGGCCGAGCAGAAGGTCGCCGCCTATCTGATACACCGCTACCGGGCGTTATCACCCTGCGATCCGGCCATCGCGTTGTCCTGTCGACGTAGCGATCTCGCCAGCCTGCTCGCGCTGGCGCCGGAAACGCTTTGCCGCGTGATCACCGAGTTCAAGCGCCGGGGCTGGATTCGGAGTGAGAATGGTCGAATCGTGGTTGTCGATGCGGAGTCGCTGGCGGGAGCGGTACCGCGCCGATGAATCAGGGTTGTCTTGCCAGTGCCATGAGCTTGTCGGCGAGCGCGTGCTCGCGCTGCTCATGATCATCGAGACGAGACAACACTTCGGCGACAGCGTCGAGCAGCGCCGCCTCGTGCTGCTGCTCGGCGACACGGGTCTGCTCCAACAGTCCGCGAACCGAAGACAGGATGGTGCAATGATCCTCGATGAGCACCTTCAGCTCCGGGTGATGGCGTGAGCCATAGGCTCCCATGCACTCGTACAATCCGCCGGGAAACTGCTCGTGGGAGAAATGGGTTATCAGCATCTTGTGCAGCTGCTCGAGAAGCGGGGCAAGGCCCGATAGGCCGTGATGATTCCGAATTCGACCAACGAGCGACATGAGCTCGCGATGCTCCGACGCGAGCTCGTGGTACACGTGCTCGAATGACGGGTTCACGGCCGGCGCCCGCGGATTCGCGGCACTGGAGGATCAAGCGTCATGAGCGAGCGAAATCTTCTCGTAGAGGATGTCATGAGCACGGACGTCTTCACTCTGGAACGAAATGACAAGCTGAGCATAGCCGACGACGTGATGAAGCAGAAACGTATCAGGCACATTCCGATTCTCGATAGCGATGGACAGCTGAGCGGGATCATCACGCAACGGGACCTGTTCCGCGGAATTCTCCTTCGATCGCTCGGATTCGGTAGCCGCGCCGAGGAAAAAATGCTCGAAAGCTATTCGGTCAAAGACGCAATGAAAGAGGACGTTATCAGCACTACCCCGGACACACCAATTGCCGACGCGGCACGACTGATGCTGAGCAATAAAATCGGTTGCCTGCCGGTCCTCGACGGTGAGCGTCTTGTCGGACTCATCAGCGAAGCCGATTTC
>JBFICP010000108.1:0-10206 GCA_041581935.1 Gammaproteobacteria bacterium | reverse complement strand
CTGTGGATTCCGCTGGACCCGGTTCCCGAGGACACCTGCGTCGAGTTCGTGGCCGGATCCCATCGTTGGGGCCGACGGTTTCTGCCACGCATGTTCAGCGGTGAGGACTATATCCGCGCCGACGCCGACCACGAGCCGATCCCTGACTTCGACAATCACCGCGCGGACTACGATATCCGCACCTGGTCACTCGAGCCCGGCGATGCCATCGCGTTCCATTTCCTGACCGTGCATGGCGCACCGCCGAATTTGTCCTCGACGCGCCGGCGCCGCGCGTTCTCCGCTCGATGGGTGGGCGACGACGCGACTTACGCGGTGCGATCCGGGCGCACATCGCCTCCGTTTCCGGAACTCGAGGGCCGCCTCGAACACGGGGATCCGTTGGACGTCCCCGAGTTTCCGATCGTCTGGCGCGCCCCCTGAATCTGGCCTGCGCGTCGCTCGCAGGCCATCATCACAGGTCGCTCGGGCGAGCGCAGGCTGCACTGAACGCGGCGAAGCCCGACCTACGTCGCGCGACTCCAGATGTCGGCAACCTTGTATCCGTCGGGATAGGGATCCTCGGCGTCGACCACGTACTGGCTGAATCCCGTGATCCACGCGCGGCCGCTCAGCGTCGGTACCACGGCTGGATACTCACCGACCCGCGTTTCGCGCACCAGGCGACCGGTGAACAGAGTCCCGAGAATCCCCTCGTGCACGAAGTCCTCGTCCAGACTGAGCTCTCCCCTGGCGTGCATCACCGCCATCTTGGCGCAGGTACCCGTGCCGCACGGGGAGCGATCCAGCACCCCGCCCCAGGTCTCCGGCCGCTGCCAGTCGAGCGCGCCGGTGGACACCACCACGGCGTTCTTGCGCGTCGCCTGCGGATGCGTCGGCGCGCCCGAGAGCTGCGAGACCGACACGTTTCGAATCCGGGGATTCTCCGGATGCGTGACCGGCAGCTGCTCGGCGGCGGCGGCGCGCAGCATTTCGCCGGCGCGCGCGATGGCAGCGGCATTGTCGGGCTCGATGGCGATGCCGAGGGCGTCGGCGTCTGCGATCACGTAGAACATGCCGCCCCATGCCACGTCGACCGTGACGCGGCCGAGCTCGGGCACCTCGAGGATCGCGTCCAGATGGGTGGCGAATGCCGGGACGTTCTCGAAGGTGACGTTACGGACCTTGCCGTCGGCCACCTGGGCCCGCACGCCGATGAGGCCGGCGGGGGTCTCCAGGGTCAGCACGGTCTCCGGCTCGACGACCGGCACCATGCCGGTTTCGATGAGCACCGTGACCACGCAGATGGTATTGCTCCCGGACATGGGCGGATACTCGGACTGCTCCATGATCACGAAGCCGGCGTCGGCTTCTGCAACCGTCGTCGGCAGAATCAGGTTGCAGCAGGTGGCGGGATAACCACGGGGCTCTCGCAGCATGCGTCGCCGCAACCCGTCCTGGTGATCGCGCAGATAGCACATCTTCTCGAACATGCTCGCGCCGGGCACATCCAGCACGCCACCGACGATGACGCGCCCGGGCTCGCCACAGGCGTGGGCGTCGACGGCGGAGATCATACTGGCGATACGCATGATGCGACTGTCACAATGGCGGCACGGAAGCGGGCAGTATAACGAAGGAGCCCATTCATGAGTGACTCGGTGCCCATGAGCCTCGAGGAGGTTCACGCCATCACGACGCGGATATTGTTCGCACACGGCGTGTCCGAGGATCAGACCCGCGCCATTGCGAACACGGTCACGGCCGCCGAACGCGACGAGTGCAAGTCTCACGGCCTGTTTCGCGTTCCCGGCTACGTGGCTTCGGTGAAAAGCGGCAAGGTCAGCCCGCGCGCCTTGCCGGAGATGCACGCGCTGGCGCCGGGTGTGATTCGCGTGGATGCAAAGCACGGCTTTTCGCCGTTTGCGCTGGAAGTGGGCCGCGCACCACTCCTCGAGCGCGCCCGCAGTCAGGGAATCGCGGCGCTCTCCGTCGTCAATTCCCATCATTTCGCCGCCCTGTGGCCGGAGGTCGAGACGCTCGGCGAGGCGGGTCTGGTGGCACTTGCCTGCGTGAATACGTTCAGCTACGTGGCGCCGGCCGGCGGCAGCAAGCCGCTTTTCGGCACCAATCCGATTGCATTCGCCTGGCCGCGCGCGAAGCGCCCGCCGCTCGTCTTCGATCAGGCCACCAGTGTCAGCGCCCGCGGCGAGATCATGCTGCATCAGCGCGACGGCAAGCCGATTCCCGAAGGCTGGGCCATCGGACCGGATGGCCGACCGACCACGGACCCGACGGCGGCGCTCGCCGGCGCCCAGCTGCCCTTCGGCGGCTACAAGGGCGCCGCGCTGGCGTTGATGGTGGAGCTGCTCGCCAGCGCGTTGATCGGTGACGTATTCAGCTTCGAAGCCACCGAGCGCGACAACGGCGACGGTGGACCGCCGGTCGGCGGCGAGCTGATTGTTGCCATCGACCCGAGCCGCTGTGTCGATGAGGGGCAGCGGGACGGACAGCTGGCTCGCGCCGAAGCGTTGTTCGAACGAATTCTCGCCCAGGAAGGCACCCGACTGCCCTCGGATCGGCGTTACCGGGCGCGCGAGCGCACACCGAAAGAAGGTATCAGTATCCCCGCGTCGCTCTATGCGACGCTGCAGGAATTGCAGGAATCGTGAGTCGGGCTGAGCGCAACGAATCCCGACAGCAGGTGTCCGGTATGTTGCGCATCGCTGGGCTCAGCCAGACCCGGAGTTGACGTTGCCGCGTTGCTAGTAGCGCGGTGGTTTCGTCACCCGCACCCCGCCGGACGTCAACCGCGTATTGGCGAGCACGCGCTCATCGTGATTCATGCGCCAGCTGAGCATGCGACGCGTGTACTCGAGCACCACGGACTGATGGCCGGGATCGCCGACCAGGTCGTGAAGTTCGTGTGGGTCCTCGTGGAGATCGAAGAAAAGCGGCGGCAGCGCAGTGAAGTGAACGTACTTGTAGCGTGCGTCGCGCAGCACGCTCATGGCGCATTGATCGGGCGCGAGCCCGAGAAAGCGATCGTCCCCATCGGCGATGAAATCGCGGAAATCAAACTCCCAGTGGGCGGCGTCACGCCATCCCGCCGGCTCGCGGCCGTCACAAAAAGGCAGCAACGATTCGCCGTCGCACTGTGCGGGAATTTCGAGACCGAGGCAGTCGAGGATGGTGGGCATGACGTCGACGTTCTCGGTGAACGCGTCCACCCGCCGGCCGCGTGCCGCGCCCGCGCGCGATGCGGGTACGCGCACGATTAATGGAATGTGGAAGGACTGGTCGAAGTAAGCGTACTTGGCAAACTGCCAGTGATCGCCGAGCTGCTCGCCGTGATCGGAAGTAAAAACCACCAGCGTGTCATCGTAGACACGAGAAGCGCGTAGGTAGTCGAGCAGCCGTCCGATCTGTGCGTCCACCTCGCTCATCATGCCGTAGTAGGTGGCGCGCGCCTGCAGCACGTCGTCATCGCTCAGGGCGAGATTGTTCCTGGAGTCGTGGTCGCAGTGGATCCCCCAGCCACGCTGATTGTGCAGATAGTGAGCGAGAAAAGGATGCTGGGACGCCTCGGCATCGACCGTCGCCGCCCGGATCGGAGACGGCACATCCCCCGGCGCGTATATGTCGTGATAGGGTGCCGGCGCGACGAACGGTGGATGAGGCGAGAGATAGGAAACATGCAAAAACCACGGCGCACCATGGCACATGGACAGATACTTGATGGCTTCGCCGGTGAGGAACGCCGTTTGGCTGTCCTCGGCTGCGAAGCACGCCGGCGCGTACGTGAGCCCGTGATGTCCGGCATCGGCCGCGGTTCCGGGCCGGAAGATTTCTAGAAACTTCGTCGGAACGTCGTAGCCTTTGGCCTTCAGATCTGCGAACCACGCCAGCCAGTGTGGCTCGGTCCAAATGACCGGGGTCATTCCCGGGAGCACGCCACCGAAATCGCGCAGCGCCGGATCCCCAGGCGCGCGTTGACGCGGATCGGCAGCGCTATCGGTGTACCCGAGCAGCGCCGGATGCAAGCCCGCCCGACGGGCCTCCAGCGCTACGTTGGTGTGCCGGGAATCCAACGGAGTGCCGTTGATGACCACGCGGTGATTGTGAAGGTACATGCCGGTGTACAGGCTCGCGCGACCCGGCGCGCAAGGCGTCGCCTGGGAGAAATGGCGCCGGAAAAGAACACCGTCACGGGCGAGCGCGTCGAGATGCGGGGTGCGCAGGCACGGATGCCCGCTAGCGCCGAGGCAGTCGCCCCGCCATTGATCGGCCGTTATCAAGAGTACATTCATGCCGTGAACCCCAAGTCGTAATTGAGCAGCTTGCTGTCGCATTGAGGGTATCGAGCGAGGGTATTACGAACCTACCATCGCGCCATCGGCGGAGAAAGCAGTCAATGGCCATCAGCGTATTCGACCTCTTCAGCATCGGCATCGGACCCTCGAGCTCACACACCGTAGGGCCCATGAAGGCGGCCAAACGCTTCGCCGAGACGTTGCGTGCGAAGGATCTGCTTTCCCGAACGAGCACCGTCAAGACCGAGCTGTTCGGCTCCCTCGGCGCGACCGGTAAAGGACACGGCAGCGACAAGGCCGTCATGCTCGGGCTCGAAGGAGAATCGCCGGAGGACGTCAGAATCGACAGGGTGGCGGCGCGCCTGGAACGCATCCGCTGCGACGGCTTTCTGAACGTACTCGGCGAACATCCGGTGAGGTTCGACGAGACGCGGCATCTGATCATGCATCGCCGCAAGGCCCTGCCGTTTCACCCCAACGGCATGCGCTTCACGGCGCTCGACGTTGGCGGCGAGGTGCTCGCGAGTGCCGTCTTTTACTCCGTCGGCGGTGGATTCATCGTCGACGAGAGCGCAGCCGACGGCAGCTGGATCGGGACCGACACCACCCGGCAGCCCTACCCGTTCACGACCGGCGCCGAGCTGCTGCGCCTGTGCAAGGCGCACGGGCTGTCCATCAGCGCAATCATGATGGAGAACGAAAAGGTATGGCGATCCGAAGCCGAGATTCGTGACGGGCTGCTGAAGATCTGGTCGACGATGCAGGAATGTGTCGACAACGGGTGCCAGCACGACGGCATTCTTCCCGGAGGCATGAAGGTCCGTCGCCGCGCCGCGAGCCTCTACCGGCAGCTGTTGAATCAGGCGCCGGATACGCGGGACGATCTCAACGTCATGGACTGGGTGAATTTGTACGCGCTCGCCGTGAACGAGGAGAACGCCGCGGGCGGGCGCGTCGTAACCGCACCCACGAACGGCGCCGCCGGCATCATTCCGGCGGTCCTGCACTACTATCGCGATCACCGCCCGCACGCCGACGACGACGGGGTGGTGCGTTTTTTGCTTACCGCAGGCGCCATCGGCATTCTCTACAAGGAAAACGCGTCCATCAGTGGTGCCGAGGTCGGCTGTCAGGGCGAGGTCGGCTCGGCATGCTCGATGGCCGCGGCCGGGCTTGCCGAAGTGCTCGGTGGAACACCGGCTCAGGTGGAAAATGCCGCCGAGATCGCCATGGAGCACAATCTCGGCCTCACCTGCGACCCCATCGGCGGACTCGTGCAGGTGCCGTGCATCGAGCGCAACGCCATCGCCTCGGTCAAGGCCATCAACGCGGCGCGCATGGCCATGCGCGGCGACGGCGAGCACTTCGTGTCGCTCGACAAGGTCATCAAGACCATGCGCGACACCGGTGCGGACATGAAGACCAAGTACAAGGAGACGGCACGCGGCGGACTCGCCGTCAATGTGCTTGAGATACCGGTCAGCGTGGTCGAGTGCTGAGCACACGCGCGCGCAGCGACTCGACCCGGCCGGATGCCTTCGCACTCGGCACCGCGCCTCGAGCCTGACACTGTGGACATTCTCGTGGACTTGAACGCGCTGCGTTTCCCCGAGTGGTGCTCGTGTCGTGGCTCCGGAGACCGGCCATGAGGCGCGACCGATTCGGCAATCCATTCTCGGCGGGCGTTCCCTACGCCCGCGGATCCATTCTGTCGAGCACCGAAGACGACATCGTCAAGCTGCGCTGCGCGTGGCGACGGGTGCGTGAACGCATCGAAACCGGTGGCGAGCAAGCAATTTTCAATCTGAGCGGCCTCGAGCGCAGCTTCATGCCGAATGCAGAGGATCCCGTCCTGCTCGATGACGAGATCGCACCGGCGCTGCTCATCGACGATCTCACCCGTCTCGGCCTCGAGCACATGGGTGGCGATGCCCCGGCTCACGACGTCGTCGTGCTCAATCGACTGACCGCGGCCCTGTGGCTTGCGGCCGACGCCATGATCGCGCCCGGCGATAATGTCATCGGCGTATCGCCGCGCTACAGTCACCCGGCCGTGGTGCGCGCGGTGGCGCACGCGCGCGGCAACTTCGTGGATGTCACCGGTGTCGATGAGTTCGTCAAGGCGCTGTCGGACTCGGGTGATGTCACGACCGTGATGCTCACGCGCCTCGCGGTCAGCTACGAGATTTTCGCCGAAAAGGAGCTTCGTGCCATCGTCTCCATGGCACGGGAGGCCGGTGCCCGCGTCATCGTCGACGACGCCGGTGGCGCCCGCGTGGGACCGGCCGTCTTTGGTCAGCCGAAGCCGCTCGAGCTCGGTGTCGAGATCGCCGCCACGGGTCTCGACAAGTACGGTACGACCGGGCCGCGTCTGGGCTTGCTCGCCGGCGACACGGCGATCGTCGGGCGCATTCGTGCGCGGGCGTTCGAGCTGGGTATGGAGGCGCGCCCGATGCTCTACCCCGCGGTGCTGCGATCCCTCGCGCAGTACCGCCCGCAGCGAGTGCGCGACCTGGTCGACGCAACAAGGCAGGTAGCGGAGGAGCTGCGCACGCGGATCGGTGCGAACCGCCTGTTCGAGACGCCGGTCACGGTGCAATTGATGGCCGAGGATCTGCTGGAGCTCGCTATGGAGCGCGCCGACATCGCCGATGCACCGGTAGTCCCCTACGAGGCCACCGCCGCTCTGGCAATGCTGCTGCTGCGGGATCACGGAATTTTGAGCGTGCACTTCGCCGGGATCCCGCCCGGCACGGCGGCGTTCATGATCAAGTTTCTGCCACCGGAAACCCTCGCACGCTTCGGCGGTGCCGCGAAATTCGTCGATGCCGTTGATGGGTCTATTACCGCGCTCGGGGGTATCATTAATAATCCGAGTGCAATGCGCGAGTTGCTGCTGGGGTCTGCCGATACGCCGTCAGGCACGGCGCCCGGGCCGGCGGCAGCCGCACCGACCTGAACACCGATGGCCAATCAATCGTCCAAACGCACACGCACCTATACCCACTGGGGCGCTTACGATGTGGAAGTGCAAGCCGGGGCCATCACGGCCGTGCACCCCCACGACGACGATCCCGATCCTTCCGCCATCGGCAAGTCGTTCGAAGACGGCATCCAACATTCGAGCCGCGTCACGCAGCCGGCGGTGCGCAAAGGCTGGCTGGAGCGCGGCCCCCAGGGCCACGGCGGCGGGCGCGGCGCCGAGCCGTTTGTCTCGGTCAGCTGGGACAAGGCGCTCGACCTGGTCGCGAGTGAGCTCGGCCGGGTCAAGCGTTTGCACGGCAACGAGGCGATCTTCGCAGGCTCCTACGGCTGGGCGAGCGCCGGGCGATTTCACCACGCCCAGAGTCAGATTCATCGCTTTCTCAAGCAGTTCGGCGGCTACACCTATTCGGTGAACAGCTACAGCACCGCCGCCGCACAGGTGATCATGCCCCATGTGGTGGGCTTCAAGTTTCTCGACATGCTCGACGGCATGACCGCATGGCCCGTGATTGCCGAGCACTCGGAGCTCGTGGTGATGCTCGGCGGCATCGCGCTAAAAAATTCACAGGTCAATGCCGGTGGCATCGGCCGACACGTCACCCGGGATTGGCTGCGGCGCTGCCACGACAACGGCGTCGACTTCGTCAACGTCAGTCCGCTGCGCGAGGATGCCGCGGATTTTCTGAATGCCGAGTGGCTGGCCGTGCGTCCGAACACGGATACGGCACTGCTGCTCGGGCTCGCACACACGGTGTACACGGAAGGCTTGCACGATCGGTCCTTTCTCGATGAATACTGCGTCGGTTTCGAACGCTTCGCGCCCTATCTCACGGGCGAGCAGGATGGCGTCGCCAAGAGCGCCGATTGGGCGGCGACCATATGCGATATTCCGGCGCACGCGATTCGCGATCTGGCGCACCGCATGGCCGCGAACCGTACGCTCATTACGCTGGCATGGTCGCTGCAACGTGGCGACCACGGCGAGCAACCTTTCTGGATGGCAGCGGTTCTCGCCGCCATGCTCGGTCAGATCGGTTTACCCGGTGGCGGCATCGGTTCTGGTTACGCGGCGGAAGCCGCGGTCGGTAACCCGGTGAGACGACTGAGCGGACTGACTCTGCCGCAGGGCGACAATCCGGTCGATACGTTCATTCCCGTCGCGCGAATCACGGACATGCTGCTCGCGCCGGGTGAAACCTTCGATTACAACGGCCGCACGCTGTGCTACCCGGATATCAAGCTCGTCTACTGGTGCGGCGGCAACCCGTTTCATCATCACCAGGACCTCAACCGTTTGGTGAACGCCTGGCAGCGTCCCGACACCGTCATCGTGCACGAGCCGTGGTGGAACGCGCTCGCGCGCCACGCCGATATCGTTCTTCCAGCCACCACGCCGCTCGAGCGCAACGACATCGGCCGTGCCAGCAATGACGCTCACGTCTATGCAATGCACCGGGCAATCGACCCGGTGGCCGGTGCCAGGAACGATCACAACATCTTCGCAGGGCTCGCCGCGCGGCTGGGTTTCGAGCAACGCTTTACCGAGGGTCGCAGCGAGATGGAATGGCTGCACCACCTCTACGACGTTTTCCGCCAGCAAGCAGCCCGAGAACGCATCGAGCTTCCGGATTTCGACGCCTTCTGGGCGTCGGGGGAGATCGAGCTGCCGGTGCCGGACCACGAGCGCGTGCTATTCGAGGAATTCCGCGCCGCACCCCAGGACAATCCCCTGCCCACACCTTCGGGAAAGATAGAGATATACTCGCGCACCATCGACGGATTCGGTTACGACGACTGCGCCGGTTATCCACGCTGGTTCGAGCCTGCCGAATGGCTTGGCGGCGAGCAATCAGCGCGTCATCCCCTGCACCTGGTCTCGCATCAGCCCACCACGCGCCTGCACAGCCAGCTCGATCCGGGCAAGGTGAGTGTCGCGAGCAAGGTCAAGGGCCGCGAGCCGGTGCTCATTCACCCCGATGACGCCGCCGCGCGCAACATCTCGGACGGCGACGTGGTGCGTGTGTTCAACGACCGCGGTGCCTGCCTGGCAGGTGCCCGCATCAGCGACGCCGTGCGACCCGGTGTGGTGGTGCTGGCTACCGGGGCGTGGTACGACCCGGACACGCAGGCGGGATTGGAGCGACACGGCAACCCCAACGTGCTGACGCTCGACAAGGGCACGTCGCGACTCGCCCAGGGACCCAGTGCACACACCGCGTTGGTGGAAATGGAACGCGCCGAAGAGCCCGTTCCGGATGTGCGCGTGTTCGAGCCTCCGGTGATTCTACGCAGCTAGCTTGCAACAGCCGCGCAGTTCGCGCCCCGTAGGAGCGAGCGTGCTCGCAATCGAGGCCTCTCGACTCCCATCGCTCGAGCAGGTCCGCGCCTGCAAGTCGGCCATTCGGAGATTTGACCGGACACGGCCTGCTATCCCGAAAAGTACCGGTAATCCGAATCCCGGGTGCTGGTCTGCATGTGCATCTGAAACAGCAGCTCGTCGGCCTTGCGCAATCGCCGCGACACTTCGCGGCCCATGTTCATCTGAACGATCGTGAACTGCTCGAGGTCGTGCTGGTAGAGCTCGTGCAAAATATCGATGGACAGCTCGATGGCGGCGCACGCTTCCAGTGCCTGCACGGAAGCGCTGCGTGCGCCCATCTCGATGAGCGCCATTTCGCCGAAGCAGTCACCCCGGTCGAGGAACGCGAGACGCTGCGTCTGGCCCACCCAGCTCTTGAGAACCGCCACCCGGCCCTGCTCGAGAACGAACATCGACGCGCCTTGATCGTTCTCGCGAAAAAAATAGTCATCCGTATCCACGTGCACGTCTTTCGCACGCTCGAGGAGAAACTCCAGCGTATCGTCACGAATCGCGCCGAAAATCGGCATTGCCTGGAGCAACTCCAGTGATGTGGAGCTCATGAGATCT
>JBFICP010000107.1:0-10395 GCA_041581935.1 Gammaproteobacteria bacterium | reverse complement strand
TACTTCGGGGAGAGTGGCCCTATGAAGCCAATCCCGGAGAGAAAGGCAAGCTCGGAATCGGTTTGATCCCGACCCGCGAGCCCGGAGGCACGGTATACAACCGGCAGCTTTGCGTCGAAGAGGCCTGCCGCCGCCTCGATGATTATTACTGGCCGTATCACCGGGAGCTGGAGCAGGCACTGGACCGCGCGCAGCAACTAACCGGCGCTTTCTGGCACATCAACTGTCATTCGATGCCGGCGGTGAGCACCACCGTGTCTCCAGAGGGGCCGGGCGTGCCACGCCCCGACTTCTGCATCGGCACGCGCGACGGAACCACTTGCGACAGCGACTTTACATACCTGGTCGAGAGTCGACTGAAGGCCATGGGCTACGCAGTCACCGTCGATAACCCTTATAAAGGAGTGGAGCTCGTACGGCGTTACTCCGATCCTCTCCACGCTCGGCACAGCCTGCAAATCGAGATCAATCGCAGCCTCTACATGGATGAGGCACAAATCGTTAAAAATGACGGATTCGCTGCTCTGAAGTCGAATATCGCGAGCCTCATTGCGCTGGTTTGTGACTACGCGCGGGCGCGCATCGCCGCGAGAGCGATCTGATCAGGCCGCCTTCGGAAAATCCAGTGATACGTCGAGTCCCGGATTTCCGTCGAGCTCGATATTTGCCCTGTGAAGCCGCGCGACCGCCTCCACCAGGCTCAGGCCCAGGCCATTACCAGGCGTATGGCGACTTTCTTCGAGGCGGAAGAAACGCTTGAATACCTGACTCCTGGACTGCTCGGGGATACCGGGACCGGTATCGATGATGCGGATCCTTGGGCCGGCGGTGCCATCTTCCAGGCTCACGCGAATTTGACCTCCCCGCGGCGTGTACTTGATGGCGTTGTCGAGAAGATTGGCGAAGGCTTGGAAGAGAAGATCACGGTCCCCCCGCACATGCACATTCTCCGAGATCGATAATTCGAGACTCTGCGCCTTCTGTTCGACCAGAGGCTCGTAGAGCTCAACAACGTCGCGCATGACGTCGTCGAGCGATACGCTTTCGAAGGCAGCCCGGCGCCGGCCGGATTCGATGCTTGCGATTCGAAGCAGCGCGTTGAACGTGGCGAGCAATCCATCTGCATCCGCCATGGCCGCGTCGACGACGCTTTTGTCGACATGCGCGTCCGACTTCAGCTCTTCGAGACGATTGCGCAGTCGCGTGAGCGGTGTACGCAGGTCATGGGCGACGTTGTCGGTGACGCGGCGAACGTCCTCCATCAATTGCTCGATGGTATCTAGCATACCGTTGAGATTTTCCGCCAGCTGATCGAAGTCGTCGTCGGTGCTGCGGGTGGGGATGCGGCGCGAAAGGTCACCGCCCATGATGCGTCGACTCGTCTCGTTGATGGCTTCCAGGCGGCGCATGGTGCTTCGCGACAGCATGATGCCGCCTGCGAGCGCCATCATCACCGTAATCGCGAGACCCCATGCGATGGCCCGCACAATCAACGTGCGGGTCGCATCGAGCGCATGCATATCGCGGCCGACCAGCAGCCGGTAGCCGCCACGAAGTGTGAAAGGTCGGGCGCGGGCACGGTGAATGACCTCACCACCATCATCGGCCGGCTCGAGATTGAAGTTCAGCCAGCCATCGCCGTCTCTCGCAACATGCGGCCAGCGATCGAGATTTCCGATGAGCGGCGTGAGCTGATCGTCGGTGAGCAGATATACCGCGTCGCCGTTGGGCTTGCGGGACAGTCGTTCGTCGATGGAACGGATCAGCCCATCGAGACCCGAGATGCCATAACGCTCGGCAAGCCCGGTCACCTCGGCCTCGATGGTGTCGTCGGTCTGCAATGCAATGTAGCCCGCGGTCGACCAGTATATGAAGGTCAACAGCACCGCCACCGAGGCCCCGAAAAGGGCCATGTAGAGCACTGCCAGTCGAAAGGTCGAGCTGCGCAGCAGCCGCTCGATGCGCACTTACGACGCCTCTACGCTCAGCTTGTATCCTGCACCGCGAACGGTGTGCAGCAACGGACGATCGAATCCACGATCGATCTTGCTTCGAAGGCGGCTCACGTGCACGTCAATGACGTTCGTCTGTGGATCGAAGTGATAGTTCCATACGCCTTCGAGCAGCATCGTGCGAGTCACGACCTGATCGACGTGACGCATGAGGTATTCGAGCAAACTGAACTCGCGGGGTTGCAGGCGAATCATTCGACCGGCACGCCTGACCGCCCGCGAGAGCAGATCGAGCTCCAGATCACCGACCTTGAGCGACGTCTCCGGAGTTCCGGCTTCGCGCCGTCGTGTCAAGGCATCAAGGCGCGCCGCAAGCTCGCTGAAGGCGAAGGGCTTGACCAGATAGTCGTCGCCGCCCGCCTGCAAACCGGTGACCCGGTCGTCCACGTCTCCCAGGGCGCTGAGAATGAGCGCCGGCGTGGTTTTCCCCGACGATCGCAGCGTCTGGATTAGAGAAAGGCCACCGAGGGCAGGTAACATGCGGTCCACGACCAGCACGTCGTAGTCGTTCTCGAGCGCGAGAAACAGCCCGTCCTTGCCGTCCGCGGCGCGGTCCACGGAGTGACCGCTTTCGGTAAGGCCTTTTGCCAGGTAGTCCAGGGTTTCCTTATCGTCCTCTATGACAAGTATTCGCATGGCTCCGAATCCTCGAGTCGTTGCCCACTGAGACCACTGTTGCACCAAAAGATTCCCGGGCCGGGGGCCTCGACCCCCGGCCCGGAAAGCGTCAGACCTGCTCGAGCGGGACGGCCACGAAACGGGTGATGCCGTCGCGCTTAACGAGCAGCAGCACGCTCTTGTGCTCCTGCTCGGCGGCGCGCCTGACTTCGCTTACGACCTCATCGGGCTTGGTCACCTGGTTGCGGCCGACGCGGGTGATGATGTCACCTCGCTTGAGCCCATGCTTCGCGGCCGGGCTGTTGCGGCTCACGTCGACGATGAGCACTCCGACCTCGTCGTCGGACAGCTTGTAATGCTGTTTCGCTTCCTTCGACAATGTGCTCAAGGTCAGTCCGAGCTTCGGTGTCTTGTCCGCGGCGTCTGCCTTGGAATCGGTCATCGCGACTATTTCCTCCGTCGGCATCTGTCCGAGCGTCACCTCGAGAGATTCGCGCTTGCCGTCACGCCAGATCTTTACCGCGACGATGTCACCGTTGTCGGAATCGGCCACCAGTCTCGGCAATGCCCGGGCATTCTCGACCTCCTCGTCACCGAACGCGGTGATGACGTCGCCGACTTTAAAGCCGGCGCGTTCCGCCGGGCTTCCGGGCTCGACCGACGAGATCAGCGCACCATTTTCATTCTCGAGGCCCATGCTTTCGGCAAGCGCTTTATCGATGCTCTGGATGTGCACACCGAGCCAGCCGCGATCGACACGGCCTTCGTTCCTGAGTTCGGCGATCACGGGCTCCGCGAGTGACGCGGGGATCGCGAATCCGATGCCTACGCTACCGCCGGTGGGCGAGAAGATTGCCGTGTTGACACCTACCACGCGGCCGCTCGCGTCGAACAGGGGTCCGCCGGAGTTGCCGCGATTGATGGGCGCATCGATCTGCAAATAGTCGTCGTAGGGTCCGGACTGGATATCGCGGCTGCGGGCCGAAATGATCCCGGCGCTCACCGAGCCGCCCAGACCGAAGGGACTGCCCACGGCAACCACCCAGTCACCGACGCGGGTCTTGTCGGAGTCGCCGAAGCGCACATAGGGAAGCTCCTCGGAGGTCTCGATTTTCAACAGGGCCAGATCGGTTTTCGGATCGCGTCCCTTGACGGTCGCCTCGTGACGGCTGCCGTCGTGGAGAATCACCGTGATCTCACCGGCACCGGCGACCACGTGGTTGTTGGTCACGATATAACCCTTCGGGTCTATGATGAAGCCGGAGCCCATGCCGTGCATCTCGGGTCCCGGCATGTTCTCCGGTAGCTGGTTCTTGAAGTGCTCCTCGAAGAACTTTTTCAGCGGGGAACCGTCGGGCACGTCGAAATCCGGCGCGAAGCTCATCGGCCCGTCAGGCATTGTCCGGCTGCTGGCGATACTCACCACGGCCGGCTGCACCGCCTCGATCAGCGTCGCGAAGCTCGGCGGCGCGATCTGGACCGATGCCGGCGGAATGTTTTTGTCGACGGGGGAAACGGCGGCATTGGCATTTTGTGCCGGTGCGCCGAAATGCAGGGCAGCAATTACCGCCGCGGATACCGCGGCGGTGGCGAACACTGTCTGCCTGCCGGTTACGCGCCTGCCGACGCGTTCACTTCGTTTTCCGTTCATGGTGGCGAGACTCCTTACGTGTTTCGAAAGACCTCTAGCCATCATGCCGCCGGGTCGCCCGAAGGCAGGCCGGGACGGCAATGGCTGTACGAGCCTGAAAATACGCCCGGCTCGATGACGACACGGTGTCCTGTTAATGACATTTTGGTAAGGATCGCGGGGAGCCCCGCACCGTCTGATTTTCCTCTGCCCCTATAGCAGTGGAATTGCTCGCGAGCCCTTCGCTTCTCGGGTTGAGGACTCGTTCGCGAGCAAGCTCGCTGCTACCGAGCGCGCGGCCCATCCATCAGGTATCTGGCAGGCAAAGACGGCACTGGATATGCTAGGGCATCCGTTTAGAGTGGAATTCTGTTGCAATGTCCGATACGGACTACCCGGTCAAGATCGAGGCGCCGGATATTTCGCCCTATCGTAAGGGCAATACCGGAGTCGACTACGTTACGACGCTCGAAAGTCGCCGTTCCGGTCCTCACGTGATGCTGAGCGCGGTCGTTCACGGCAACGAGCTCTGCGGCGCCATCGCACTCGATTACCTCATGCGTCACGAGGTGCGCCCGGTCGCGGGAACGCTGACATTGGCGTTCATGAACGTGGCGGCCTTCGATACCTTCGATGAATCCAACCCGACCGTTTCTCGCTACGTGGACGAAGATTTCAACAGGCTCTGGACTCGAGAAGTGCTCGACGGCGATCGCGACAGTGTCGAGCTGCGCCGGGCGAGGGAAGTTCGACCGATTATCGACAACGTCGATTATCTGTTGGACATCCATTCCATGCAGCATTCGACAGTGCCGCTGATGATGTGCGGCCCCCAGGAGAAGGGCCGGCGACTTGCCCGCGACATCGCAGCTCCGAAGCACGTGGTCAGCGATGCAGGCCACGCTGCCGGGCGCCGCATGCGCGACTACGAGGCATTCAGTCACTCAATGAGCCCGCGCAATGCTCTGCTGGTGGAGTGTGGGCAACACTGGCAGCCCGAGAGCGTGGCGGTGGCGAAAGACATTGCGCTGCGGTTTCTTGCCCACTACGAGGTCGTGGGGCCGGCATTCGTCGAGGAGCACCTGACGGCGACGCCTCCCGTGGAGCAGCACATCATCGAGGTAACGGCACCGATCACCATACAGACCGACGAATTCCGATTTACCGAAAGCTTCTGCGGCATGGAGGTGATTGAAAAGAAGGGCACGCTGATCGGCTGGGATGGCGAAACCGAGGTACGCACGCCTTACGATGATTGTGTGCTCATCATGCCGTCGAGACGACTTCGCAAGGGCGAGTCGGCGGTGCGTTTTGGCCGCTATACGGCGTAATCCGCCCTGCCTAACGAACATCCTCGAAAAATCGCAGGCGATCACCGGTAATCCGTCGCCCGAGGCTTACGCAGGCCAGGATTATCATCACGCGCGCGAGGCTCCTCCAGACGCCATGCTGAATGAACTTGCGCGAATCCGTGACCACCGATTTATCCAGAATTACTGGCTTCACCTGCTTGACCAGGGTCTCGCAGAAGCGCACGTCTTCCATTCGCTCGACCTCGGGAAATCCACCGAGACGCAAGAACAATGCGCGGCGGATGAACATCGCCTGGTCGCCGAAGATGATGCGCGACCGGGCGCAACGGATGTTGTCCGCCATAGAGATGAGCTGGAGCGCGAACCCGCGTCCGGAAAAGCGGTGGCGGAATCCGCCCGCGGAGACGGTGCGTGGCAGTGCGGCAATGCTCGTGATCGCGTCGTCCGGAAGCAGCGTATCGGCATGCAGAAACAGCAGCCAATCGCCGCGCGCTGCCGTGGCGCCGGCATTCATCTGTGATGCCCGCCCCCTCGGCGCATCCAGGATCCGAACTGCGGGATAGCGGCGGGCAACCCGGGTGGTGGCGTCCGTGCTCGCACCGTCGACCAGGATCGCCTCGAACTCACCTCGCTGAGAGAACAGGCGGTCCAGCGTATCCGGAAGCGCCTTCTCCTCGTTGTAGGCGGGTATGACGACGGAGATCACGGCCCCCGGCTCTTGCGCAACGTATTCAACTGGAGTAGACCGACAGGCTCGGAAATTGGTTCATCCCACGGAGGATTGAGAATGGCTATTAGCGTCGGTGATCGGATCCCCAACGTCGCAATGAACGAAATGGGCGACGACGGGCCGGTCGAGCTTAGCAGCGAAGAGCTGTTCAGCGGCAAAAAGGTGGTGCTATTCGCGCTGCCCGGTGCCTTCACACCCACCTGCTCGAAGTCACACCTGCCCGGATTCGTCGCCCACGCCGACAAGATCAAGGCCAAGGGTGTGGACGAAATCGTCTGCCTCTCGGTGAATGACGCGTGGGTGATGGACGCCTGGGGCAAGCAGCAGAACGCCGAGGAAATCCGCATGGTGGCCGATGGGAGCGCCAATTTCACGCAGGCCATCGGCCTCGAGCTCGATCGCACGGGTGCGGGCATGGGCATTCGCTCGCAGCGCTACGCGATGCTCGTGGACGACGGCGTGGTCAAGGCCCTGCACGTCGAGGAGCCGGGGAAGTTCGAAAAGAGCAGCGCGGAAGCCATGCTCGCCCTTCTGTAGCGGCGGGCTCGCCCACAGACAGCTATTTACCCGACGCCAGCCGGTCGGCCCGGCGCGTGGTCTCGGGCAACCTGTAACGGGTCGTGCACGCCATGACCAATTTCACGGCCGTTGTCAGGCTGACGCGGTGGCCACTGGAAACGAAGACCGGCTTGACGCCGACGCGGGTACGCAGCACCGCGGCGAGCGTTTCGCCGCCGTGTTTCAGGGCCACCCAGTCTCCTCGCGAGTCGGGCGGTTCCGCGTGGCTGCCGATGAGGCGTTTCTTCGCGACTCCGATGCTCGGAAGATCCGTCAGAACGCCCAGATGGCAGGCAATGCCGAATCGGCGCGGGTGCGCCAGCCCCTGCCCATCGCAAAGGAGAACGTCCGGCAGCCGGCCGAGGCGCTCGAGCGCCGTTAGTATCGCCGGCGCCTCGCGGAAAGACAGCAGCCCGGGCACATAGGGAAATCGGGTCGGCTGGGTAACCAGGGACTGGTCTACGGGCTCGAGCCCGGGAAACGCGAGGACCACGACGGCCGCGCGCGTAAGGCCGTTTTTCTTGTCGAAGCCCACATCGACGCCGGCCACCGTGGCGATGTCTGCGAGCCGATCGGAGGTCTCCACCAGTCGGCTGAGGCGCTCTTGAATCTCGCGGGCCTGCTTCGCAGTGACGTCCCAGGGATGGCGGTGGCGCAATCGGAGCATTTCGGTCATCGAGGCATTCGGAAACACCGGACCTTTGTCACACTTCTGGCCGCCGGCTTCGACCATAATATCGTTGTTATACGCTCACTATGGGTACGCTAACGATGAGCTCGATTTTCAAAGCCCGCCCAGCGCGCGCATTGGCCGTCATCGCATTCGCATTGCTCATGCTCAATGCATTCTCGGCGAATGCGACACACCAGGTCCATCACCGGTACACTGTCTGGGGCGCGATCAAGTACGAAGACGGTTCGCCCGCGGCCGAGATCCCCGTTCATCTCATGATCAAGGACGGAGAGCCGCTCGGTGAAGTCAAAACGGATCGAAACGGGCGGTATCGTATCGTTTTGCACGTGCATAACGACGACCTCTACAAGATTTTCGACATGCGAGTCAATAACGTGACACGCAAGGTACGCCTCCTGTTCACTCCAGGCGATCATCAAACGGAACGTGGTCAGCGCATTGATTTGGTTGTCAAGCGCGAAGGTGAATCCTGAATCTTCGCGCGCCTGAGCAGAATTTAGTCGCAGCCACCCGATTTTTGACCTGTATGCGCATCCACGGACTCGACTTTACGAGCGCGCCGCGACGCGAGAAGCCCATCACCTGCGCGGTTGGCACATTGCTCGAACGGGTCCTGCACGTGGAAGGCCTGGTCGAATTCGAGAGTTTCGATACCTTCGAGAATTTCCTCGGTAGTCCGGGTCCATGGATGGCCGGCATGGATTTTCCTTTCGGACAGCCGCGCCGGCTGCTGCGCGATCTCGACTGGCCCGAGCGCTGGGAGGACGTAGCGCGGCTCGTGGGAGGGATGAGCCTCGCCGAGTTCGAGCGCCTGCTGACCAAGTATCGCGACGGGCGGGCGCCGGGCGACAAGCACCACCGGAGACAAACCGACGTTCTGGCCGGGTCCCAGAGTCCCATGACGCTCTACGGTGTGCCGGTCGGGAAAATGTTCTACCGGGGCGTGCCCCTGCTCGAGCGCAGCCGCGTCAATATCATCCCCTGTCGCCCGTTGAACAGGGATCGCTACGTGGTGGAGGCCTATCCGGCACTGGTGGCACGCCGCTACATCGGCCGCGAGAAGTACAAGAGCGACGATCGCCGGCACCAGACGCCGGAACGCGAACATGCACGGCGCGAGCTGCTGAAAATTCTCGAAAGCCCGCGTCTCGCCGAGGATTTCGGATTTGTCCTGGATCTGCCCGAAGGTCTCGGTGGAGAGTTCATCGCCGACGCAAGCGCGGATCGTCTCGATGCGCTGCTGTGCGCGATTCAATCCGCCTGGTCGTGGAGCCAGCGCGATAATAACTACGGAATGCCCGCCGAGGTCGATTCCGTCGAGGGCTGGATCATGGACCCCGGCCTGGTCACCCAGGGCAACCTGCAGGCCGCCCGCAGGTTGGGCTGAGCGACGCGAGAGCCCGGAGTCGCGTCTAAATGACGCCGTTTTTCTGCAACTCGCGGATGCGCTCGTCGTCGTAACCGACCTCGCTCAAGATCTCGCGGCTGTGCTGCCCATGCCCCGGCGCGGGGCGATCCACGCTGAACTCGAAATCACTCATGTGCAGGGGAAAGGCGAGCTGATCGTCGCCGACGAACAGGCCCCGCTCGACGAGCTGCGGTTGGCGACGAGCCTCGGCCGGCGAGAGCACTGGTGAGGCGCAGCAATCCGCCGCGCGCAGGCGCTCGACCCACTCATCTCGGCTCGCGGACCTGAAAATTCCGGCGACCTCCTCGCGAATTCGATCGGCGAGGCTGCCGCTCACCATGTGGTGCTCGGCCAGATCGGGGCGTTCGACCGCCTCACAGAATGCCCGCCAGAACTTCGCTTCCAGGGCGCCGAGCGCCATGTATCCGCCGTCGGCGGTCTCGTACACGCCGTAGCAGGGCAGGCCCCCGCTCAGCGCGTCCCGGCCGCGCGGTCGGGCATCGCCCTCGACCCTGGCACGCGCGAACGGCACCACGTTGTGAGCCAGGGTGCAATCGGTCATCGCGACGTCGATGTAACGACCCTTACCGCTGCGTCCGGCATCGACGAGCGCCGCAAGAATTCCCATCACCGCGCTGAGCGCGCCTCCGAGCAGATCGGCAATTTGAAAGTTCGGCACGGCCGGCGGTCCGTCGCGTGCTCCGCACTGGTGCAACACCCCGGCATAACCGCAATAGTTGATATCGTGCCCCGCGGCGTCGCGCAACGGGCCGTCCTGACCGTAGCCCGAGATGGAGCAGAAGACGATCGCGGGATTGCGATCGCGCACCCGTTGGAAGTCGATTCCCAGTCGAGCCACGACGCCGGGGCGGAAGCCTTCCATGATCACATGGGATTGCGCTGCCAGGTCCATGAACGTGCGCACGCCTTCGGGCTGCTTGAGATCCAGCTTGAGGCTGCGCTTGTTGCGATTGATCTGATCGAATACGGGGGCTAGACCGGCGCGCGAGTCGGCCCGCCGGTGGCGCGAGTAATCGCCCGGACCCGGATCTTCAATCTTGACGACGTCGGCACCCATGTCGGCCAGGTGCAGGCTGCACATGGGTCCGGGAAGAAGCCTGGTCAGATCGAGAACGCGAATGCCTGATAGCGGCTTGGTGCTCAAGGTGTGCGATCCCCTGAAAACGGTTGCCTGTAGCAGCAAGCTCGCTCCTACAGGAAAAGGGACTAACCCTCTTTATTCAATTCCGCTTCGAGCTCGGGCAGGGCCTTGAACAGGTCGGCAACCAGTCCGTAGTCGGCGACCTGAAAAATCGGCGCTTCTTCGTCCTTGTTGATGGCGACGATGACTTTGCTTTCCTTCATGCCGGCGAGATGCTGTATGGCGCCAGAGATCCCCACGGCGACGTAGAGATCCGGGGCCACGACCTTC
>JBFICP010000106.1:0-10476 GCA_041581935.1 Gammaproteobacteria bacterium | reverse complement strand
GGAGCTTTCCACGCAGGCCGTGCTCGAGCACTACCGCAGCGTGAACGACCGTGTCGACATACTGTGGCGCAATCACGGCCAGCATGTTTATCTACACCACTTGAACGCGCTGTTCGGCTATCGGCCGCTGATCATTCGAGAGACCAACCTGAAGCAGTTCTGATCGGCGGCGAAATATCTCGGCGGGGGTCTTTTCAGAGGCGCATATGTTCGAAACCGCGGTCGTCGCGAGCACGACCTTCTTTGCCACCATCGGCCCGATCGATGCCGCCGCCATGTTCGCCGCGCTGACGGCAGGAAGCACGACGGCGCACAAGCGCTCGATGGCGATCCGCGGATCCCTCGTCGCCAGCGGCATCCTGCTGGTTTTCGCCCTGTTCGGTGAGCAGCTGCTGTCGGCCCTCGGGATCTCGCTCGCGGCGCTGCGAACCGCCGGCGGCATTCTGCTGTTGCTTATCGGCATCGACATGGTATTCGCCCGATCGTCGGGAGGCATCTCGACGACCGACGAGGAGACCGAGGAAGCGTCCCAGAAGCAGGACATTTCGGTGTTTCCCCTGGCGACGCCGCTGATCGCCGGACCGGGCGCCATGGGCGCCGCGATTCTCCTGATGGCGAATGCCGAGGGAGATTGGAAGGCCCAGGCAGTCGTCGTCGCCTGCCTCGTCGCGGTTCTGATCCTGACACTCATCGCGTTGCTGGGAGCGACCTACATTCACAAGCTCCTGGGCGTCACCGGCCTGCATGTCATCAGCCGGGTGCTCGGCGTGCTGCTCTCGGCGCTTGCGGTTCAATTCATTTTCGACGGTATCGGCCGGAGCGGATTGCTCGGCTGACCGATTGGGTCGCCGATCGATCCACCGGCCGCTAGCGCGCGTACTTTCCCCATAACCGCTCGGGCAGATACCACAGGATGCCACCGCCGACAATTATCAGCGTGAGTCCCAGCCACAGCCACCCGTTCGGACCCAGCCACAGGATTTCGAACCCGTGAAGCGCCGTCGCGACTGCCATCAGTAAAAAGAACGGGCCGGTGAGGTAGCAATGTAGTCGGCCGCAGCGAAGCGCGTTCACCATGCACGCGGTGCCCATCCAGATCAGGGCCGTCGACCAGACGATTGTCCGCACAAACGGTGTGGCGAACACCCCGGCGACAATTGCCACGGTCGGCATTCCCCACGCGATGGCATAGCTTCGCACGCCTCCGACCCAGTCCTTGCGTGCTTGTTTCTCACTCACCGTCGTTACCGTGAGGCGCGGTCAAACGCTATCGTTCTGATCAAAGAGCTTGAGCACGGCGATGCCGTCCTTCTCCGCGTGACCCTTGCCGACGAGAATTCGAAACAGCGTCGCCGCCTGGCTCGACATGGGTGTCGGGACTTTCAACGATTTGGCGATATCGTGAACCATGTCGAGATCCTTGAGAATCTGGCGCGCGTAGCCGGCGGGCTCGAAGTCCCGCGCGATCATGCGGGGGAACGCGGCCTTGAGCAGATTGCTGCCGGCGTGACCCGCACCGAGCGCTTCGGGGATTTTTGCCGCGTCGATGCCGGCGGCTTCGGCGAGCGCCAGGGCCTCGGCCAGCACGCAGTAGTTGTTCAACACCAGGATCTGATTGACCATCTTGGTCACCTGTCCAGCGCCGACATCACCCAGGTGCGTGAAGGTTTCGGCGAGATCGTCCATGAGCGGAGCCACCCGTGCGATATCCGTTTCGCTGCCACCGGCCATGATGGCCAGGGTGCCGGCCTGCGCCGCGGGCGGGCCGCCGGAGACGGGGGCGTCCACCCAGCCCATGCCGGTTCGCTCACGGAGCGCCCCGGCCATCGCCTTGGTGGTCTCCACGATGGTGGTCGAATGATCCACCAGAAGCTTGTCTGCGCTCGCCGAGTCCACCACGCCGTCAGGACCGAAGACCGTCTCGTGAACGGCATCGGTGGATACGACGCACACGAGCACGATGTCACTCATTTCGGTGACCTCGGCCGATGAGGTTGCGGCGACAACACCGTGCCGGGCGGCCAGCTCGACCTTGGCGGCATCGATGTCGAAGCCGGTGACGGTATAGCCGCAGGAAGTGAGGCGCTTGGTAAAGGCCTGGCCCATCAGGCCGAGGCCGATGAAGCCGATGTTCGGTTTTTCAGGCATGGCGTAGCCTCTTCGCGAGCGAGCTCGCTGCTAAAGGTTGCGCAAACGAGGCGCGACGATGGTGGTCAGGATGCCGATGATAATCAAAGCCGCGCCGTTCAGTCCCAGGGCCGTGCCGACACCGACGCTGGCGGCGAGCGCGCCCATTTCCAGGTGACCCAGTGGCGCCGAGCCGATGGCGAAAACCCATGCGCCCATGGCGCGCCCGCGCAGGCGATCCGGTACGCTCAGCTGCATCATGCTCTGGGTCAGCACGTCGGAGGCGGCGGCGAGCGCCGCGACGGCGAGCACGGCGACGAGAATCGTGGCGAAATTCGGCGATGCCGCCAGCGCGATCAATGCAAGGCCGAAAGCGTAGATAACCCCCAGATAGGCGAGGCCACGACGCCGAATGCTCACGGCGCCCGCCAAGGCCAGACCGGCGGCGAATCCGCCGGCGGCCCTGATGGCGTGCATGATTCCGAGGCCCTCGGCGCCGACACCCAAGCGCTCGGTGGCGAGCTCGGGCAGAATAGTCGCGAACGAGAACCCGAGCACCTCCACCGAGGCCGTGACGGCGATCAGCATCGACAGCGTCCGATTGTGCCGCATCTCCTGGAGATACTCGCGAAGATTTTCGAGTATGGGAACCGGGTTGGTGTGGGCTTCCGTCGGGATCGAGCGCAGCCGGCTGACGATCAGGAACGTGATCCCGTGAAACGTCGCGAGCACGAACAGCGCGACGTCGGTGCCGAGCCTCTGCATGACGCTGCCGGCGACGAGCGCACCGAGCAGCTGCCCGGCCCGCATACCGATTGTCAGCAAGCCGAGTCCCGCCACTATCTGCTCGGCGCCGACGATGTCGTAGGCGTAGCTTTGGCGCACGGGCAGGTACACCGCGCGGGCGCTGCCGGAGACGAACGTCATCAGCAGCACCTGCCAGATCGCCACGGCCTCGAGGGCGGCGAGCACCGCGAACACGACGAGGTTGATGCCGATCACCGCTTCGATGATGCGCAGCAATTTGCGGCGGTCCATCCAGTCGGCGATGGCACCCGCCGCCATGCCGAAGATGAAGAGCGGCAGAAAATACAGAGCGAGCGCCACTCCGACCCAGGCCGATGAGCCGGTGATCCGAAACACCAGCAAGCCGATGACGACCTGCTCGCCGCCGTAGCCCATGTAGTTGCCGGTGGCTGCAGCGACCAACAGCCTGAAGTCGCGGTTTCCCGCAGCCGGGCCGCGAAGTATTTTGCCAATCAGCGGCAGGGAGGCAACGTTCAAGCGGACGCGGAGAGCGATCCGAGCGTGCGTGCGTAGCGCTCGATACGGTCGCAGGCATCTTCGAGAACAGCCAATGGCGAGGTCAGGCTGAAGCGCACGTGACCGGTGACGCTCGCGCCGAAGCCCGTGCCCGGCAGCAGGCTGACGCCGCCGTGATCGAGAAGTCCCCAGGCAAAGCTTTCGCCGTCGAGACCGGTACCGCGCACGTCGACCAGCAAAAACATCGAGCCTTCGGGCCAACTGCAGGCAAGCCCGGGCATGGCGTTGATGCGGCTGCAGACCAGATCCCGTCGTTCGCGGTACGCGCGATTCATGGCCTCGGTTTCCGGGTGACGCTCGCTGAGTGCGACCACGGCGGCATCCTGAAGAAAAGGCGACAGCCCGTAATGCATCGGCTTCACGAGGTTGACCAGATGCGTCGCGAGCTCCGGAGGTGCCACCACCCAGCCGAGCCGCCAGCCCTGCATGGCATGGGACTTCGACAGGGATCCGATCGAGACGCTTCGATCGGCAATCTGCGGAAGGCTGCGAATGCTCACGTGCGGCACGTCGAAGGTCAACTCGGCGTAGACTTCGTCGCAAACCACCCACAAATCGTGACGCAGGGCGACCTCGGCAACGCCCTCGAGCTCGTCCCGAGTCATGACCATGCCCGTCGGATTGTGCGGCGTATTGAGCAGAATCATGCGCGTGCGATCGGTCACCGCCGCCGCGACCTTGTCGGGATCAAGATGGAACGCCCGTTCGACATCGAGCGGAACGTCGATGCGCGTCGCGCCGGAAGCGTCGACGACGCTTTCGTAGGTGACGTATCGCGGCTCGGGGACGAGCACCTCGTCGCCAGACTCGACGAGACACAGCGTCGTTGCATACAGGCCGTTCTGGGCGCCGGGACAAATCACGACCTGATCCGGTGAAATGCCCTGCCCGGTCTGGGAGGCATGCTGGTCGGCAACGGCCTGGCGAAATTCCTGACCGCCGGCAAAGCCACCATAGCGGGTGCGTCCGGCCCTGAGACTTCTCACGGCTGCCTCAGTGATCGCGGGCGGCGTTCCGAAATCGGGATCTCCGACGCTCAGAAGAATGATGTCTTCGCCGGCTTCGCGTCGTTTGCGCGCTTTGTCGTGGATCGCCCATGCGTACGCCGCGGCAGTGTCCAGGCGATTGACTATCGATGCAAATTTCATGATGCGTCGTGCTCCTGCAGGCGATCGTAGACGATGTCGCCTTCGAGGATGGTCAGGTCGATGGCCGACTCGAGAATGCGCTCCGGGGCCGCCTCGAACAGGTTTTCACTGGTCACGGCGATGTCGGCCAGCTGCCCCGGAAGCAGCGTGCCCTTGACCGACTCGCTGAATGAAAGATAGGCGCCGTTGTAAGAGCTCGCCGACAGGGCTTCGGCGAGCGTGAGGCATTCGCTCTCACCCAGAATCTCCCCGTTCGCGGTTTTGCGCGTCAACATGCTGTAGAGATTCGTCATGACATTGGTGCCGCAGACGGGCGCATCGGAGCTCGCGGCGGGATACAGCGCGTTTCTCATCCAGGTGCGCATGGGATAACAGCCGGCGGCTCGCTCTTCACCGAGAACCTCCAGGTACAAATCGCCAAAATCGTAGATGAAGACCGGTTGCGGCGCCGGAAAAATACCGCGCCTCGCCATGATTTCGACGTGCTCCGGAACGATGTAGCCGCAATGCTCGATGCGGTGCCGGCGGTCCGAAGCCGGTAGCGCATCGAGCACGCGTTCGTAGGCCGCGAGGGCCTGGTCGATGGCGGCATCGCCGATGGCGTGCGTGGCGATCTGGAAACCCGCCCGATGATAGCGGGTCACCAGCTCGTCGACCTCGTCGTCGGTGTAAAGCAGGATGCCCCGGTCAGTGGTATCTCCCACATAGGGCGCGCGCATGGCCGCGGTTCGCCCGCCGGCGGAACCATCGGTGAAGATCTTGGCCGGCCCGATTTTCAAGCGTTCGTCCCCGGCGCCGGTGCGCACACCGCTGTCGATGCATTGCTCCATGATGCCGTTAGGACCGCCGTAGATGGCCAGATACGCGCGAAGCGGGAGCCGTCCTTCCTGGTAGGCCCGCTGGTAGGCCAGATAGTCGTCGAAGCCCTGCACGCCTCCGACCGCGGCGTCCATCACGCTGGTAACGCCCCGCGATAACATGTGACGCCCGGCAATCTCGATGGCCTCCACCAGCGTATCCGAGGATGCCGCGGGAATGACCCGCAGCATCATCTCCTGGGCGCGCTCCTGGAGCAGCCCCGTCGGCCGACCCCGATGTTTCTCGATGTGCCCGCCCGGCGGGTCGGGTGTCGTATCGTCGATGCCCGCGAGTGACAGCGCTCGCGAGTTGGCAACCCCCATGTGTCCACAGGTGCGCTTGATGAACACCGGAATGTCCGGCGCCACCCGATCGAGCTCCTCGCGCAACGGGTGGCGTTTGACGTCGAGACGATAGTGATCGTATCGACCACCGAATACCCAGCCGTCCGCCGACGTGGCCTCGGCACTGGCCCTCACAGCCGCCAGGAGCTCGTCGAGGGTGTTGACGACACCGGGTCTCAAGTTGATCTGCATCATGGAGCGTCCGAGGGACAGCAGATGCTGATGGGCATCGTTGAAGCCCGGCACCGCCGAACGGCCGCGAAGCTCCACCACGCGGGTATTCGGACCGACGAGCGGCCGCATGTCTTCGCTGCTGCCGCCCGCGAGCACCCGACCGTCCTGGACAGCCAGGGCGTCGACCACGTCCGTGTCGAGCGAACGAAATATGGGTCCGCCGCGCATCACCAGATCGGCCTTGGGAACCGGCATTACCGCTCCGGCCGACGGCGAGTCTGACCTCGGCGCCGAAGCGTGAGGGCGTAATCCTCGAACCCGACTGCACGCCAGAAATCGACCGCGGCGCGGTTCGTGCAAAGTGCTTCCAGGGTCACCGTCGTCCCGGCGGGCCAGACATGCTCGAACAAAAGTTCCACCGCCGCCCGCCCGTAGCCCTTTCGTCGCTCACCGCGGCAGATGAAGAACTGGCGTAGAAACATCCCCGTATCGTTCGCTCGGTAGAGCGCGTAGCCGACGACCTTATCCTCGCTCAGAAACACGACGGCCGTGTAAGCGCGTACCAGCCACGCGCGCATACGTTCCTCGAGCTCGGTGACGGACATCGGATTGGCGTGACCTTCGTCGCGGATCAGCTGCCGATTGAGCTCGGCGAGCATTGGGATATCGACTTTTCCGGCGGTTCGATAATCCATCGTGACACCACCGGCTCCACGATCATTGCGCATTCGCGTCGTGGCATTCGGCATTCCAGGAGTTCGATTTGACGCCCCATTCTCCGCCGTCGGGCCAACCACCATCGTCGAGCGTGATGCGCGCATAACGCTCACCACTCGGATTCACGCCGGAGGTCGCACGTTCTCTTCGAATAGTCCAGGCGCCATCGGTTTTGGCCGACATCGACTCGAGCTGGAAGAACACGTACTGCTCACCATCGATCTCCTGATAGCTGGCGACGCACAATCGTCGGTGAGGTGGAAACTCCCGAAGGACGCGACCGTAGCCGCCTTGCCGTATGCCCGTCATGAAGCCTCCAGTCAGGCAATCGAGGCACTGATAAGCACCCATGCGCCGCACCGGAGGCGGTTGGTCCTGGGCGAACGCCTCGACGGCCAGCATCAACATGCATGTGAGGAAGATCGACACATACGCGGGCCCCATCATGACCACTCCAGCGATTGTCGAATCACGACCGGCTGCAACACGGAGTCGGAATCCGGCCCGCGGTCGCGGGCGCCTCCAATCATGAAATCCAGATAGCCGACTGACGGAGCACATCGCGCCGCGGGCAACGTAACGCCACGCGCCCGATCGATGTGCTGCCCGCGCCTTTCCGAATGTCAGTGAGCGAGAATTTGACTCAGGAACAGCTGTGTGCGATCGACCTTGGCGTTCTCGAAGAACTCTTGCGGAGCATTCTCCTCGACGATTTCGCCAAAGTCCATGAAGATAACCCGGTCGGCGACCTTTTTCGCGAAGGCCATCTCGTGGGTCACACACAACATCGTCATGCCGCTCTCGGCGAGCTCCACCATCACATCCAGCACCTCGGAAATCATCTCCGGGTCGAGCGCCGACGTCGGCTCGTCGAAGAGCATGATGGAAGGGCTCATGCACAGTGAGCGCGCAATGGCCACGCGTTGCTGCTGGCCACCCGAGAGCTGGCCGGGGTACTTCTCGGCCTGCTCGGGGATCTTGACGCGCTCGAGATACTTCATGGCGACCTTTTCCGCCTCCGCCAGGGGCATTTTCTTGACCCACATGGGCGCGAGCGTGCAGTTCTCCACCACCGTCAGGTGGGGAAACAGATTGAAGCTCTGAAACACCATGCCGACATCGCTGCGGATGGCATCGATGTTCTTGACGCTGCCGTCGAGACTCACGCCGTTGACGGTGATATGTCCGTCCTGGTGAGGCTCCAGTCGATTGATGCAGCGGATCAGCGTTGACTTTCCCGATCCGGAAGGGCCGCAGATGACGATACGCTCGCCTTTTTGCACCGACAGATTGATGTCTTTCAGCACGTGGAACTCACCGTACCACTTGTTGACGTCTTCGAACGTGATGACGACCTCGTCGGAGATCGCCGATGCAATGTGCTCTTCCGAGGTGACTGTCGCTTCTTCGCTCATAAACCTCTCGCCCCTGGGACCTGCCTCCGGTGGGAGCGAACGTGCTCGCTCATAAACAAGATGAATGAATCAACGCGTCGTCTTCAGCTTCCTCTCCAGAGACTGGCTGTACTGCGACATCGCGAAGCAGAGAACGAAGTAAACCATTGCGCCGAACATCAACGGCTCGGTGTGCAACCCGATCCAGATGGGGTTCTGCCCGGCCGCCTTGAGCATCAGCAGCATGTCATAGAGCCCGATGATGGAGACCAGGGTCGTGTCCTTCAGCAGGCCGATGAAATTGCTGACGATGTTCGGAATCATGAGCTTCAACGCCTGCGGCAGGATGATGAGGTTCATGCTCTTCCAGTAGGTGAGTCCCATCGCCTTGGCGGCTTCGTACTGCCCGTTGGGAACGGCCTGCAGCCCGCCGCGAACGACCTCCGCCATGTAGGCGGCGGCGAACAGGCAAACACCGATGATCGCCTGAACGAGCTTGTTCAACTGAAAGTCCGGCGGCAGAAAGAGCGGCATCATGGTCACCGCCATGAACAGCACCGTAATCAGCGGCACGGACCGGAACAGCTCGATGAAGGCAATGGCGAATACCCGAATCACCGGCATGTGCGATCGCCGCGCGAGCGCCAGAGTGATCCCGCCGGGCAGCGCGGTGACGATAGCGACGCCGGCGATCAACAGGGTCAGAAAGAGTCCGCCCCAGAGATTGGTTTCTACCGATACGACACTCCAATCATGGAGAAAGAAATACACAATGGCGTAAACAATCGCTGTGAATCCGAAGATCGGATACTTGTGCATGCGCTCGTGCTTGCCGGCGAAACCCGTCAGACTCACGACCCACTCACCCAGCGTTCGCCCAGTTGCGAGGGCCAACACAACGTGCAGCCAGCTGTTGATGAACGCCGTCACGGCGAGCATTACCGTGAACTGCATAAACCAGCCACGCTCGCCGCCCGCAAACAGATAACCGGCGAGGAAAGGATAGGTGGCGACGATGCAGACACCGATGCCGATCTTGCCCTTGAGGCGCGGAAACCAGAACGGCGCCATCCATAGAATCAGCAGTATGAAACCGAGGTCGATTCGCCACTGCTCACCGACGGGATAGCGCCCGTAGATGATGCCGTTCATCCACGTGATGATGCCGGCCCAGCAGGCGCCATCGGGGCTCGTATCGAGACACTGACGCCGCGACTCGGCCTCCCAGACCGCATCGGCGATGCCCCACTGATACAGGGCCGCGAAGGTAATGAAAATCACGTAGAGCGCGGCAAACGTCACGATGGTGCTGAACCAGGAGTAGAACAGGTTCTCGCGCAACCAACCGAGTACCCCGACCGTCGTCGGTGGCGGTGGCTTGCTCGCCTTCGGGGTGAAGACGATGACGTCGCCGGACGATGATTCGACGCTGGCCATGGTCAACGCTCCTTGAGCTGTACGCGCTCATTGTAATAATTGAGCGCGGCGGAGATCGTCAGACTAACGACGCTGTAGAAAACCATCACCATGAACACAATTTCGATGGCGTGGCCCCCTATATTTATCGAAGTCTGCATGAACACCGATACCAGGTCCGGAAAGCCGATGGCGACGGCGAGAGACGAATTCTTCACCACCGTCATCCAGGTGCTGATCAACGGCGGCATGACGGCGCGCAAAGCCTGCGGAAGGACGATCAGGCGCAGCGTCCAGCTGGGCTTCAGCCCCAGAGAGCTGGAAGCCTCCGTCTGTCCGTGACTCACCGAGAGAATGCCGGCGCGCACGTTCTCGGCGATATAGGCAGCGTGATAGATGACGAGCGCGAGGAACAAGGCCAGGAATGCCGGCGGCAGCGAGGTACCACCCTGGAAATTGAATCCCTTGAGCTCCGGGATGCTCCATGTCAGCGGCGACCCGGTTGCCAGGAACACCACGATGGGCAAGCCGAAGAGGACAACCATAGAAGTCCAGAAAACGGGGAAACGCTCACCGGTGGCGAGTTGCCGACGCTTGGCCCAGATAGCCAGAAAGTAGACCGCGGCGATCGCCACCAAGATGGCAAGCATGGTGAGCCAGAATAGGTCGCCCGGCTGCGGCTGGGGAAAATACAATCCGCGGTTGTTGAGCTCGAACAGGCCCATGCCGCCGATGTCGATACTGTTCTTGGGCCTCGGCAGGACGCTGAACACGGCCGTATACCAGAACAAGATCTGCAGCAGCAGGGGGGTATTTCGGAAGATCTCCACAAACCAGGCGGCCATGGTGGATATCAGCCAATTGTGGGAAAGTCGCAGGACACCGACGATGAATCCCAGAATCGTCGTCAGCACGATGGCCAGCAGAGACACTGTCAGTGTATTGGTGACCCCGACTAGATAAACCCGCCCGAAG
>JBFICP010000105.1:0-10535 GCA_041581935.1 Gammaproteobacteria bacterium | reverse complement strand
GTTCCTGGCGGCGGGATCGGTGATCATCGCCCTGCATCACGAGCAAGACATGCGCAAGATGGGTGGCCTGTGGAGATACATGCCCATCACCTGGTTCACGTCGCTTATCGGTACGCTCGCACTGGTTGGATTCCCGGGTTTCTCGGGATTCTTCTCAAAGGATGCGATCATCGATGCCACCCATCACTCCGTATTGCCCGGCGCCGGCATCGTTTACCTGATGGTGCTCGGCAGCGTTCTCATCACATCGCTCTACAGTTTCCGCTTGCTGTTCATGGTCTTTCACGGTACCACGCGCATGGATGAGCACACGCGCGAGCACGCCCACGAGACACCGGCGGTGGTCACCGTGCCATTGATGGTGCTCGCAATTCCGTCGGCGATCATCGGCTGGTACTTCGTCGTGCCGGTGCTTTTTGGCGGTTACTTCGGATCGGCGATATTCGTCGATCCCGATCACGACGTGCTCGGCGAGATGGCCAAGACCTACCCCGGCCCGGCCCGGTTTGCGCTGGAGGGCTTTTTACACTGGCCGTTCATCCTGGTGGTGACGGGATTCGTGATCACCTGGGTCATGTACGTCAAGAGGCCCGATCTGCCCGACAAGCTCAGCAGCTACGCCCGTGTGCTCTACGATATTCTGATTCGAAAGTACGGATTCGACGAGCTCTACCAGTTTCTGTTCGCAGGCGGCGCCCGCGGGATCGGTGGGCTGCTGTGGCGAATCGGCGACCAAGGCCTCATCGACGGGCTGATGGTTAACGGGTCGGCGCGGGCAATCGGCTGGTTCTCGAGCGTCGCGCGACGGGTGCAGAGCGGTTTTCTCTACGACTACGCCTTTGCCATGATCATCGGGTTGCTGGTGCTCATGTCGCTCGGACTTTACTTCTACACCTGACGGAAAAGCCAACACGCAGCGATGGAGAACCTGCCCTATCTCAGTCTCGTGGTGTGGACCCCCATACTGGGAGGCGTCTGGGTCCTGCTTGCAAGCGGTGCGCGCAATGCGCCGGCCGTGCGTACCATCGCGTTGCTGGTGTCGCTTGCGACGTTTCTCCTCTCGCTTCCCCTGTGGGGCCAGTTCGACGTCGGAACTCACGAGATGCAGTTTCAGGAGAGAAGCCTGTGGATCGAGACTTTCGGCATCTATTATCACCTCGGTATCGACGGAATTTCCATGCCGTTGATTCTGTTGACTACGTTCACCACCGTGCTGGTGATTCTGGCCGGCTGGGAGATCATCACTTACAAGCCGGCTCAGTACATGGCATCGTTCCTGTTTCTCGAAGGCTTGATGATCGGCGCGTTTTCATCGCTCGATGCGATGCTCTTCTACGTGTTCTGGGAAGCCCTGCTGATCCCGATGTTTCTGATTATCGGCGTCTGGGGCGGTCCTCAACGTATCTATGCGACGGTCAAGTTTTTCCTGTATACGTTCTTCGGCTCGGTGTTCATGCTGGTGGCGTTGATCTACCTCTACACGCAGGCAGGGTCGTTTTCCATTCCCGCCATGCATGACGTGCAGATTGGCCTCCAGGCTCAGATCCTTATCTTTTTCGCATTTCTGGCCGCGTTTGCGGTGAAAGTGCCGATGTGGCCCGTCCACACGTGGCTGCCCGATGCTCACGTGGAGGCGCCGACGGGCGGCTCGGTCATCCTGGCCGCGATCATGCTGAAGCTCGGCGCATACGGATTCCTGCGTTTCAGCCTGCCGATTACGCCCGATGCGAGTCATGCGCTCGACTGGCTGATGATCACGTTGTCCCTGATAGCCATCGTCTACATCGGGTTCGTGGCGCTCGTGCAGCCGGACATGAAAAAGCTCATCGCTTATTCGTCCATCGCCCACATGGGATTTGCGACTCTCGGGTTCTTCATCGCTTTTCGCATCATGATGGCGGGTGATATCGACGGTGCTATTCTCGGTGTCGAGGGCGGTATTGTTCAGCTCGTGTCCCATGGGTTTATCTCGGGTGCGCTCTTCCTCTGCGTGGGCGTGATGTACGATCGCATGCACAGCCGAATGATCGCCGACTATGGTGGAGTGGTGAACCGCATGCCGGTGTTCGCCGCGTTCATGATGCTTTTCGCGCTCGCGAACTCCGGACTCCCGGGCACCTCGGGATTCGTCGGTGAATTCATGGTGATCCTGAGCAGCTTCAAGACCAGCTTCTGGATCGCGTTTCTGGCCGCCACGACGCTGGTGCTCGGCGCTGCTTACTCCCTGTGGATGTACAAGCGCGTGATCTATGGTTCCATCGCCAACGATCAGGTTGCGGCCCTCGACGACATCGGCGTGCGCGAAACGTTCATTCTCGCGTCCCTGGCTGTTGCCGTCCTCGCTCTCGGCATCTGGCCGGCACCGCTTCTGGAAGTCATGGGACCCACGGTGGAGCATCTCATCGAACAGATGACGACGACCAAGCTATGAGCTTCATTGCGCCCGATCTGACTCCCGCAACGCCCGAGATCTTTCTGCTCGCGGCAACCTGCACGGTGCTGGTTGCCGACGTGTATTTTCCCGAACGATTCCGTCTGTTTACGTATCATCTGGCTCAAACGTCGCTCGTCATTACTGCGATTCTGTGTCTGGTACTCTTCCCAGAGACGCCTCAGGTCACTTTCAACGGTTCGTTCGTGAGCGACGCCATGAGCGCGGTGCTGAAGGTGTTCATTCTGCTGGCGACCTATTTCGTCTTTTTCTACTCGAAGGTCTATCTGCAGGTAAGGGAACTATTCCGGGGCGAGTATTTCGTTCTCGGACTGTTTGCGGTCCTCGGGATGATGGTGCTGGTGTCGGCCGGCAGCCTGTTGACGGTTTATCTGGGGCTCGAGCTATTATCGCTCTCGCTCTATGCCATGGTGGCCATGAATCGCGAATCCATCACCGCATCGGAAGCGGCAATGAAGTACTTCGTGCTGGGCGCCTTGGCATCGGGCATGTTGCTCTACGGCATGTCGTTGATCTACGGGACCACCGCGACGCTGGATTTGAGCGCGATTCGCGCACATGTGGCGGAACTCGACGGGCGCAATCTGGTTCTGGTTCTCGGGCTCGTGTTCGTCGTCGTCGGCATCGCATTCAAGCTCGGCGCGGTGCCCTTCCACATGTGGGTGCCGGATGTGTACGAGGGCGCGCCGACGTCGGTGACCCTGTTCATCGCCAGCGCGCCCAAGATCGCCGCATTCGGAATGCTCATGCGCCTGCTGGTGGACGGGCTGCCCGGGATGCACGGGGACTGGACGGGGATGCTCGTGATCCTGTCGGTTCTGTCCATGGGCGTTGGCAACATCATCGCCATCGCACAGGCCAATCTCAAGCGCATGCTGGCCTACTCGACCATCGCGCATGTCGGGTTTCTGTTTCTCGGCATCATCGCCGGCTCGGCCGCCGGCTACTCCGCGGCGATGTTCTACATCATCGTCTACGCGTTCATGAGCATGGGAGGGTTCGCCATGGTCGTGCTTCTCGGGCATGCCGGATTCGAGGCCGACCGCATCGAGGACTTCAAGGGGCTCAACGATCGCAATCCCTGGTATGCCTTCCTGATGCTCATCCTGATGCTTTCCATGGCCGGCGTGCCGCCGTTTTTGGGATTCTGGGCCAAGTGGTCGGTGCTGCGCGAGGTGATTGCAGCCGACATGACCTGGCTTGCGGTGGTGGCGGTGGCTTTCTCGATCATCGGATTGTTCTACTACCTGCGCGTCATACGCATGATGTATTTCGAGAAGGCCGAGCAGCCGGCGCCCGTGGTTGTCGGCTCGGAGATGCGCATGATGGTGAGCGCCAATGCGCTCGCGATTCTGGCACTCGGTATCTATCCGGGCGGATTGCTCGCCCTGTGTGTTTCAGCCCTCGGCGGCTGATTCGACCGTTTCGGAGTCGCGCGCGCTCAGCACGCGCCCGAGCGCCTCACCGATCCGAACGGCGCTGCCCGCCTCGAGATCGGCGCGCCATTGCATCTGTCCGACGGGTAGCAGCACGATGACCGTCGAGCCGATATTGAATCGACCCATCTCCTCACCGGCGGCGAGCCGGACCCCGTCCGAGCCGGCGTCGTAGCTCCAGGATTGCATCGACTCGCCGTGCGGTGGTGTCACCGGGCCGGACCACACGGTCTCCATGCCGGCGACGATCATCGCCCCGACCAGAATCAGCGCCATGGGCCCGATGTGCGTGTCGAACAGGCAGATCAGACGTTCGTTGCGTGCAAACAGGTTGCTGACGGTGCGCGCGGTTGCAAAGTTGACGCTGAACATGCGACCGGAAACGTAGATCATCTCGCGCAGATCGCCGGCGAGCGGCATGTGAACTCGGTGGTAGTCCCGGGGAGAGAGGTAAACGGTGGCGAAGCGACCGCCTTGGAACGGCGCGGCGCGCGCGGCGTTGCCGCCGAGCAACGCGTCGAGCGAGTAGCGCCGCCCCTTTGCCTGCAGGAGACGACCGGCACGGATGTCACCGATCTCACTGATGCGTCCGTCGGCGGGGGACAGGATGGCGTCCCCGTCGGATTCGCGGGGCCGGCAACCGGGGCGCAGGGCGCGGGTGAAGAAAGTGTTGAAATCCACGTAGGCGCGCGGCTCGGGCTCGAGCGCCTCGGACATGTCGACGCCATAGCGCCGGATGAACCAGCGGATCTGCCAGTTCTTCCAGGGTCCGAAGCGCACCCGGGTGGCGCGCCCTAAGAGTGACGTAACAAGCCGTTGCGGGACCAGGTGCTGGAGCCAGCCGCGCAGGCGATCGCCGCGCTGGCTTGAGTATCTGCCGTCATCGGTCATGTCGCCGCGGATTATACGGTAACGACACGGTCGGCCCCGAGCGGATCCCGTTCCGGCGCCGCAACCATCGGGCGAGTGCGTATATCAGCATTCCGCCACAGGCACCGAACAGGCCGTAGTTGACGGCCAGACCGAGCGTCGAGCCGGTGGAGACGATGCCGACGACATCCAGCACGGACACGACGAACATCCCCGCAATCGCCGGCAGTATCGGCCCGACGTCACCGGGCTTTGCTGGCATGGTGGACATATGCTCTCCTGCCACGAAGGATAGCGAAGCATGGACCGTGCCACCGGCAATTGGCTGCATCGAAACAGCGACTTAGGGGATGTGCGGTGATTCCAATCGGCAGCCGTGTAAAGAATTCCGACAGGCGTGTCCCGCGTACTGGTGAAAAAATGTCGTCCAGCCAGGCGCTTGGGGCGGCAATCCCCGTGGACGAAACGTGTCAGAAAATCCGACACACGGAACGGGGCAGGGCCGCGAGGTGGCGCCCCGACCACGACTCGAACGTGGGACCTTCCGCTTAGGAGGCGGATGCTCTATCCGACTGAGCTACCGGGGCGAACCGGTTGGCGAAAAGCGCACCTGGTGCGCGTCGGAGCGAGACTCCGAAAGGCGCCGGCTGCAACGGGGCGCTAATCGCCGTAGAGGCGAAAAGTGAGAAAAAACGGACACAATGCCCGGTCCTTACTCTTAGACTGTCTGGTGGAGCCGAGGAGAATCGAACTCCCGACCTTCGCATTGCGAACGCGACGCTCTCCCAACTGAGCTACGGCCCCGAATGTTGGACGGGCGGAGTGTAGCGCCTGCCCGGGACGCTGTCATCCGGCGGCATGGCCCGCGAGCCGGGAGCAACTATCGGCGTTGATGGCAGTCTACAACCGCGAGTAGCATTGCCCGCGGCTCAATCAGGGAGATATCCATGCGCGATTCGCTGCCGTTGCTGGTCAATACCGACTTTCCACCGATTCGTCGCGGCCGTCTGGACACGCTTCAGGTGAATGTCGGCTACCGCTGCAACCAGAGCTGTGTGCACTGTCACGTGAATGCCGGTCCGAAGCGCACCGAGGACATGCAGGGCGACGTCGCGGCGCTGATCGTGCGCTACCTGGATGTCTCCGGGGTGTCCACCCTGGATATCACGGGGGGCGCGCCGGAGCTCAATCGCCAGTTCCGCTTTCTGGTGCGCGAGGCGAGAAAGCGGGATCTGCAGGTCATCGATCGCTGCAATCTCACCATACTCGAGGAGCCCGGCCAGGAAGATCTCGCCGATTTCCTCGCTGGCAACCGGGTGGCGATCGTCGCCTCGCTGCCCTGCTACCTGGAGGAGAATGTCAACGCGCAGCGCGGCAAGGGCGTGTTCGATTCAAGCATACGCGGTCTGCGCAGGCTGAATGCGTTGGGATACGGTGTGGCCGGTTCCGAGCTCACGCTGGATCTGGTCTACAACCCCCAGGGCCCGACCCTGCCACCGTCCCAGCAGAGCCTCGAATCCGACTACAAGAAGGTTCTCATGGAGCGTTACGGCGTTTCGTTCAATCAGCTCTACGTGCTGGCCAACATGCCCGTCGGCCGCTTCGGCAGCACGCTCATATCGAAGGGCGAGATGGACGCGTATCTCACGCTGCTGCGCGACGCGCACCACGACGGCAACCTCGACAGCGTCATGTGCCGTAGCCTGCTGAGCATCGACTGGCAAGGTTACGTTTTCGACTGCGACTTCAATCAGATGCTCGGATTACCCATGCGCGTCAACGGATCGCCGCGGGTGCATCTTTCCGAACTCATGGATGTAGACGTCGAAGGCCGCGCGATCTCGGTACGGGCGCACTGCTACGCCTGCACCGCCGGGCAGGGCAGCAGCTGCGGCGGCGCGCTCGCCTGATTGCACCGGTCGCCGCAACCGTGGCTGCAAACGTTCCGCGCCTGTCCATCATCATCCCGGCGATCGACGAATCCGAGAGCCTCGCCGCCACCCTGCCCGGGCTGGCGAGCCTTCGCCGAGCGGGTCACGAGGTCGTGGTCGTCGACGGCGGCAGCCGCGACGATACGACAACCCGTGCGCGGCCGCTGGCGGACCGTGTCTTGACGACCGGACGCGGCCGCGCGCGGCAGATGACCGCGGGGGCCGCCGCCGCGGCCGGCGATGTGCTGGTGTTTCTGCACGCCGACAGCGTGCTGCCCGCGAACGCCGCCGAAGCCATCGCCAACGCGCTCACGATTAGCTGCTGGGGCCGATTCGACGTGCGCCTTCGGGCTCACGAGTGGCCTTTTCGGGTCATCGAGACGTTCATGAACGTGCGCTCGCGGGCGACGGGTATCGCGACTGGCGATCAGGCAATTTTCGTCTCGCGCGCGGTTTTTCGCCGCGTCGGCGGCTATCCGAACATTCCGTTGATGGAAGACGTGGCAATCTGTCGCCGCCTCAAGGCGGTTGCGCGACCGACCTGTCTGCGCGAGAGGGTCGTTACGTCGGCTCGGCGCTGGCGGCGAAACGGGATCGTTCGCACCGTGGTGCTCATGTGGCGGTTGCGCCTCGCCTTTGCCCTGGGCGCCGACCCGCATCGACTGGCGCGTCTCTACAATCGCGGCTGAGCGGTGGCAACGGCGCTCCCCGACGTCGTACCGGTGCTGGTGTTCACGCGCGCACCGGTGCCCGGTCAGGTGAAGACGCGCCTCATCCCCGTTATCGGCGCCGAGCGCGCCGCCGGCCTGCATCGCGCCATGCTGTGGCGCGCCGTCTCGACGGCCGTCGAGGCCGGCGTCGGGCCGGTCGAGTTGTGGTGCACTCCGACAACGGATCATCCCTGCCTCAGAAAAATTCAGCGCGAGTTTCATCTCGATCTGGTGGTCCAGCGCGGCGCGGATCTGGGCGTGCGCATGCACCGTGCGCTGGCCGCGAGGTGCGCGGACGGCATCGGTGCGGTTCTGATCGGGAGCGACTGCCCGTTTCTGGAAAGCGCCGATCTGAAACGCGCAGCGCGCGGCCTGCGCCAAGGCGCCGATGCGGTCATCGGGCCGGCGGAGGATGGCGGCTACTATCTGATTGGCGTTCGCCGCAGTGACAGCAACGTATTCTCCGGCATCGAGTGGGGATCCGAGCGGGTGCTCGAGGCGACGCGGGCACGCTTCCGTGCCCTCGGCTGGCAGTGGCGCGAGCTTGCAGCCCGTCGCGACGTCGATCGACCCGGCGATTTGGCGGGTCTCGAAGCGCTGTTGAGGTTCTGAGTCGCAGCGCGAGCGCCAATTTTTTGACTTGCCCGAGGGCGACTGCTTAACTTTGATTGATTCCGGCGACACTCGGGACGCGGCACCCGCACGGGCCCGCGTGCGCTTCGACAGGCGACGGCGAAGGCTCTCGCACGCGATGACCCCGCTGGACCATCCGATTTGCCGAGAAGGACCTTGAGTTTTTTGAGCCAATCCCGATCGCGCACGATCGACGTTCAGAGCATCGGCGGCGGCTCCGCGTTGACGCGATTTACCTGAGAGACGGCGAGCACGCGACCATGTCGACTGCGCTGATCATGGACCCGGTTGCAGAGCGTGGCGACGATTTGCGCCGAATCCTGGAGTTTCTCGAGTACGACGCCGTGGTCATCACCAATCCCGGTGACTGGGAAAGCGCGTTCTCCCGGGGACACGACATCGAGGTGGTGCTGATAGCCCCGTGTCTCGGCGACGATGGCCTGCTGGAGGCGTACCATGCAATCCGCGAATACGATCCGCGCCTTCCGATCATTTATTTGAGGGATCCGAGCGCCGACAGCGCCGCGGGACGGGAGATCGACGCCGATACCATCGCCACGATAACGCTTCCGATCCGCCACCCCGACCTCCAGTACGCGCTTCAGCAGGCGCTCATCCACGGCGATGGTCGCGACCACGCGGGCGCGCCGCGCTCGCCGGAGCTGTTTCGCAACCTCGTGGGGAGCAGCGCAGGCGTGCGCCGCGTGCGGCGCCTCATCGAGCAGGTCGGCAAGACCGATGCGACGGTGCTTCTGCTCGGCGAGTCCGGCACAGGCAAAGAGGTCGTCGCGCGCAACATTCACTACCACTCCCAGCGCCGCTACAAGCCTTTCGTGCCGGTCAACTGCGGAGCGATACCCCCGGATCTGCTCGAGAGCGAGCTGTTCGGGCACGAGAAGGGCGCATTTACCGGCGCGATCAGCGCCCGGCGCGGTCGTTTCGAAATGGCAAACGGCGGCACCTTGTTTCTCGACGAAATCGGCGACATGCCGTTGTCGATGCAGGTGAAGCTGCTGCGCGTTCTCCAGGAACGTACATTCGAGCGCGTTGGCAGCAACAAGAGCATCGCGGCCGATGCCCGTATCGTCGCCGCCACTCACAGCGATCTGGAAGACGCGATTGCCGTAGGCAAGTTTCGCGAGGACCTTTACTACCGGCTCAACGTGTTTCCCATCGAAATGCCGACGCTGCGTTCACGGGTGGAGGATTTACCGCTTCTTGTCAACGACCTCGTCAACCGCACGGAGCACGAGCGACGCGGCTCGATACGCTTGACGCCGGCGGCCATGGACTGTCTGTGCCGCTATCGCTGGCCGGGCAATGTGCGCGAGCTCGCCAATCTCATCGAGCGATTGGTGATTCTGTATCCCAACGGCGCTGTCGATGCCGGGGATCTCCCGGACAAGTACCGGGTGCGCGCGTCCGAGGATCCGGGTGCCGGGACAACCGAGGCGATCCCCGGCGACGCGAGCATGGCGGCCCAGCGCCTGCCCAGCGAGGGGCTGGATCTCAAGGAGCACCTCAACAAGCTGGAAAGCATGCTCATCATCCAGGCGCTCGACGATGCCGGGGGGATCGTTGCCCACGCGGCGCGGCGGCTGCGTCTGGGGCGTACCACGCTGGTGGAAAAGATGCGCAAGCTCGGCATCCGGCGTCACGACGCGGGCCAGCGCGAGGAGCAGGCAAGCAACGCTTGACGCAATGCAATCATTGAAAACAAGAGGTTATAAGAACTATCTAAGTTAAATTCTTGATTCGGGCGGCGGCTTTCCATAAGCTATGGGTGTTGTCACCGCACGATTCGCCCGCCAATGCCCAACCGCAGGCGACGCTCTTCGCGTCGAAAAGCCTCTCGCAGCGCGCGCCCCGCCCACCGCCGACACGGCGCATCGGTGACCGCATACCTGCTGCCGCGCCTGACGGTGGTCGCGGTGCTGGTGATGGCGGCCTACGTCGGCTGGCTGGATCTTCATGTGCGTTCCCAGTTCGAAGGTCGGCGCTGGTCGGTGCCCGCACGCCTCTATGCGCGCGCGGCGGAACTCTATCCGGGCATGCGCCTCGGCGCCGACCAGCTGGAGGGGGAGCTGCGCGCCGCCGGCTATCAGCGGGCCGCCGGCGTCGATCGTGTCGCGACCTATTCGCGCGACGGCAATCGCTTTCGCGTACACACCCGCGCATTCCGCTTCTGGGATGGCGAGCAGCCCGCGCGGCGGGTGGCGATCGAGCTGCGCGGCGGCCGCGTCAGCCGTCTGCGATCGGGTCGTGAGGATCAGGCTCTCATCCGTCTCGATCCCGCGGTGATCGGCCGCATCTATCCCAATCACCACGAAGACCGCGAGCTGGTGCGCCTGGAGGAGGTCCCGCCGGGTCTGGTGGCGGCGCTACTCAGTGTCGAGGACCGGGATTTCGAGCATCATCACGGCGTTTCGCCGCGCGCCATCGCTCGCGCCATGATGGCGAATCTGCGCGCCGGAGCAGTGGTGCAGGGCGGTAGCACCATCAC
>JBFICP010000104.1:0-10675 GCA_041581935.1 Gammaproteobacteria bacterium | reverse complement strand
GCTGGGGCATTGGCGAGAGCGGCGAGCAGGTGCGCACGCTGCCGCGGGGATTTTATCTGCGCCCGAGCTTCACCCGCGCCATTCTCGCGCGGCACTACGCCCTGTAACACATCGCGCTTTCCCGGTCGGGTATCGGTCAACGCTCGCCGTCGAGCTCGATGGCAAATAACGCCGGCCACTGCTTGCCCGTCACCAGCAGGCGCCCGCTGCCGGGAATATAGGCGATGCCGTTGAGAACGCCGGCGGACGGCTCACGGCGCATCCGCTCGACGAGCAGGGACAGATCGACGATGCCCGTGACCCGCCCCGATTGCGGATCGATGCGCAGGATGCGCGCCGACTCCCAGACATTGGCGAAGATGCTGCCGCCGATGTACTCGAGCTCGTTCAGGTAGCGCACCGGGCCACGCCCGTCGTGCACATCGACGCGGCGCACTTCGGTGAAGCGCTCGGCATCGAGAAAGTACAGCGTGGCGCTTCCGTCGCTCATGATCAGATGCTGGCCGTTGTGGGTCAGTCCCCAGCCTTCGGTGGCGTAGCGGAACTCGGCGATCAGACGAAGGTCGTCGCGCCGGTAGACGAACCCGGTGCCCGATCGCCAGGTGAGCTGGATGAGGCGATCGTCGAAGGCGGTTAGGCCCTCGGCAAAATAGCGATCGGCGAGTGGCCGAATGATCTCCACTCGTCCGCTCGCCATATCGACGCGACGCAGGCTCGAACGGCCGTAGAGTCCGGTGCTCTCGTAGAGCGCGCCCCCCGCATACACGAGTCCCTGGGTGTAGGCGCGGCGGTCGTGAGGATAGGTGGCGACCACGCGGTAACCGATTTCGAGCGCTGCCTGCGCGTCAGCGACGACACGACCGACGTGCACCACGCCGGCCAGCGCGAGCGCCCAGGCCAGCGCGCGTCGGCGACGCGAGCCGCTCAAGTCCCGCCTACCCGCTCGAGATCCAGCTCGCCGCGCACCACGGTGACCGCTTCGCCGCCGACCTTGACCGTCTCGATGGCGTCGCGCTCACCGACAACCTCGACGAATGCCTTGCCCGGACGGCCCATCCAGTGTCCCTGCTCGGCGACGAACACGGGGCTCGCGATGAGCGCGTAGTGCCACAGGTAGGCGGCCATGCCTCCGGTCGCGGATCCCGTGAAGGGATCCTCCGCACCGCCCGGCAGCGCCCCGATGTGGCGGGCGAAGGTGGCACCTTCGTCGCTGGCGCCGCCCAGCGCGAACACGTGCGGGCTGAAAAAGTCTCCGTCCGCGTGGAGCGCCGCGTAGGCATCGGCATCGACGCGCAGGCGGCGGAGCGCATCGTGGCTGCGCACCGCAATCATGAGCTGCGGCGTGCCGGTGCTCACCGTCTGGGGCACGACTCCCGGCATCGCGTCGTCGGGCGACAGCCCAAATACCGGCAGCACGTCCTCGACCGCGTAACGCGCGAGAAACTTCGGGCGCATCTGTGACATGACGATGCGTGGCACGCGACCTTCGCGGGCGTGAACCTCGACGTCGATGGGACCGACCTTGAGCTCGAGGGAAATCCGGGTCAGCGCGCCCACGCGTCGCATGCGCCCGGATTCAAACAGCGCGTGCACGGTGGCGATGGTGGGGTGGCCGGCCAGGGGGATCTCCTCGGCCGGCGTAAAATAGCGGGCAGCGACGTCGGCCGACTTGGCCCGCTGCACGAAGGCGGTCTCCGACAGATTCATCTCCCGGGCGATGGACTGACGCATGGCGTCGTCGAGCGTATCGGCATCGAACACGACCGCGCAGGCGTTACCGGTGAGCGCGCGGCTGGTGAACGCGTCCACCAGCATGTAGGGAAAGGTGCGCCGATGCGACGATGCGTTGCCGGTGCTCATGATGCGTCTCCGTGAACCCGGGTCGCCGATGCCGAGCGCGCCGCCGCGAACCAGATCGACTCCATGGGTACGCTGGCGGCGCCGTACGCATCCGGAAGCGCGACGGCCGAAGCCGCCAGCACGCACATCTCGGGGGTCGGACCGAGCGTCATGCGACGGCACCAAAGCTCGACGCCACCGCCCGGCAGCCGATCGGCGAGGTCCGACTCGAGCGCCTGGTAGGTCATGGCGGCAGGCTTCGAGAACCACGTGGCAGCCCGCACCTCGCCGGGCGCCACCGCGCCCCGGCGAAGCTCATAGAGTCCGGCCGTGCCTCCGGCTGCAAGCCCGGCGGCAGCGTCGTGACTCGCCCGGCAGGCGGTCGAGATGGCCGCGTCGTTGAGCGCATCGAGAGCCGCGCTGCCGTCGATCCGGTACCAGTCGACGTAGCAACCATCTCGTCCCGGCAGCCACGCCGCGCTACCGTGGCGGAACACCGCGCCAGCGCGGTATCCCGCCGGCGCATTGGCGAGCAGGCTTTCCTGAAAGGCACGCAACATGGACTCGTAGCGATCCGCGTCCACCGTGGGGCGCGTCCAGTGCCAGAAAACATACGCGAGTGCGCGGTGTGCTTGCATCCCGGGCATGGTAGCTCAAGCGGCGACGTTGATGCCGATGCGCTTCTGCGGCTCGCCGCAACGACGGTCCATGAACCAGTGCACGCTCTCCCGGCCCTCGACGGTGGTTGCGCTGACGGTGTTGCCCTTGGCGTCCATGACGAGACAGTTCATGCCGCCGTAGCTCTCGAGCGCGAGGATGTCGCGCATGGCGCGCTCGGCGGCCGTCTCGACCGCGAGTCCCTGGGCCAGATAGTGAATCAGCGTACGCGCGGTGCCCGCGCGTATGGCGAGCTCGCCTCGGCCGGTGCACGCGGCGGCGCCGTAGCGATTGTCGCAGTAGTTTCCGGCGCCGATGATCGGGCTGTCGCCGAGCCGGCCGGGAAACTTGAGCGCCGTGCCACTGGTGGACACCGCGCAGGCGATATTGCCGTGCACGTCGATGGCCTGAATATTGACCGTGCCGTGTCGGTCGTCGCCGAGCCGCGCGTACCAGTCGCGCAGATTCTGGCTGCGCACGTACTCGACGACCCAGGTCTGGGATTCGTCGATGCCTTCGTGCTCGAAGGCATCTTCGACAAAGGCCCGATAAACCTTGCGGCTTTCCTGCGTCTCCAGATCGCCGGGCTCGCAGCCCATGGCGCGCGCAAATCGCTCGGCGCCGTCGGCGACCAGCAACACGTGCGGCGCCTCCTCGAGCACGCGCCGCGCCACGCTGATCGGATGCTTGAAGCCCTTGATGGCGCCCACCGCGCCGGTTCTCAGGGTCGCGCCGCACATGATGCTCGCGTCCATCTCCGCAACGCCGAGCAGGTTCGGGATGCCGCCGGTTCCGACCGACGTATCCTTCGGATTGCTCTCGACGAGCCGCGTCGATGCCTCGACGGCATCGAGCGCCGAGCCGCCGGCCTTGAGGATGGCGGCGCCGGCGTGCAGAAACGCGCCCGCATTGCGCGTTCCGATGATGAATGGCTCGATCATGTCGGTGTCGGGCTGCCTTGCGAATCAGATGCCGCGCACGTGGCCGGGACCGCCCAAGCGCTGCATCTGACGCCGGATCCAGCGCGCACGCTGCCGGACATAGGCTGACGGGTTATCGACATGCATGCTTACCGGATTGGGCAACACGGCCGCCAGCAGCGCCGCCTCGCCGGCGTCGAGCTCGGAGGCGTGCTTGCCGAAGAACCGGCGGCTCGCCGCGCCGACACCGAAAGTCTTGTCGCCGAACTGCGCGACATTCAGATACACCTCGAGGATACGTTGCTTCGGCCAGAACATCTCGATCAAGACCGTGACATAGGCTTCGAGCCCCTTGCGTAGCCAGCTGCGGCCGGACCACAGGAACAGATTCTTTGCCACCTGCTGCGTGATGGTGCTCGCACCGCGCACACGCCCACCGCTTTGCCGCTCCTCGATGGCATCCTGGATGGAATCCAGGTCGAAGCCCCAGTGATCGGAAAATCGCTGATCCTCCGAGGCGATGACCGCAACGCCCATGTGTGCGGATATTGCATGCCAGTCGACCCAACGGTGCTCGATGTCGCGGGCATCGCCACCGGCGATCACCTCCGAGACCTTGCGTTGCAGTATGAACGAGGTCGTCGCGGGATCCATCCAGCGCCAGGCGAGCACCGCGCCTGCGGCTCCGACGAGCAGCAGCACGACAGCGAGCACTGCGATGGAGAACAGCCGGCGGATGCGACGGCGCCAGCGTCGAGCTTTCAACACACGCGCCTCCCCGGGCCGCGATTCCGGGAACGAGTCTAATCGACTCAGTGCTACTCGTCCGTGACACAACCCTCGGAAGCGTTCTTGACCGTCTTGATGTACTTGCTGAGCGTGCCGCGGGTTTCCTTGTAGGCGGGCATGGTCCAGGCGCTGCGGCGCCTTTCCATCTCCGCATCGTCGACATCGACGATGAGCGAATTGGCTTCGGCATCGATGGTGATGTGATCGCCGCTCTGAATGAGGCCGATGGGTCCGCCCTCCTGGGCCTCCGGCACCACGTGCCCGATGAGGAAACCGTGAGAGCCGCCGGAAAAGCGGCCGTCGGTAATGAGCGCCACGTCGTTACCGAGACCCGCCCCCATGATCGCCGAGGTCGGCGTCAACATCTCCGGCATTCCCGGTCCGCCCTTCGGCCCTTCGTAACGGATGACGATGACGTCTCCTTTTTTAATCTTGCCCTGCTCGAGCGCGCGCAGCATGTCTTCCTCGGCGTCGAATACGTTGGCCGGACCCGAGAACGCGAGCCCTTCCTTGCCGGTAATCTTGGCAACGGCGCCACCGGGCGCGAGGTTGCCTTTGAGGATCTGGATGTGGCCGCTCGGCTTGATGGATCGATCGAGTGGATGAATGATCTCCTGGCCTTCGGCGAGCCCGGGCAGTTCGGCGAGATTCTCGGCCACCGTTCGACCCGTTACGGTCATGCAGTCCCCACGCAGCAGATCGTGCTCGAGCAGGTACTTCATGACCGCCGGCGTGCCGCCCACAGCGTGAAGATCCGCCATGACGTAACGGCCACTCGGCTTGAGATCGGCAATGAAAGGAATCCGATCGCTGGTCGCCTGAAAATCGTCGATAGTGAGATCGACACCGACCGAGCGCGAGATGGCGATGAGATGCAGAACGGCATTGGTGGAACCGCCGAGCGCCATGACCATGACCATGGCGTTCTCGAAGGCATCCCGGGTCATGATGTCTCTCGGCTTGAGATCGTTCTCGAGCAGGCAGCGCACCGCACTTCCGGCGCGCACGCATTCCTCGAGCTTTGCCGGATCGGTTGCCGGAGTGGATGAGCTGTACGGCAACGACATGCCCATCGCTTCGATGGCCGTCGCCATGGTGTTGGCGGTATACATGCCGCCGCAGGCGCCGGCCCCGGGACAAGCGTTCTTGACGATTTCCTCGCGTTGACGCTCGTCGATACGACCGGCAAGGAACTCCCCGTAGCTCTGGAATGCGGAGACGATGTCCACCGGCTTACCGTCGGCGCGCCCGGCGCGGATCGTGCCGCCGTATACCATGAGCGCCGGTCGATTCATGCGCCCCATGGCCATCATGCACCCGGGCATGTTCTTGTCGCATCCGGGGATGGATATGTTGGCGTCGTACCACTGGCCTCGGGTCACGGTCTCGATGGAGTCCGCGATCAGATCCCGCGACTGGAGCGAGAAAGACATGCCTGCGGTTCCCATGGAGATACCGTCGCTGACACCGACGGTATTGAACCGCATGCCTTTCATGCCGGCGGCTTCCACGCCCTGCTTGACCTTTTCCGCGAGCCCCAGCAGGTGCATGTTGCACGGATTGCCTTCGAACCACACGCTGGCGATACCGACCTGGGCCTTCGACATGTCCCCGTCGGTCATGCCGGTCGCGTAGAGCATGGCCTGGGAGGCGCCCTGGGATTTCGGTTGCGTGATACGGGCGCTGAAGCGGTTGATGTCACTTGCCATGCGTCTCTCCGATCGAATTTGTTGTCGTCATACGTCGCCGGGAATGCCATCCCGCTCCCCGGCACGATACCAACGCGGAACGTCCTGTGACAAGAACATCGAACCGACGGTAAGCGCCTGGAAATACTGGAAAACCCGGCCGCGACACGCTATCGTCCAAGGACCCGTCCGGTGGCGCCTCGAGGCGTCGGTGAGACGGGTCGTTATTTTGTGGATGGTCATTTTTCATCCTTTCGCGCCACGATGAGCACCGTAAAACCCATTATTGGTATTCCGGCCTGCCGCAAGCACATCGCGCCTCACATGTTTCACGCGGTAGGCGAGAAGTACGTCACCGCCGTGGCCAACGCCGCCGGCGGCGTGCCGCTGCTGATACCCGCGCTCGGCGGCGGGCTTGCCGTCGCCGAGTTGCTCAAAAGCCTCGACGGCTTGCTGTTCACCGGAAGCCCATCGAATGTCGAACCGCACCACTACGGTGGCGAAGCGAGCGAGCAAGGCACCCTGCACGATCCCCATCGCGATGCCACCACGTTACCCTTGATGCGCGCGGCCATCGACGCCGGTTTGCCGGTGTTCGCCATCTGTCGTGGATTCCAGGAAATGAACGTGGTCTTCGGCGGCAGCCTGCATCAGAAAGTCCACGATGTCCCCGGCCGGCTCGATCACCGGGAGGACGCGGCGAAGCCCCTGGACCTTCAATATGCACCGTCCCATGAGGTTCGCCTGAGCGAAGGCGGTGTGCTGCACACGCTCCTCGGCGCGAGCGTCATCGAGGTCAACTCGCTTCACTCCCAGGGCGTCGACCGGCTGGGTCGGGGACTCGAGGTCGAAGCCACCGCTTTCGACGACACCGTGGAAGCGTTCCGCGTCATGGATGCGTCGAGCTTCGCACTCGCCGTGCAGTGGCATCCGGAATGGCAGGTCATGAAAAATCCCCAGTCGCTGGCGATGTTCGAGGCTTTCGGTGATGCCTGTCGCGAACACGCGCGCGAGACACGAGGTCATGCCTTCGATTCCGCAGTGGTGTGAGCAGCGCGCCATCACCGAGGTCGAGGCGCTGATGCCCGACATGTCCGGTGTCGCGCGCGGCAAGATCATGCCCGCCGACAAATACTGCGAGGATGAGGGCATGAACCTGCCCGAAGCTCTGCTGCTGCTGACCGTGACCGGTGACTATCCCCAGGACGTTCGTGCCATCAATCCGTCGGACGGTGACATCGTATGTCGCGGCGACCCGTCCACCATCCGCATGGTGCCGTGGGCCATCGATCCCACGGCGCAGGTCATCCACGACTGCTTCTATCCCGACGGGACTCCGGTGCAGGCGTCGCCGCGTCATGTGCTGAGGCGCGTGCTCGGGCTCTACGAGGCGCGCGGCTGGAAACCGGTGGTGGCACCGGAGCTCGAGTTCTACCTGGTCAAGCCGAATACCGATCCCGACTATCCCCTGGAGCCACCCATCGGCCGTTCCGGGCGCGCCGAGAGCGGACGTCAGTCCTACAGCATCGATGCCATCAACGAACACGAGCCGTTGATCGAGGACATCTACGATTATTGCGAGGCCCAGGAGATTCAGCTGGATACGCTGATTCACGAATCCGGCGCGGCACAGATGGAGATCAACCTCAATCACGGCGATCCGCTGGATCTGGCCGATCAGGCTTTTCTTTTCAAGCGCACCGTGCGCGAGGCCGCGCACCGCCACGAGATGTACGCCACATTCATGGCGAAGCCCATGGAGCGCGAGCCGGGCAGCGCCATGCACATTCACCAGAGCGTCGTCGATCTCGAAACCGGTAAGAACGTTTTCAGTGACGGTGATGGTGGCGAGAGCCCGTTGTTCTTCGCCCATATCGCCGGGCTGCAGAAGTACCTGCCAGCCGCCATGTCCATCTTCGCTCCCAACGTGAACTCGTACCGGCGTATCACGCGCTGGTACGCAGCACCCATCAACCTGCAATGGGGATACGACAATCGCACCACCGGGCTACGGGTGCCGATAGCGGATGCGAACGCCAAACGCGTGGAGAACCGCGTTGGCGGCGCGGACGCGAATCCTTATCTCGCCATCGCGGCATCGCTCGCCTGCGGTTATCTCGGCATGATCGAGAAGCTCGAGCCCGCCGAGCCTCTGGACGGCAGCGCATACGAGCTGCCCTACTCTCTGCCCTTCGGTCTTCAGGAGTCGCTGCGCCTGCTTCGCGAGAGCTCGCCCTTGAACGACGTGCTCGGGGAGCATTTCGTCATGGCGTACACCGCCGTGAAGGACGGCGAGCTCAATCACTTCCACAAAGTCATCAGCTCCTGGGAGAGAGAGTTTCTGCTGCTGAACGTATGACCATGGCAAAACCCGGACGAAACCTCGATACGCAGCGGTGGCAGGAGCTGGATCGACTCCACCACCTGCACCCGTTTACCGACTCCAAGGTTCTGCATCGTAAAGGCAGTCGCATCATCACCCGGGCCGACGGTGTTTACCTGTGGGATTCCGACGGCCGACGTATCCTCGATGGCATGGCGGGGCTTTGGTGCGTCAACGTCGGCTACGGGCGCGAGGAGCTCGCGCGCGTCGCCTACGAGCAGATGCAGGCGCTTCCCTACTACAACAACTTCTTTCAGTCGACCCATCCGCCGGCGGTGGACCTCGCCGAGCTGCTCTCTCAGGTGACGCCGGCGCATCTCAATCACGTTTTCTTCACCAATTCGGGATCCGAAGCCACCGACACGGTGGTGCGCCTGGTGCGCCGCTACTGGGACATCAAAGGCAAGGGCTCGCGCACCGTCATCATCAGCCGCGAGAATGCCTACCATGGCAGCACCGTCGCGGGTGCCAGCCTCGGCGGCATGAAGCCCATGCACCGCCAGGGCGGACTGCCGATTCCCGACATCGAGCACATCACACAGCCTTACTGGTACGCCCTCGGCGGCGACCGGTCGCCGGACGAGTTCGGGTTGCAGGCGGCGCGGGCGCTCGAGGAACGCATCGAAGCAATCGGTGCCGATCGGGTCGCCGCCTTCATCGCCGAGCCGATCCAGGGCGCGGGCGGCGTTATCGTGCCGCCCGCGAGCTACTGGCCGGAGATTGTGCGCATTTGCAGGAAATACGACGTGCTGCTGGTTGTCGACGAGGTGATTTGCGGATTCGGGCGCACCGGCAAATGGTTTGGAAGCGACTATTTCGGTCTCGAGCCGGATTTGATGAGCATCGCCAAGGGATTGTCCTCCGGCTATCTTCCCATCGGCGGCGTCATGCTGAGTGACACGGTCGCCGATGTTCTCATCGACAAGGGCGGCGAGTTTCAACACGGGTTCACGTACTCCGGCCACCCGGCGTGTTGCGCCGTGGCGGCCGCCAACATCCGTATCCTGCGCGACGAACGTATCGTCGATCGGGTCGAGCAGGAAACCGCACCCTATCTCCAGGCGCGCATTCGCGAGCTCGAGACGCATCCCCTGGTCGGAGAAGTGCGCGGCGTCGGCATGCTCGGCGCTTTGCAGCTGGTAAAGGACAAGACCACCCGGAGGCTGTTCGATCCGCCTGGCGACGTGGGCGGGTTGTGCAGGGATCACTGCACAGACAACGATTTGATCATGCGCGCCGTGGGTGACTCGATGATCCTGTCGCCGCCGCTCGTCATCAGTCGCTCCGAAATCGACGAGCTCGTGGAGAAGGCCAGCCGGGCACTCGACCTGACCGCCCGGGATCTGGGCCTCGATCTGAACGGTACCTGAGGTTCCGTGACCGAGCAGAGCACCTTTCTGCGCAGCTTTCGCGGCTCAGCACCGTACATTCATGCGCACCGTGGCCGCACCTTCGTCATTCAGTTTGATGGCGATGCGCTCGATCAGGCGCAGTTTCCTGCTCTCGTGCACGACATCGCGCTGCTTCACAGCCTCGGGGTGAGGCTAGTGGTCGTTCACGGCAATCGACCACAGATCGAGGCGCGCATGGCGCTGCGCGGGCTCGCTTCGCGGTTCGTCGGCGGCGTGCGTGTCACCGGGGTCGAAGCGCTCGATGCCGTCGTCGACGCCGCGGGCACCGTGCGCGCCCAGGTCGAAGCCCTGCTCTCCATGGGGCTCGCCAATTCGCCCATGGACCGCGCCGGCATTCGCGTGGCGTCGGGCAATTTCGTCACAGCGCGGCCGCTCGGCATTCGCGACGGTGTCGATTTCGCCTTCACAGGCGAAGTGCGGCGCGTCGACGCCGAGGCCATCGGAAAAAACCTGCACGACGGCAGCATCGTGCTCGTATCGCCGCTCGGCTATTCGCCTTCGGGTGAGGTATTCAACATGCGCGCCGCAGATGTCGCCACCGAGATAGCCGTCGAGCTCAAGGCGCAGAAGCTTTTGATGCTGCGCTCCGATCAGGTGCTCGAGGACGCTTCCGGCACGCTCAACCGGCAGCTCACGCTCGCCCAAGCGCGCCAGGCGCTGGTCGCGATGCCGCGCGAGCCTGGCGATGGCGGCACCACGCCCGGCGACACGAGGCACGATTTTCTCACCCACGCGGTGCGTGCGTGCCACAACGGCGTCGCGCGCGCGCACCTGCTGGACTACCACATGGACGGCGTGCTGCTCCTCGAGCTTTTCACCCGCGACGGTGTCGGCACGATGGTTACAGCGCAACCCTATGATTCGACTCGACGCGCCACCATCGAGGACATCGGCGGCATCCTCGAGCTCATCGCACCGCTCGAAGAGCACGGCGCGCTGGTGCGCCGCTCACGGGACAAGATCGAAACCGCCATCTCCGACTTTCTG
>JBFICP010000103.1:0-10700 GCA_041581935.1 Gammaproteobacteria bacterium | reverse complement strand
CTCGCGCAGCACGGCTTCGACGTGCGCTATCTCGATGGCGGCCTGATCGCCAGCGGTATCGCATCGCCCGCCCAGGCTGAGCCGACGCCCGAGAAGCCGGAAGCGGTCGCCGAAGCGAGCGAATCGGAGCCGGCGCCGGAAGCGGAGCCGGAAGCGGAGCCGGAAGCGAAGCCGGAAGCGAAGCCGGAAGCGAAGCCGGAAGCGAAGCAAGAGCCACCCGCCGCTGCTTCCGATCCGGGACAGACGCTCGAGTCCGCCCAGGCCGAAGTGCGCGCGGCCGAGCTCGCCGAAGATGTCGCCAAGGCCGATTGGCGCATGGAAGAGGCCATGCGGGTCAAGGCTGAGGCCGAGGCGGAGAAACGTGCCGCGGCAAAGAACCTCCAATCCAAAAACAAGAAGCTGGAAGCGAAGGCCGCCAAGGCGAAGGCGGAGCTCGAGGCGCGCGCCGCCGAGGCGAACGCCGCGCTCGAGCAAGCCAAGCGCGAGCGCATCGAGCTGGAGAAAGCCCGGCGGGCGGCCGAGGCCGAGGCCGAGGCCAAGCGCGAGCAGGAAGAGCTGCGTCTGGAGAAGCTCAAGCAGGAAACCGAAGAGCGCCTCGAGGCGGAACGCGCCAAGCTCGAAGCCGAATATGCCAAGCAGGCCGAAGAGCTCGCCAAGCTGCAGGACGAGATGAAGGAGAAGGCCAAGGCCGAGCTCAACGCCGAGCGCGAGGCCCTGGAGCGCAAGGCGTCCGCCGCCAACCGCGAGCTCGAAAAAGCCGAGCGTGCAAAGAACGAGGCCGACGAGATCGAGCGCCGGATCCGCGAGCAGAGCGAGGCGGCGATACGCGCCGAGCGCGCGCGCCTGGAGGCCGAGTTCGCACGCGCCGCCGAGCAGCTCTCCGAGGCGCAGCGCGAGCGCGAGATGGCGGAGATGATCAAGGAGGAGGCTGCCAAGAAAGCCGCCCAGCGGATCGCCGAGGAGAAGGTGGCCCACGAGCTGGCACGCCAGGAAGAGCAGGCGCGCCTGGAGGCCGAGCGCCTCAAGCTCAAGGAGGAGGCCAAGCGGCTACACAAGACCCTGGAAGAGGCCAAAAAGGCCAAGGCCAAGGCCGAAGCGCAGGCCAAGGCGCGGGCGAAAGCCGAAGCCGAGGCGGCGAAGCGCAAGAAGCTCAAGCAGCAGGAGGCGCGCGTGGCGCGCGACATGATCGCGGCCGCTCACAAGCAGGATCCACGCGGTCCGGCGACCCTGTCCACTCAGGACGATGAGCTGACGCGTGCCAACGCCATGCTGGCGGCGGCCGAGGCCGCCCATCGCAAGGCCGAGCAGGCGAAGCAGGACCTCGAGGACACGCAGTCGTGGAAGAAGTCGGAGCTCGACGCCCTGCGCGCACAGATGGAGGCCGAGCTCGCGGAGTTCATGGACGAGACTCCGAGCCCGAAGAATAACGAGGATGAACACAAGAAGCGCGTCGCGCGAATGAAAGAGTTTGATCGACGCCGCAAGGCGGCAGAGAAGAAGCGCGCCGAGGCCAACAGTCAGATCGCCAACGAGATCGCGTCACAGCTCGAGAAGTAGTCGCCTCGATTCGGCCGACGTATCCTCCTGTCTAACGACCAGCACGGCGAAGAAATTCCTCGCAGCCTGCATGCAAAAGCTTCGGCAGGTGCGTATAGATATAGCGAACGCCCCTGGCTCGCACGTCGTCGAGGTTATCGCGCGCCGCCGGCATTCCCGGAATCTTCCCGGCAGCGACGATTTTCGCCAGGGTTCGCGCGATGGCGTCCTCCACGGGTGCGGCCTTCGGGTTGCCCGGGTAGCCCATCGACTGGGACAAATCCGACGGCCCGATAAAGAACACGTCCACGCCGTCCACCTCCAGCAACGCATCCACGTTGTCGATAGCGACGCCGTGCTCCAGCTGAACACATACCAGCGATTCGGCGTTGCTGCGCTCGACGAAGTCCGGCATGGCCTCGCCGAGCCCGTAGCTGTCCGGCCGGGTGCCGGCGGCAAGACCGCGGTGATCGCCGGGACCGAACTTGACCGCCGCCACGGCGCGTCGGGCGTCCTCGACGGTGTTGACATGAGGTATCTGCACCCCGGCGGCGCCCCTGTCCATGGCCGCCGTTATCGCGGCCGCGGTGTTTCCCTGCGGGCGCACGATGGGAGTTACCTGGGAGGCTTCCGCCGCCATGATCATGAGCTCGGCCGTCTCCAGACCGATGGTGCCGTGCTCCATATCGATGAGCACCCAGTCAAAGCCCGCGTGGGCGAGCATCTCCACTGCCTGGGGCGACGGGATCATGATGGAGCACCCGAACGTCGGCTCACCGGACGCGAGCTTCGCCTTCATGTGGTTCACGCGCATGGCTCAAATTCTCGCATACCGTGAGCGATCGCCATACCGAGCCCGTGTCATTGAATTTCCATCTTGAGAACCGTCGCCTGCGCGTGTCCCGGCTCAATGCGTAACGCCTCGTCGAGCGCGCGTCGAGCCTCATCGAAGCGCCCCTGACCGATCAACGCACGCGCGAGCTTTACCTGCGTTCCCGCGTGCGCAAACGGCGGCTCGAGCACCCGGCGAAACGCGGCTTCCGCCTCGACGAAATCACCCCGGCGCAGATACGCTTCGCCGAGGCTGCTGTGGAACTGTCTCTCGTCGGGCGACAGGCGAATCGCCAGCTCGAAGTGAGCGATGGCCTCCTCGAGCCGGCCCTCCCGGGCAAGACTCCGACCGAGCTTGTGGTGCGCTCGAAAATGCGCCGGCGCGAGCTCGACGGCTGACCGATAGTGCGCCTGCGCTTCCGCGTGCCGGCCACGGGCATCGAGCTCGATGCCGAGATTGTGGTGGGCCATCCAGGCGCCCGGATTTTTCCTCAACGTATCCCGCCACAGCGTCTCAGCATCCGCGTAGGCGAGGGTGTTCCACCAGGTGAGCGCCGCCAGGACTGCCAGCAAGAGCCCGGCAACGGTTCGTCTGCCGGTTTCGTGCAGATTGATGCCGACGAGCGAGCGCGAGATCCCGGCGACGGCTAGCACCATCAATCCCACTCCGGCCACGTATTGAAAATGATTGGCGACAAAGGAGTAGCGCATGGGGTAGATGTTGAAAAAACCCAGGGCAGGAAACAGCGTGCCGGCGTAGAACAGCACTCCCGCCAGAGGGCCCCTGCCGATGCGCTCTCGCAGCGCGAAGAGCGTCGCCACTACCGCGATGGCCGCGAGCGGAAAGAGATATTGCCACCAGAGCGAGGCATCGATCACCCAACGCGGATAGATGAACGCGAGTTCCGTCGGCCACACGAGCTTCGCCGCATAAAACCATAGCGCGCGTCCCGCGATGAGACATCGATCGAGCAGCGAAAAGTCCCAGTCCGGCCCGCGGGCAAGCACGTGCTCGCGTTCGAGCCACACGGTAAGCAGGCCAACCGCGGCGCCGATGAGAAGCATCGGGGTCAGTGTCATCCAGTCCCGGCGAAGCCAAGTACCGCGCTTCCACCAGAGAACCACGAGCAGGGCGCCAGGCAGCGTGGCGGTTACCGACTTGCTGAGCAGCGCCGCCGTGTACGCAAGCCACGACCCGCCATAGAGCCACCACCGGTCGGACGCGCCTTCATCGGCTCGCGCCGAGTACCGAAGATAGATGAGTGCCGCGCACAGGTAGAAGAACGTCGACAGCACGTTCTTGCGCTCGGTGATCCATGCCACCGATTCCACCTGCAAGGGATGCAGCGCAAAGACCGCGGCAACGAGCCACGCGCCGGTAAATCGAAGGTTCACGAGTATACGCCACAGCAAAACCGCATTCGCAGCGTGCAGGACCACGTTGGTGAAGTGATAGAGTTGCGGCGACGCGCCGGCGAGGCGGTACTCCAGCCAGAATGTCGTATGCACCAACGGGTAGTATTGAGGCGTAGCGAAGATATCGAACCAGATGCTGCGCAGGCCGTCCAGGTCCCGCAGGGTGCGGTTCGCGATTACGTAGTAGTCGTCGTCCCATACGAATCCGGCGCCGTATGCCGGCAGGTAGGCCACCATGACAAGCAGCACCAGCAACCCGGCCAGTGGTACAGTCGATCGCATCGCCAAAGCATAGCAACAGCGGCCCCTACGGATTGACCCGACCCTCGAGTGCGGGGATGCTTCGCCCATGAACGATACCGTCTCCAGCGCCACCGGCTACGCGGACCGGATTATGAACGCCGCAGAGCGCGGCGAGAAAGTCGCGCTCACCGCCGACTGGATTCTGCAGGTCTTCGCCGACTACTACACCGAGTCCCGCCATATCCCGGCGCTCGCCAAGCAGGCGTTCGAGGCCCGAGACCATGCCACCTCGCTCGATCTCAGCAGGCGTCGACTTGCGCTCTACAGTGCCGGTGTCGAGGAGCTCGGGACGAAGCTGCGCCGCGCCTTTCCGCAGGTTGCAAATGACGCGATGCTCTGGCAGGAGGTGGAAGGCCGCTACCTGCCGCTCATCCAGGGTCGATATGAAGCGGATCTCGCTTTCGCTTTCATCAACTCGGTCAAACGAATGATTCATCAGGGCGAATGGCAGCCGGTGGAATACGCGTTCCGTGAATCCGAAGCGGCAACCAAGGACTTTTCCGCCGAGGTAATTCGCGGCTTCCCGGGAGGCGGAGCCATGGATCCCGGCACCGCCGAGCAAATACTCGACGTACCGGGATTTTCGAAGCCGTACCGGGACCGCTCACGGGATGCCGTTCTGATTTCCGAACGTCTCAACGAAGCTCTCGAATCACAGGGCGGACTCGCCATGGAGAGGCTGGAAATGATTGACGCGGGCTTTTTCCGCAACCGGGGCGGATACATCGTAGGCCGCGTCATACTGGAAGGCGAAAGCGTGATCCCCTTTATTCTCGCGTTGCTGAACGACGGGGACGGTATCTATGTCGATGCCGTTCTATGCTCGGAAGCCGACGCCCACAACATCTTCAGCTCGACGCTCGCCAATTTTCACGTCACCAACAATTACTACCACGAGCTTTCCGAGTTTCTGCACAGCATTATGCCGAAACGGCCCCTTGGTTTGCATTACTCCACCATTGGTTTCAATCACGTCGGAAAGGTAGCGGTGATGAACGAGCTGCGCGACGAGCTCATTGGCAGTAATGAGGTGCTGGACACTGCTGTCGGATTTCGCGGCACCGTGGCTATCGGCTTTTCTTCGCCGTCTTCGGATTACAACCTTAAGGTCATTCGCGACAAGCCGACGGCTAACTACAAGTGGGGAAGGTTCGACGGTATAGAATCGGTCATGAAGAAATACAGTCGCGTGCACGAGATTAATCGCACCGGCAGCATGCTCGACAACATCATCTATTACAATCTCAAGCTCGACCGTGGCTGGTTCAATCCGGATTTACTGGATGAGCTGCTGGCGCAGGCGAGCGAGACGGTGTTCCTGCGAGACGACACGGTAATATTGAAGTACCTGATCGTTCAGCGTCGCATGACGCCCCTGCCGGTTTTTCTCGAGACCGCGAGTGAGGCTGAAGCCGAGACGGCGATCATCAATCTGGGTTACTGCATTAAGAACAACGCCGCGGCGAACATATTCAATAAAGACTTGGATGCGCGAAATTACGGTGTCAGCCGGTTTATTAAAGTGTATCTCTACGACTACGACGCTCTCGAACCATTCACAGAGGTCAAGATCCGCAGCAACGAAGATCGCATAGACGGCGAAGAGGAGCCCCCTGACTGGTTCTTCGAGGACGGTGTCGTGTTCCTGCCCGAGGAGATCGAGGCGGGCCTGATGATTCCGAACAGGCGACTGCGGCGCCTGTTCCGCGACGTTCACGGCGATCTCCTCACCGTCGATTACTGGCAACGCATCCAGGACGATCTGCGCGCGGGAAAAGTTCCAAGTGTGCGCATCTATCCCGAAAGCCGGGAGCTGCAATCGGCTTAGGGCCCGCTCGCTGGCAGGCACGCGCCTAATCGGGTCGACGTTCTCCCCGGGCAACGATTCGCTCGCGGTGGAATACGTACATACCCGAGGCGACGATGATGGTGACGCCCAACCAGGTCATTGCATCGGGGAAGTCGTCGAAGAAGATCACTCCGAGAATCGTCGCGCCGACGATTTCCACGTACTGAAATGGCGCCAGCAATCCCGCCGGTGCCCGGCGAAACGCGTGCACGACCAGCAGATGTCCGGTGGTGGCAATGATCCCGAGCCCCGCGAGCAGCAACCATTGCAAGGCATCGGGCCAGACAAAGGAGAGCACCGCGATGTCGCCGGCGCCACCGGCTGCCAGTGCAAGCGTCATTACAAGGGCGCCGAATACGCCGGCATAGAACTGCATGCGTTCCGGATACTCGTGCCGTGCGAGCTTGCGGGTAAGGATCAGATAAACGGCGAAGCTGAGCGCGGTGCCGAGCGGCAGCAGCGCCGGTAGACCGAGCGCACCGAAATTGGGCCTGATGATGATGAGCGCGCCGAGGAAGCCCACGGCAACGGCCGTCAGCCGTCGCCAGCCGATCGTTTCGCCCAGGAACAGGGCGCACAGAAGCGTGAGAAGCAGCGGCTCGACGAAAAATATTGAAATGGCATCGGCCAGCGGCAGGTACTTCAGGGCGGCAAAGAACAAAAGCGTGGCCAGCGCGATGAGAGCGCCGCGCAACGCGTGAAGCGGCAGCGTGCGCGTGAATATTCGACCGGGCGTGCGCACGAACAGCGGCAGCATCAGCAGCGTTTGAAAAAAGAACCGGCTCCAGGCCACTTGACCCGGTGAAATGGCACCGGACAACCACTTCGCGATGGCGTCGATGCCGGGAAGTATGAGCATCGCCACGAGCATCAGCATCATGGCCAGCTCGGGCTTTTCCTCGGCGCTCGCCGGGTGGCCGATGCTTATCGAGGAGACTGGTGCTGGCATGGCCAGAGACCGCGCGATCGCCGCCAGGGCGGCAGCGGCCGATTGCAAAACGATCGCCGTGAGACGTTGCGCGTATGCACCCGACGCAGGCCCGGGATCAGTCGTAGAACCGCTGGCACAGGCCGCGGATGTCCTGTTTCGCGTCTTTGTCGAAAATGACGCCGTGGGCGGGGACCACGCACTCGATATCCAGCGCCCAGAGCCGATCGAGCGATGCGCGCAATGCCCGCCTGTCCTTGACGACGAATCGCGTCTTGAGCGGTGGCGCCAGGCATTTGCCCTTGAAGCCAATCGGCTCGAATATCAGCTTGGTGAGGATCCTGCCTAAACCTTTCTGCTCGACTCCGGTGTAGTTCTGGAAGAAGTCGGTAACCAGCAGAGTCTTGCTTCTGCCGTGGTAGAACATGTGCTCGTCAAAAAAGGGCGCACCATCCATGGGGATGGTCGCGAGATCTTGGTGCCAGGGAGGCGTGGCGGTATCGCGCAACAGCGTGTAGTTCCGAATACCGGGCCTTTTCTTCGGAATGCCCTTCGCGACGTATACCGCTGCATCGGGGAATGCGCGGTGCCAGTCCTCGAGAAAAAGACTGTGCCCGTTACTGGGCGCGACGATGTATCTGATCGTTCCCATCGCCGCAACCCGATTTTCGAGCTGGGGGTTGTGTGGCGTCGGCGCGCACATCCAGAAAGTGTCATCGGAGAGCTTGACGAGGACCATGCGCAACCCGATTCGCATGCCGAGCATCGGCATGCTGTCCTCGTGAACCCACATTCTGGTGGAAAGTTTCCGCATGCAGCTCACGCTACGCGACGCAGTGTCGCTCTATGGGCGAGCCCGCTCGCGGATTGTTGTGACGGTACGCTGGCAGCAGGCCGGCCCCTGCGGGAGTCCGCTGCTGCGCTGAAATGCCTCAGTCGTTCGCAGCCTTCCGCTTGTCGAGACTGGCGAGCATGGCCGCGCGTTCCGAATGCTCGCGAATACGCACCAGCATCGCCGCAATCTCCGCATCGCTGACACGCAGCACGTCGGGCTGGATGCTCGTGTAGCGTGCAGCGGGGTCGAACTCGTCGTTATAGCAGTCCATCGGCTCACCGGCAGCGGCGGAGCCGGCCACCAGTGCCAGGGCAATGCCTGTTGCGCGAATCATTCGACGTGCCTCCTCGCGAGAGAGGCCCATAGTGTATGCCGACTAGAGGGGCCGGGGTCAAATCTGTCGCTGGCCTTGCCGCGATAGTCGTGAGTTTCCCAGCCGAGCGTGACTCGCATCACCGCAATGTCGGGCGGAATTTAATAGCCTCGGGCATCTCAATTTTTCTCCCGCCGGACACACCACAGGAGAATTTCGGATGAAATCCATGCTGCCACGCGCGACCGGGCATTTCAGCGTCGCGCCCCTCGTCGCGGTCGTGCTCGCGCTATCCGCCTGCACCAATGATTCGGCCGACCTTCGAGACTATGTCGCCGAGGTGAAATCGCGACCGGGCGGGTCGCTCGAGAAGATTCCGCCCGTGCCGCTGCCCGCACCCATTCCCGTGATAAGCCAGAGAACCGATCCCTTCGAGTCGTTTCTTGCCAACGCCCTCGACAACGCCACGAAGCCTGTTCCTCCTGAGGTCCCGCCCTGGCCGCCACGCATTGAGGAAGAGCTGGAGCGCTTCAGTCTCGACTCTCTGCGCATGGTCGGCACGCTCAAGCAGCAGGAAGAGCAGTGGGGCCTGGTGAAAGACCCGGACGGCGTCATCCATCGGGTCAAGGCCGGTAACTTCATGGGCCAGAATCACGGGAAAATTCTCGACGTCTCCGACCTGCGCATTCACCTGCTGGAAAAGGTTTCCGACGGGCGCGGCAGCTGGGAAGAACGAAGAGCCGCGCTGACGCTCGCCGACTAGGGCAAATCACCGGTGCCCCCGCCGACGGTGATTCACCGTCGGCGGGCTTCCCGGGATCCCGAAACGGTCCACACGAGGCCCAGGCCATTGCCGTGGCTTTGCTTGGCGATGGCGCCACCCGGCCCTAGACTAGGAGGGCGGCGTTCGGTTCACCCGCGGCGGGCCAAGGCGAAACGAATCTTCACCCGGCGTCATTCGGGAGCACTGCTCGGTTTGTGACACGCCACTTTTCCGGGAAGGTAGCTGGCACGATAAACCGATCGTCAAAGTATTCGTCGGAACATTGGATGGTGCGGAGGCGCGCGCACCCGATCGGCACGCCTTTGTTAAGTGAGCCTCTGCCCTGGCTCGATAGCGCCGGCGATCTGCCGCGCTTTTCCGGAGCGGGTCCCGAACGGTGAACATTCAGGAGCGTTATCCATGAGCGAAAATTCCGTCGGCTTCCTGGGTCTTGGACGCATGGGCTTCGGAATGGCGTCGAATCTCGCCAAGGCGGGGGTTTCGCTGGCGATTTTCGATGTGCGCCCGGAGGTGATGGAGAAAATCGCCGCACTCGGCGCATCGCCTGCCGCCGGCCCCGGCGATCTCGCATCGGGAGTGGACTATCTTTTTCTCTGTCTGCCATCCGAGACCGAAGTCGAAGATGTCCTCTTCGGCCAATCGGGGGTGTCGTCAAGGGCGCGCGACGGCCTGGTAGTCGTCGACACCACGACGATGAACCATCGAGCGGCTCTCGAGCTCGCTGAAAGGTCCGAAAGCGTCGGCATCTCATACAGCGATTGCCCGATCTCGGGAATGCCCTTTCGCGCGGCGAACGGCACCCTGACCATGATGTTCGGCGGCAGCGCCGAGCGATTCGACGAGGTACGGGCGTATCTCGATATCATGGGCGAGTTCATCGTTCACTGCGGCGACATCGGTACCGGTCAGCTCATGAAAGCCGTCAACAACATTATTTACAATATCAACATCGTGGCATTTTGCGAGGTCATGCCGCTGGCAGTAAAGGCAGGGCTCACGACCGACAAGCTCGAAAAAGTCCTGACGACGGCCAGCGCGCGCAGCTTCGCGAGCGAGTATTTTATTCCGCGCATCCTCGATGGCAGTTTCGAGGGCGATTTTCCCATGCAGGCCGCCTACAAAGATATCGTGAACATAAAGGAGCTCGCGGCGCGACTGCATGCTTCGACGCCGGTAGTCGACGCCATGGTATCCACCTATCGCACGGCAATGGATATGGGTTTTGGTGCCGAGCCGAAGAGCGCGATGATCAAGGTCTACGAGGATCGTGTCGGGCAGGAAGTTCGCCGTGGGACGGATACACGGACTCGTGGTGTGAGGGAGCGTTGACATGCCGGATGTTTTCACCGATATCACCAACGCGCCGCCCGACATTCTCGACGCTATCATCAGCACGCTCGAGATGCGTGCCGCGAATCCACAGCTTCAGGCGATGCTCGATGCGTATCTTTCGCAAGTCCGGCTTCCGGAAGCCGCCAGAGTTCTCGAGGTCGGTAGCGGCACGGGCCCGGTTGCGAGGCGTCTCGCGCGGCTCAAGAACGCCCAGCAGGTCATCGGAATCGATCCGTCTCCGGTTTTTCTCGCAAAAGCACGTGAGCTTGCAAACGGTATCGAAAATCTGAGCTTCGAGGAAGGCGATGGCCGCTCATTGCCCTTCAGCGAATCGTCATTCGATCTCGTGGTGCTGCATACGCTGCTCTGTCACGTGCCAGAGCCCGAGCTCGTCGTACTCGAAGCCCACCGCGTGCTGAAAGCCGGAGGATCGCTCGCGGTGTTCGACTGCGATTTCTCGACCGCCTCGTTAAGCACCGGGGCGTTCGACCCATTCGAGTCCATCGTCGACGTTATGGTCGAGAACATCGTGCACGACCGTTGGTTCGTGCGCAGGATGACGAACGTTGTGAG
>JBFICP010000102.1:0-10800 GCA_041581935.1 Gammaproteobacteria bacterium | reverse complement strand
GACCTCGGCTGCATCACGGTGCCGCCTTTGAGCTTGCTCTGATCCGTGTGCTGACCTGGGGGCGGGCGCGTGGAGAAGTGCGTGACGCCTTTCTCGTCAACCCACTTGAAGGTTTTCGCCGCCTGAGCTGTCGACACGCAAAGCGCGGCAACGAGCGACAGGACTATGAGTCGATACATTGATTGTTCCTCGAACTTGGGGTCGGCCGAAGCGCGTCGACCACTTTCGTTACGTTAAAGTATAGGCTTGCAGGCGAAGGGTTTCCGGGGCGCAATTGCGACGTGCACGACGCTGAGGCGATTGAAGAATCGGATTCCTTTATATTGATAGGTGGGCTGGACGAACCACGTGAAGGTAGATCGGGTGAGAAGCTTCTGGCTCGAGCAGGCACTCGACCTCAATCCGGCTTCGCCGGTGGCTCTCGATCACGATCTGCGCACGGATGTGTGCATCGTCGGCGGCGGATTCACCGGTTTGTGGACCGCGCTCGAGCTGAAGACTCGCGATCCTTCCGTGGACGTCACCATCATCGAGGCGGATCTGTGCGGGTCGGGTGCCAGCGGGCGAAACGGTGGCTTCGTCATGACCTGGATGTCGAAGGCCACCACGTTGTTGAAAATCTGTGGCGGTCAGGAAGGCGTGCGCCTGCTGCGCGCGTCCCAGGATGCGGTACGCGCTATCGGCGCATTCTGCGCCGAGCACGGCATGGATGGGCATTTTCGCCATCACGGCTGGCTATGGACGGCGAGCAACGCCCATCAACTCGGCGCGTGGGACGCTACCCTGGAGATGCTTGCCAATCACGGTCTCGAGCCCTTCGACGTTCTCGACACCGATGCGGTCGCCCGGCTGAGCGGCAGCGACCGGCATATCGCGGGCGTCTTCGAGGGGGGCGTCGCCACGGTGCAGCCCGCACTGCTCGCGCGCACTCTCACGCGAGTCGCTCGAGAAATCGGTGTGAAAATCTACGAGCAAACGGCCATGACCGGGCTGCGCCGCGGCGCGACGCCGGTGGTGCAAACGCGCCGCGCACGCATCGTGGCCGACTCGGTGGTGCTGGCCCTCAACGCCTGGGCCCACGAGCTGCCGGTGTTCCGCCGCACTATCCTGCCCATCGCGTCGGACGTCGCCATGACCCGGGCTGCGCCCGAACGGCTCGCCGCCCTCGGGCTCGATACGGGCATTGCCGTCTCTGACTCGCGATTACTAGTCAACTACTATCGCAGCACGCCGGACGGGCGCCTGTGCTTCGGTAAGGGCGGCGGCGCGATCCCTTTTGCCGGTCGTCTCGGGCGCCGTTTCGACGACGCGTCTCCAAGACGCCGGGAGCTCGGCGAGGAGATCGGTCGCTACTACCCAACTCTCGCCGATGTGGGCATCGCCGCGGCGTGGCGCGGTCCCGCCACGCGCACCGCCACCGGGTTGCCGCATTTCGGTCGCTTACCCGGCGCTCCGGCAATCGTCTACGGGCACGGCTATACCGGCAACGGCGTCGGGCCATCGCACATCGGCGGCAAGATTCTCGCATCGCTGGCTCTGGCGACGCGTGACGAGTGGTCGGATTCGCCCATGGTCGAGCACCGGCCGGCGCGCTTTCTGCCTCCGGAGCCGGTGCGGTTCGTCGGCGGGCAGCTGGTGCGTGCGGCTGCACGGCGCAAGGAAGCGGCGGAAGACGCGGGCCAGGCCCCCGGCCGTCTCGACGTGGCGGTCGCGGGCCTCGCTCCCAGTGGGCTCGCTCCGCTCAAGGGCGAGTGATAGGCGGGGCGCCATCGTGGCCCCGGAAGCGGGGTCAGACGCCGACGTGCCGTCTAGAAACCCGGGACTATGAGCACGAACAGGGTCGCGACCACGACGGCCGCAATCAGCCAGGATCCGACGACATCAACGACCTCCACGCGGTGCTCGTCGATTCGGTAATCGGGCATGGCGCATAGCTCCTCGAATACAGGGAGACGATGGTCTCGAGGCCTGACAGAGTGCGCTCTCGGTGTGGCCTGCTCGGTGAGAAAAACCACATTCGGCGCGACGCGGGCCATCGGGGGCGCGGAAATGTGACGCGGTCGTCATTCTGGCGGGGAAAATGGGGGGCAGGGGCACGCCACAGGGTCCCGGCCGGGCCTCGCGTGGGATCGCCCGGCGACGACTTGACGGTGTGAGTCGGCGACCCATTCGACCGGGGTTGCGGGGCCGCGACCCGGCGTGACGATTTGTGCCAACGCGGACACAGTGCCGGCCTAAATTAGCCCGCAAAATGAGCCGTTATTGCATTAGGCAAGCGAATTTTTCCTAACGTAGACCTTTTGTTTCTACCGTTTGCTTCTGTGGAGTATCCGCATGTCCAAAGGCAAGGATCGGCGCCAGCATGCCCGCCAGGCACGGGATGAAAGGGTCGTCGTCCAAATCGTTTCATCGACCCGCGATACGCTCCCACCCGGGACGGTGGTGCGTTGCTCGACCAAGGACGTATCGCCCCAGGGACTCCGAATTCAGCTGGATCAGAAGGTTCCGGAAGGCTTTCAGCTCGAGCTGTGGGTGGAAATCTCGAACCATCCCAGCAAGTTCTACCTCGCCGGCGAGGTAAAGTGGTGCCGGGAGGTCGAAGAGAGCGAGCGCTACCTGGTGGGTGTGGAGCTCACCGAGGGCAAGACCGAGGACCTCAACCTGTGGCAGGACGTGCTCGCACAGAATCAGGCCGAGTTCGAGAAGGTACGCGAAGCCTAGCGCTGCGCGGCCGGCTTGCCTTCCGGCCGCAGTTCGCCGTGGCCGATTTCCCCGACCCGCCCCCCGGGCCCCTTGAAACCGTTCGAGCCGCAGGCGGTCTACCTGTTATTGACTTAGAATGCCCCGGCTGCCCCCCCGCGGGGCGAGCCGATGCCACCGGCTATTGGACCAATGCACGAACGACTGGCACGCGCACTCGCGAAAATCGAGCCGTTCACGGAGCTCGACCCGCGATCGCTCGACGAAGTGGCGAAATTCTGCCGCTTCGAGCGCTATGAGGCCAAGCACCAGATCATCGCCTACCAGGACGACTCGGCGGAGGTATTCTTTATCGTCTCTGGCAAGGTGCGGATCGTCATCCACTCGTTTTCTGGCAAAGAGATCTCATACCGGGACCTCGGCAGCGGCGAAATGTTCGGCGAGCTCGCCGCCATCGATGGCGAGCAACGATCCGCCAGCGTCGTGGCGGTAACCGAAACACTGCTCATTGTCATGTCGGCGGCGGCATTTCGGGACGCCATTCGACGCCATCCGTCGATGGCCGAGGCGGTGCTTCAGCGCCTCACCCGCCTCGTGCGCCTGTACTCCCAGCGGCTCTACGAGATGCGCACGCTCGACGTGCAAAGCCGCATACGCGCAGAGCTGCTGCGCCTCGCGCAAGCCTCACTCGCCGAGGACAACACCGCCACCATCTCGCCGCTGCCGACCAGCGCCGACATTGCCGCCCGCGTCAACACCCGTCGGGAAGCCGTCTCCCGGGAGCTGGCGAGCCTCACGCGGCAGGGCCTCATCAAGCGCCAGGAGAAATCCCTGATGATTCGGGACTTCGCCGGCTTGAACCAGCTCGTGGAGTCGATGCTCGGGGAGTGAGCCCGAACCGCGAATGGCACTTTGCACAACGATTCGATGTGGATCCGATAACAGGCACATGGGCGCGATTTGCTCTATATAAATTAGAACTTTAAATATTCCGTGCTTGTGCTTGTAATCTTTTGTTTAATCCGTAGTCTTGCAGATGCAGATAACGATAAGGGGGAGGCTCGTGTGGGTCGCCTGAAAAGTCAGGTGCTCGAGACACACACGTGAAGCCAACAGACACGTCGCAGCCCGACTATTTCCACCGCGTGGTGGACTGTCAATGGGCGTGCCCGGCGCATACGGACGTGCCGGAGTACATTCGGCTAATCGCCCAGGGGCGATTCACCGATGCCTATATGCTCAACCGGGAATCGAACGTATTCCCCGGAATTCTCGGACGCGTCTGCGACCGGCCCTGCGAGCCGGCGTGCCGCCGTGGCCGGGTGGATGCGAAGCCCGTGGCCATCTGCCGGCTGAAGCGGGTGGCTGCGGATCATCGCGACGAGATCGAGGAGCGCCTGCCCAGTATTCCCCGCCACAAGAACGGCAAACGCGTCGCCCTCATCGGTGCCGGTTGCGCATCGCTGACGGTGGCAAACGACCTGATGCCGCTCGGCTACGAATGCGTCATCTACGAGTCTCTGGGCACCACCGGCGGCCTCATGCGCAGCAACATTCCGTCCTTCCGCCTGCCCGGGCGGGTTCTCGATGACGAGATCGGCACGATCATCGACTTCGGCGTGGACCTGCGTCTCAACACTCCCGTCGAAAGCCTCAAGGCGCTCCTCGACGAGGGTTACGATGCCGTCTTTGTCGGCACCGGCGCTCCCAGCGGCCGCGATCTCGACCTGCCCGGTCGCCACGAGACTGAGAATATCCACATCGGCATCACCTGGCTCACATCGGTGGCCTTCGGGCACGTGAAAAGTATCGGTGAACGGGTGCTGATAATCGGTGGCGGCAACACCGCGATGGATTGCTGTCGCACGTCACTTCGCCTCGGCGGCAAGGACGTCAAGGTGGTCGCACGAAAGCCGCGGCATTTGCTGAAAGCCTCGGACTGGGAGCTCGAGGACGCGGAAGAGGAGCGCATAGAGTTGCTGCTCAATCATTCACCCGACGCGTATGTCATCGAGGACGGGCGGCTGACCGGCATGAAGTTCTCCCGTGTCGAGTGGTACGCGGATGAATCCGGACGGCTTAAGTCGAAAACCCTCGACGAGGTGGTGCTCCCGTGTGACGATGTCATCCTGGCCGTTGGGCAGGAAAATGCCTTCTCGTTCATCGAGCGCGACATCGGCATCGAGTTCGATGAATGGAATATGCCCGTCGTCGACGAAAAGACCTTCCAATCGACTCGAAGCGACGTCTTCTTCGGCGGCGATTCCGCTTTCGGCCCGAAGAACATCATCTGGGCGGTGGAGCACGGTCATCAGGCGGCCATCTCCATTCACAAGCATTGTCAGGGAACCCCGTTGCACGACCGCCTTCCCCCGGGAATGCATCTCAGCAGCCGCAAGATGGGCATTCACGAATGGAGCTATAGTAATGATTACAGCGCGCTTGCGCGCCGAGCGATGCCCCGGGTCGATCTCGAGAAGCGCTTCAAGGAGCTCCAAATAGAAGTTGAGCTGGGATTCACACCAGAGCAAACGCAAGAGGAGGTCGAGCGTTGCCTCAACTGCGACGTGCAGACCGTATTTACCGATTCCCTTTGCATCGAGTGCGACGCGTGTATCGATGTTTGCCCGGTCGACTGTCTCACGATCACACACAATGGTGAAGAGGAGAGCCTCAGAAAGCGACTCAGGGTCGCAGCGCTCGAGGTCAATCAGCCATTGTTCGTGTCCGGACCGTTGAAACAGACGGGTCGTGTCATGGTAAAAGACGAGAACGTTTGCGTGCACTGCGGGTTGTGCGCCGAGCGCTGCCCGACCGCTGCGTGGGACATGCAGAAATCGACGCTTCGCATTCCCTACGCATGCGATGAAGCCGGCGGTACCGACTCATGGAAGCCGTTCAAAAAGGCGGGATAAACGACCTGGTCATCAAGCTGGCCACCGTCAACGGCACGGGGTCGGCCAGCGCCAACAGCCTGCTCATGCGGGCGATCTTCCGCATGGGCATTCCGGTCATGGGAAGGAACTACTTCCCGTCCAATATTCAAGGGCTCCCGACCTGGTTCGAGATTCGCGTCAATCACCAGGGTCATCTGGCGCGCTCCGGCCGGGTCGATCTGATGGTTGCCATGAACGCGGAAACCTATCGCCAGGATCTCCACGAGGTCAGCGCGGGCGGGACCCTCGTCTACGATTCCACCTGGCCGCGTGGAACCACCCTGGTGCGCGACGACGTGGAAATCCTCGGCGTGCCGCTCGCGCGGATGTGCAACGAGGCCTTCACCGGCGTGCGTGCACGAATTCTGATGAAGAATATTGCGTATGTCGGCGTTCTTGCCGCGCTGCTCGAGATCGACATGGACGTGCTGAGAACGCTGCTGGAGGAGACCTTTGCCGCCAAGCCCCAGCTCGTGGATTCCAACCTCGAGGCTATCGATCTGGGTTTTCGGTATGCAAAGGCGCACTTCGTGTGCCCGCTTGACACACGTCTCGAGAGGCTCGACAAGACCGACGGACATATCCTGATCGATGGCAATACGGCAGCGGCGCTTGGCTGCGTGTATGCGGGGGCGACATTCGCGGCCTGGTATCCAATCACGCCGTCCACATCGCTCATGGACGGATTTCGCAATTTCTGCGAACACCTTCGCAAGGATCCGGATACGGGCAAGAATCGTTTCTGTATCGTGCAGGCTGAAGACGAGCTCGGTGCTATCGGCATGACCATCGGTGCCGGTTGGAGTGGCGCGCGCGCGTTCACGTCGACCAGCGGCCCGGGTGTATCGTTGATGAACGAGTTTCTGGGTTTCGCCTACTTTGCCGAGATACCATTAGTGCTGTTCGACGTGCAGCGAGCAGGGCCTTCCACCGGCATGCCGACGCGCACTCAGCAGTCCGATTTGCTCGCATGTGCTTTTGCGTCCCACGGAGACACACGGCACGTGCTCCTGTTCCCGTCGAACCCGGAAGAATGTTTTCGCTTTGCCGTCAAAGCATTCGATCTTGCCGAGCGCCTTCAGACACCCGTTATCGTAATGAGCGACCTCGACATTGGCATGAACGACTGGATGTGCCCGAATCTCACCTGGGATGACGGCTACCGACCGGATCGCGGCAAGGTGCTCGACGCAGAGGCACTCCAGCAGTTGCCTCAGTTCCTGCGCTACGAGGATAAAGACGGTGACGGTATCTGCTACAGAACGTATCCGGGCGTGCATCCCATGGGCGGATATTTTACCCGGGGTTCCGGTCACAACGAGGCGGCGCGCTACACCGAGAAGCCCGATGAGTATCAGGAGATCATGGATCGGCTTACGCGGAAATTCGCGACCGCCCGGGAGCTCGTGCCAGAGCCGGTATTGCTCGAAGCCACTCAGCCGACGCCCTGGGGCGTCATCTCCATCGGCGGGTGCGACGGGGCCATTCGCGAAGCCGTCGAAATGCTTGGCGAGAAGGGTGTTCACGTGGATTACCTGAGGATTCTCGCCTTTCCCTTTGGCACGCAGGTACAATTATTTCTGGATAACCATGAGCGCATATTCGTCGTAGAGCAGAACAGGGACGCGCAGTTGAAATCACTGCTTTGTCTCGAGATGGATGTGGTCAACAAACGGCTAATTTCAATTCTTCACTACAATGGCGTGCCGATTGATTGCCCGATGATATATACGGCGATCTACGAGCAAGTTAAACAGAGCGCGGCAGCATGACGTATATCTCGAAACCGAAGATCAATTACGCAGGTCAGCCCAGGAACGCTCTGGGCCTTTCCATGCACGACTACGAGGGCACGATTTCGACCCTCTGCGCCGGGTGTGGACACGATTCCATCAGCGCGGCGCTGATTCAGGCATTTTTCGAGCTCGACATCGAACCGCACAAGGTCGCCAAATTTTCCGGAATCGGTTGCTCTTCGAAGACACCCGCTTACTTCATGAGCGCAGCTCACGGCATCAACGCCGTGCACGGCCGGATGCCGGCAGTCGCAACCGGGTCGAATGCAGTGAGCAAGGATCTGTATTGCATAGGCGTGTCGGGAGACGGTGACTCGCTCTCGATCGGCTTCGGCCAGTTTGCGCATGCGTTGCGGCGCAATCTGAATATGCTTTACATCATCGAGAATAACGGCGTTTATGGCCTTACCAAGGGTCAGTTCTCGGCTTCAGCGGATGTCGGCACCAAGGCCAAGAAAGGTGAGGTAAACGAGCAGCAACCCATCGACCCGGTAATCACTGCACTCGGGCTGGGAGGCACATTCATCGCGCGCAGTTTCTCGGGCGACAAGGAGCAGCTCGTGCCGTTGATAAAGGCGGGACTCAACCATGATGGGTTTGCAATGCTCGATGTCCTGTCACCCTGTGTGACCTTCAACGATCATGAGGACTCCACCAAGAGCTACGCGCATACACGGCAGAATTTCCACCGTGCCATTCGTATGGATTTCATTCCGCCGGCCGAGCCGATCACCACGCGATACGAGGACGGAGAGGCGGTTTCCGTCGGCCTTCACGACGGCAGCCATATATTGCTTCGAAAAGCCGGACAGGACTATGACCCGACCGACCGGGCCGGTGCTTTTGCCTATGTAGAGAGCCATCAGAAGCGTGGAGAGATTGTGACGGGTCTGTTGTACATAGACCCGGATCGCGGCGACATGCACGCGCTTGCGCATACGATTGAGGAGAATCTCGTCGATGTGCCGTTCGAGGACCTGTGTCCGGGCGCGCAGGTCCTGAACGAAATACAGAAACGGTTCCGATAGCTCTACTGCCTGGGCAGCAACTTCGGTTTCCCGAGCTCGAATCCCTGGGCGTAGTCGACCCCTATCTCAGCGAGCACCGTAAGTATGTCTGCGCTCTCCACGAACTCGGCGATGGTGCGCTTACCCATGACGTGGCCGATCTCGTTAATTGAACGCACGAGCTCGCGGTCGATGGGATCTTCGACGATATCCTTTACAAATACACCGTCGATCTTCAGAAAATCCACCGGAAGACTTTTCAGATAGGCGAACGAGGAGAGCCCGCTGCCGAAGTCGTCCAGCGCGAAATGGCAGCCCACGCGACGCATCACTTCGATGAAGCGCATGGCGCCGGGTAGATTGGCAATTGCCGCGGTTTCGGTGATCTCGAAGCAGATCTTTCCTGGAGGCAGTCCCGTCGATGCCAGCTCTGTAGTAACGAAAATCAAAAAGTCCTCGTCCGCCAAAGACACGCCCGACAGATTGATCGAGCACAGGAACAGATTGTCCAGATGCTTCCGGTCCCGCGTCAACATGCGGAATGCTTCTCGAACGACCCAGCGATCCAACTTGACCGAAAGATTGTAACGCTCCGCCGCGGGGAGGAATGCCTCCGGCGGGACGATGTTTCCATTTTCATCCCGCATGCGCAGTAGCAACTCGTAGTGTGAGCTCTGGCGCTCAAAGGTTGAAAGGGAAACGATGGGTTGTCGCGCAAGCTCGAACCGGTTTTCCTCGAGTGCTGCGTGAATTCGTGTTACCCACCGCATTTCACCGTGCCTGCGAGCGAGCTCCACGTCGCCTTCATGATAGATGTGAATTCGATTGCGGCCGCGGTCCTTGGCGGCATAACAGGCCGCGTCGGCCGCACTGAGAATGCTCGAAACGGTTTGGTCGTTGCCCCGGATCGGAACGACACCGATGCTGACGCCGATGCCGAACACCTGCTTTTCCCAAGCAAATCGGAAGTCTTCTATTGTCCTTCGCAGCGCATTGGCGACACGCTCGGCAATGTGCATTGAGCAGTGCTCGAGCAGCACACCGAACTCGTCACCGCCCAGGCGGGCCAGCGTATCCTGCCTTCTCACCTGCTGTGAGAGCACGCGCCCCAGGCGCCTGAGAAGCTCGTCTCCCGCTACGTGGCCAGAGGTATCGTTGATGATCTTGAACTGGTCGAGATCCAGATAGCATACTGCGTGTTCACTGCGTCCATCTTCGGCGGACTTGAGCGCCCGCTCGAGACGATTTTCGAACTCCCGCCGGTTAACGAGTCCGGTGAGTGCATCATGCGCCGCCTGAAACCGAAGTTGCTGGGATAGCGCGCGCGCTTCGGTGATGTCTTCCACTGCCGCGAAAACACGTCGCCAGTCGTGCTCGTGCCCTTCGGGGATCTCCATGGTCGTGCGCACATGAAAGGGGGTTCCGTCAACGCGGATGTCGTCACTTTCCGTGGTGACGCGTCGCTGGCCACTGGTGAGGTATTGCAACTCTTCCAGAAGCGTCGGCCAGGGCGCGGAGCGAAGCCGCCTGTGATGGTCATCGATGAGCTGCTGCTTGCTGTCGGCATGATAGATCTTCAGCGTTGCTTCATTGACATCGAGTATCTTTATTCTCGCACCAGCCTGCTCGAGAAGATCGGGGCGATCCCGAAATGCGGCGATCAGATCCGCCACTCCATCGCTGCGCAGCTCGTCGATGAACTTCTTGACCTCCGACCAATCTTCTTCCCAGAGCGATATGGGCGCTGCGTCGAAAAGGCTGCGATAGCGCTGCTCGCTTTGCTCCAGCGCTTCCTCGGCTTGTCGACGCTCGGTAACGTCGATTCGAATCCCGACAAGATGCCCATCCCCGGTCTGCTGATCGCGCGTCTCTATCCAGCGGCCATCGAGACCTGCCTCGATCATGGACGTGCCGTTTCTCCATGCCGAGACGCGCTCCTTCACGAACTGCTCGCGCTGGTCGCGACTCGGATAAAGCCCCGTTCGCTCCGCGCAGGCGGCGACCAGCTCATTGAGCGGCGTGCCCAGGTCGACAAGATCGCTGATATGAGGGTACATCTCGCGGTAGCGTTGGTTGCACATCAGGGGGCGGCCTTCGCTGTCGAGCAGTATGAAGCCGTCGTTCATGCTCTCGATGGCGTCGGTGAGCAGCGTCATGGTTTCGGTTGCTCTGGCCTCGCTCTGGCGCAGCGCCTGCTCCGCATCCTTGCGGCGGCTGATATCCAGTGAAACGGTCACGATGCCGATAACCTGTCCGGGACGATCCCGCAGCGGAACCTTGGTCGTCAAAAGCGTACGCGGCACGTCGTGAACGTCCCGAAACTCCTCTTCGAAGAACGGCATCGGCTCGCCCGACTCGATG
>JBFICP010000101.1:0-10882 GCA_041581935.1 Gammaproteobacteria bacterium | reverse complement strand
GTTCTCGCCGATCTTGCGTTTGAATACAATTCGTTCGTTTGCGTAATCAGTTGCCTTTCTGATGAAGTAGCGCCCCGTGCCAATGGCTTCGGCAGCGATGAGGCAGCGTTCCGCGTTCATGCCGTCGAGTATGTAACGAAACCCTTTTCCCTCCTCGCCAATCAGGCTGGATGCCGGTATGCGCAGATTGTCGAAAAAAACTTCGGTGGTGTTGTGATTAATCATGGCGTCGATAGGACGTATCTCACAGCCGCCCTTCGTTGCCTCTCGTAGATCGATAAGAAAGGCCGAGATGCCGTCAGTGCGCTTGGTTACCTGTTCGGCGCTCGTCGTGCGCGCCAGCAGGAGCATGAGATCGGAGTGCGCAGCACGACTGGTCCATACCTTCTGGCCATTGACGACGTAGCCGTCCGCTGTCCTTTCGGCACGAGTCTTGAGCTGCGTGGTATCCGACCCGGTGCCAGGCTCGGTCACGCCGAAAGCCTGCAGGCGAAGCTCTCCGGAGGCGATCTTCGGCAGATACTCGCGTTTCTGCTCCTCACTGCCGTGGCGCAGAACGGTACCCATGGTATACATCTGCGCGTGGCAGGCGGCGCCGCTGCATTCGCTGGCGTGGATGGTCTCCAGAATGACGCCGGCAGCGCGCAGACCCAGCCCCGAGCCACCGTAGTCCTCCGGTATAAGAGCCGCGAGATAGCCGGCCTCGGTAAGGGCGGCGACGAAATCGCCCGGGTAACTGCCCGATGCCGGTCGCTTTTCGAGCTCGCGCCAGTATTCACCCGGAAATCCACTGCACAGCTTTGCGACCGCCACGCGGATCTCCGGGTAGTCCTCACCCAGGGTGAGCTGCACATCGGATACCGCTTCGCCGCTCATTCGATGCTCACGCAGCGCGCGACGCCTGCTTGAATCCTTTCGGCGCACCCGCGAGGGCATACATGCCGTGGAGACGTTCTTCCGGGAGATTGCGCGCGATGATGTCGCGGACCTCTACGAGACGGTCGAGGTCGACCCCGGTTTTCAAGCCCGCGCCTTCCAGCAAGAAGACGAGATCGTCCATGACGATGTTACCGGTGGCGTTGGGTGCGTACGGGCACCCGCCTAGCCCGGCGAGCGTCGCGTCGAAGCGCACGACCCCGGATTCCAGCGCCGCATATACGTTGGCGAGCCCGAGGCCGCGCGTGTCGTGAAAGTGCGCAGCGATATCGGCCGCATCGCCGAACTCGTCGACGATCCGTGTCAGCAATGCTTTGACGTCGGTCGGATTGGCGTATCCGACGGTGTCGCAGATCGCTAGCTCGTCGGCCCCAGCCTCGACGAAGCGTCCCGCAAGCCGCACGGTCGCTTCCGGGTCGACAGGTCCTTCGATGCTGCAACCGAATGCGGTGGAGAGCCCGACCTCGAGACGTGTATCCGTCGCCTGTGGGAGCTGGTCACGCGCTTCCACGATTCGCCGGAAGTCTTCCACCGATTCGTCGACCGAGCGACGAACATTGGACTGGTTGTGACTCTCGCTTACCGACGTGACGTAATTGAGCTTGTGCACGCCGGCCTCGAAGCCACGAAGCGCGCCCTTGAGGTTCGGCGCCAGAGCCGAAACGATCAAGCCGGGAATATCGAGCGCAGCCTCGATCACCTCCGCACAGTCGGTGAACTGCGGGATCAGCTTTGGCGGAACGAAGGAGCATACTTCGATCTCCGGCATGCCGCAGGCGGCTTCCGCCCGGATCCAGGCGATCTTTTCCTCCGTTGGAAAAAAGGTGGCGACGCTTTGCAGCCCGTCGCGCAGGCCCACCTCGCGTACCTCGACGTCGGTTTCTGTTTGCATGAATCTCGTCTCCTATCGACCTTTGAACTCCGGGCGACGCTTTTCGTTGAATGCCCGAATGCCCTCGAGCCGATCTTCGCTGCCGACCATGCGATTATAAGCCTCGATCTCGAAGGCATAGCCGTTCTTTAAATCGATTTGCGTAGCCACAGAAATGGATTTCTTTGCCTGACGGGTCGAAATTGGTGCATTTGCGGCGATGCGTTCCGCCGTCTCGACAGTCTCATCAAGGAGGCGATCATTTTCGCAGACTCTGTTGACGAGACCCCACTGCATTGCCTGTTCGGCGGTGAACGGCGTGCCGGTAAGGATAATCTCCTTCGCGCGGCGTACCCCCACGGCACGCGGCATGTGCTGAGTTCCCATCGCGCCAGGCATGATGCCCAGGGTTACTTCCGTCAACACAAAGCGCGCACGCCGGGCCGCATAGATGAAGTCCGCCGCCATGGCGAACTCGCAGCCACCACCATAAGCCGCGCCATTGACGGCAGCAATCACCGGTACGGGACAGTCAATCATGCTCATGACAGCCTGCTCGAATATGTGGTGTTGACGGCGCCACTGCTCGTCGCTCATGCCGTCGCGTTCCTTCAGGTCGCCACCGGCCGAGAACGCCTTGTCGCCGGCGCCGGTGACAATTACGCAGCGTAGCGTTCCGTGGTCCACGTAAAGGCCGCTCCAGAGGTCCCGAAGCTCGAGTCCCATCTGTGTATTGTGGGCATTGGCGACCTCGGGTCGGTCCATGGTCACGAGCAGGACGTGCTCGGATACCCGATTGAGATCGAGGGTTTCATAGGTTGACTGCATGGATTGCGTATGCCCCCGGGTTTTGCGAAAAATCATTATATCGATCCGGGCTGACCAGCTGTAGGCGCCGGCCCGCTCGCCAATTCCGGGCCTTCGCGCAGGATTGGTCGCTCCCACCGGGGAAATGGACAGGAGAATTTTGCTTCCCTCGAGAGCCGATTTTCGGCAGCGATCGGGAACACTTTTCTTGATTGAGGCATTGCTATCAAGTTCGCTACGCGAGCGACGATAAGCGATCTGACCACCGGTCGTGCAACAGGGGCATCTGGGTGGTCAGGAAAGACGATCGTTCACGAGAGCGCCCGTTCACGACACTTTTCGTGACGTGTCGGTGGTCATGTGCGTAACTGGTCGACAACCGATCGTCTTTCTCGCGTTGCCACCCGCGGGGGCGAAGCCAGTTTGGGATCCCCAGCCTACCGACTGGCTTCGTCCTTCGCGTTTTGCATAGCGCAGAAACGATTATTGTCACCTGTTCGTCCGCGTGCGCGCAGATTCAAAACTGAGCACTGGGACACAAGTTGAAGAAAAAGGCCGGAGCTACACTCTTCGTGTAGCAATGTAAAAATTCGGAGCATTCCCATGTCACACGTTGCGGTGAAAATTTCAGATAAATTCGAGGCCGTTCCTTCGAGCAGGGTCAGGCCGGTCGGGCGCGCGCTGGCACTCGTAACCGCCATGTGCCTTAGCCTGTCGGCTTGCGAAACGATGAAGGACACGATCGATTCGATCAACATCTTCAAAGACGAGGAAACCTCTGGCAATACGACTGCCGAGGCAAGCACGATGAACATGGCCGGGGACCCGCGCAAGTCCGCGGTCGTGCAAGCGGGCGTCAATCCTCTTCCCGCCGACTATGTGGACTACTACATGGATCAGCAGGAGGCGAAGCTTCGCGAGCAGCTCGCCCACACCGGAATAACCGTCACGCGTAATGGGTCCACGATCGTCCTCAGTATGCCGGGAAGCGCGACGTTTGCGAGCGGCTCCAGCGAGGTCGAATCCACGTTTTACCCGGTTCTCGACTCCATGGTGCTCGTGCTCGATGAGTTCAACCAGACCTATGTAGATATCATCGGTCATACCGACAGCAAGGGATCGAAGGAGTACAACAAACGCCTGTCCGAAAAGCGCGCTAAGAGCGTAGCGCGATATCTCGAATCACGCGCGGTCACTCCGCAAAGAGTGATGGCGGACGGAATGGGTGAAGACGCACCGATCGCAAACAACGACACGCGCGAGGGCCGTGCCAAAAACCGACGCGTGGAGATCAAGCTCAAGCCCGTAACCTGAGTCTCTCGATACGGCGGAATGCTCTGCCACGACCCGGTCGCTCGGTTGGGCGGCCGGGTCCATTGAAGTAGAATGCGTGCGCTTGTCACCGCCGAGCAGGGCAATGCGGCATGCCGACCCCAGAGACATTGTTGATATTCACGGCGGCTGCGCTGCTGATGAATATCTCGCCCGGCCCGTCGAACTTTTACGTCATGTCGCGCAGCGTCGCCCAGGGTTGGCGTGCCGGTGCAGTCGCCGCGATGGGACTCGCCCTCGGCAGTGTCGTGCACGTGGTGGCGGCAGCGTTCGGACTTTCCGCCGTATTCCACTACTATCCCGTTGCCTATGGCGTATTGAAGCTCGTCGGTGCGGCATACCTCGTCTATCTCGGTGTCAGGTTCCTGCGAGAAGCCAATCGCGGCAGGGCGTTGTTCGAGGCCGCCGATCTCGAACCGGAAATCCGATCGCGCGGGCGCATATTCTTCGAAAGCATCCTGGTCGAGGTGCTGAATCCGAAAACCGCGCTGTTCTTCCTCGCCCTGCTTCCCCAGTTCGTAGACGTTTCGCGTGGCCCACCGGAAATGCAGATTATGGTTCTGGGATTGATTGTGAGCCTCTCAGCGATGCCTTGTGATCTGTTTGTCGCACTGTTGTCGGGATCCGCCTCCAGAGCGCTCGCGGGCAGCGCGCGTCTGGCGCGGGCTCAGGAGTACGTCTCCGGCAGCATCCTCATCGCGCTCGGACTCTACGTGGCGCAGTCCGAGCGGGCCGGCTAGATGGTTTTTCCCGACCGCACGGTTCGCGCCGCTTCGCTCGCCGGCACGTTGCTGTGCCTGATGCTCGTGCTGGATGCGAACGCAGGGCCGAACGTCGTGCTCATCGGCGACGAGCACGGAGGTGTTCTCATGCGCGACGTCGCTGCCGCGGAACGGAGCCCGATTCGACGCCGTGGCGACACCTACGAGCTGGCGGTGAAAAGCGTCGGTCTGACGTTGCGCAATCTCGTTCCGGGAGGCTCGGTCACCGCGCTCGCGAACATGCTTCACAGGAGTGACATCGCCCTCATTGTCGTCGACTCGACGAGAGGGCCTCGCGCTGTCGTACGCGAGCACGTGCTCGTTGCGCGTCAGGCGCGTACACCGATGCTGGCAATGCTGCTCGTGAACGTGCAGCGACTCCACGCCGAGGCACCGGACGAGGCCGCCGAGCTGCTGGCGCTCGAGATCCGCGAGGTCCGCGCCCTTCTGTCGACCTACGAGCTCGATGGCGAGTCACTTCCGGTCTTTTTCGATGCGCGGGTACCCGATGCCGGGGAAGGCGTTGCGGCTTTCAGTGCCCGCGAGGCTCTGCGGACTCTGTCGAGATTCACGCCGCGACGGGTAAGCACGAGCGGGCTCGGGAATGCCAGCGAACTCTGGGGCGCAATCTATCTTTTGACGGAGGCGGAGGCCGACGGTCACGCGGCCGGCCTGTCACCGAACGATTCGATTGTCGTGTGGAGCGAGGGGATGCAGACGGTGGCGACGCTCGTTTCGGTCACTCGGTATCATCCGGGTGACTTCAGAGAGATGCCGCTCGCCATGGAGCCACCTCTGAAGGTTCGGGAAGGTTCACGTATCCTGCTCGTCAAGGCCGAGCGCGTCGTCGGACTCGGCGCCGTCACGCAAATCGTGCGCTGACGTTACAAGGCGAAATCGCGCATACAGTCCCTGAATGTGTCTCGCCGGGCTTTCTCGGCCCTGGCGTCGACATCGTTGCCAGGGCCGGCAAGCGCTGCGCCCCCCTCCTTGACGATCTCGACGCTCTGCCTTCTCACTTCCTCGGCGGCAGCCGTGCCCTGCGCTTCGCAGTTGCGTTTAACCGCGCGCGAGGTCACCTGTTGCGGCGTCGGTGGCGCCGCACAGGCGGCGAGCAGCAGCGCCAGCGGCAGGACCCTCGCGGTCGCGAGCATGGCGCTGCGGACTCTCCCGGCGTTTGCCGTTCTGCTGCACACGGACTCAGTGTAGCAGAGCGGATCGCCTGTGCTTCAGAACGTGCGGCGGTCTCCCGGGTTCATGACGATCACGCTCGCAGGAAACCCGCCTAGCGCCGCCTTGAACTCTTCCGGTGTTCCCTTGAGCGGCGGAAACGTTCCATAGTGCATCGGAATGACGTTTTTCGACTTGAGCAGGTTCTTGACCGCATAGGCCGCATGGGCCGGGTCCATGGTGAAATGTCCACCGATGGGAAGCAGCGCCAGGTCCGGCGAATAGAGCTCTTCTATGAGTCTCATGTCGGAGAACACGCCCGTGTCGCCTGCATGATAAATCTTGAATCCGTTTTCGAACTCGATGACGTAGCCGGCCGGCTCACCGCCCGGGAATACGCGCTTGTCCTTGGACGTCGGATCCGGCAGCACCACGTCCGAGCTGTGCTCCGCATGCACCATCGTCACCGTGATCCCGTCGCCGAGCGGCTTGATTGGACCGCTCTTGTTGAATCGAATCATCTGATCGTAGGGCACGACGCCCAGGGTGCCGAAGGTATGACCCATGTCCGCATTGAGGGCGACTTTCGCGCCGGTCATCTTGGCGATCTCGGCCGTGTCACCAACGTGGTCACCGTGGCCATGGGTGACGAGTATGAGGTCGACATTACCGAGCTTGCCGAGATCCTTGAGCTCATCCGGAGTCTTCGGATTCTTGGTGATGAAAGGATCGATGAGGATGACCTTGCCGCTGTCGGTGGTTATCTTGAATGCGGACTGCCCGAACCATTGAAGCTCCAGCGCCTGGACCGTTGCGATTGATGTCAGCGAGAGCAGTGCCGCGACACATGTGCCCGCCAAAAGGCGATTTTTAGTGTTCATTGTTTACGTTTACCCCTTTACCCTGATGTGCCCGGCGTATCCCGCCAGGATCGCGATTAAGACAGTTCCGACCGGTCAATGTTCCCAGCGAATCCTCAATCCGGCGTTCGAAACAAAAACCCCCGGACGTTACCGCCGACCCGGTCACCCGACCATCGTGAGGTGCGTTCACCCGTATCCAGCTCAAAGCGCGCACGCACGCTCCAGACATGCTCGGTGCCCGGCGCGAGCGGTTGCCTCGCTCGGTAGTGGGTCGCCTTGAGATTGTTCTCCTCCAGAATGATATGCGCCTTTCGACGATCGCCTTCGAGGCGGTAGAGGCGCAGGTCGTAGCGCAACGTCCGGAGTTTGCGAAGTTTGCCCTGGAAGTCCGCCGCGAGCACATGCTCGCCCGGATAGGGTCGCCAGAGGAAATACGGCTCGAGTGAGTCAACGACAGCCGCCTGCGCGGTTCCGGCTCCCCGGTAACTGTGGGCGGGCGGCTGCAATGGCTCGATCACGTAGTTGCGCCGCCCGGCAGTGGCCCCGATCCTCGCGAAGCCCGGCATCAGCGGGTAGGCGAGCAGCAGATCCTCGATGATTTGCTCGGCGATCTGCTCGAAGCCCGATTCGAGGGCGTGACGCAGCGCGGCACCGCCTTGCGCGCCCCATTCGCGAAACAGGCGCCTGTCCGACACGAATGCGTAGCTTCGATTGTAAATCTCGCGAGCGTCTTCGAGTCGCACCACACGTACGCGGGTTCGCACCGATACCGGGCTCGGCAGATTGGTGGTGGCGCCGCTGCGCCAGGCCGGCAGCAGGAGCTCTTCGACACCGACTTCGATGACGCTGTCCACGTGCTCGTCGAAACGCCAGGGATTGCCGCGGTGAGCCAGCGCATCGTCGGGTGGCGGCGCTGCCTGCAGCACAAGCGCCGCGGCGCGCGAGCGTTCGGCGACGCGCACCACCCGATCGCGCAGTGCCGCGTGAGAATAGTATTCCTCGAGGGTGCTGTGAATGGCGTGGCGGCTCGCTGCCACGTTGTGTTCCGATTCCGCCGACAGGGCACCGAGACCGGCGCCGATGGCGGCACACAGTGGTGAGATCACCAGCCCGATGGCGCCGCCCTGGCCGGCGCACTGCACGAACCACAGTCCTGCCCCCTGAACCATGGCCGTGTCGCCGCTCGGCGGTGCCTCCACGGTTCTGCCGGGGGTGTGTTCGGGCATGGCCACGCCGACGGTCCCGAGGCCGGCACGCTGGGCTTCGGTAAGGTAGTCGGGCGTGAACCCGATGACCGACTGGTAGAGGCCGGGACTGCCGATGTAGTCCGGATCGGTGGATGCATCGAGCAGCCTACTCATGGCGGCCAGCGGCAGCTCCATGCCCACACCGTCGTCCAGGCGAACGGCGTCACCGGTGCAGACGATGGACTGGTAGCACCTTTGCGACATTGCGAGTTGCCGGCAGCTGACTCCGACAATCGCGTTGGCACCGATGTCGGCTGCTTCCAGCTTCATGTCGTAAATAGCCTCGTACTCCGTGACCACCTTGTGTGCCGGGTGATTGCGGGGCGTGCGCGAGAGGTTGCAGGAAATGCCTTCGACGCCGTCCAGCGCATGGAAATTGTGCCCGGGGGGCTCACCGGCACGATGGATTTCGATGTGCTCGACCCGTGCGAACTCGTGGGGCGAGAGCCCGTCGCGCCTGAAATCCGTCGCGCAGCCCGTCGCCAGTGCGGTGGCGGACCAGACCGCGAGCAGCGCCGCCGGGCGGGCGCGACGCCTGGAAAGGCCGCGCGGCGATTTCCCCTGCAGTCTCGTCATGGACGGCAATGCTAAACAGGCGACCAAATTAACCCTATTATGTAGTACGTCGAGGTCACCCTGAGACAGCCGAGCACGATATCTCCTTGAGCGACCGACAAAGCCAGCTCGCCCTGCCCATCGGATACCAGCTGCACTGGTTCCAGATCGAGAGCATTCTCGGTCTCGGTGGTTTCGGCATCACCTATCTCGCCCGGGATGGCAACCTCAAGCGTTCCGTCGCCATCAAGGAGTTTCTGCCTTCGGAGCTGTCGGTGCGCAAGGACGACAGCACCGTCGAGCCGGTCTCGGAGAACGAGTCCGAAACCTTTCAATGGGGACTCGATCGGTTCATCAGCGAAGCGCGCACCCTGGCACGGTTTCAGCACCCCAATATCGTCGGTGTGCACAACGTCTTCGAAGCCAACAAGACCGCCTACATGGTCATGGAGTACGAACGGGGGCGTAGCCTCGGCGAGTGGCTGCGTGAGCCTGGAAATTGCACCGAGAAGAGCCTGCGCGCGTTGATCATGCCGCTTCTGGACGGCCTGGAAAAAGTGCACGAGGCAGGATTCATCCACCGGGACATCAAGCCGAACAATCTATTCGTGCGCGAGGACGGCTCGCCGGTGTTGCTGGATTTCGGATCCGCACGACAGGCGCTCGGCGTGGAGACGCGTACCCTCACGTCTCTGGTGACGCCTGGATACGCGCCGTTCGAGCAATACAATTCGAATCGCGACGGCGACAAGCAGGGGCCGTGGACCGACATTTATGCGCTGGGCGCGACGCTTTATCGTGCGGTCAGCGGCAAGGGACCGGTGGACGCGCTGACCCGGGCCGGAGCGATTCTCAAGGGACACAAGGACCTTCTCATCCCTGCAGTCATGGCCGGGGAGGGGCGTTACTCGAAGGGCTTTTTGCGCGCCATCGATCGCGCCCTTGCGTTTCAGCCCGAAGCACGCCCGCAAACCATCGGCGAATGGCGCGCCATGTTCGAACATCCGAACGCCGAAGCCAGAGAACGGCCGGCGGGCTCGGGGACCGGAATCGAGACTCCGCCCGTCCCGCCGCGCGTGGATTCCGCAGGTGGAGGTGGTGACGTGCCCTATCAGGCGACCGTGCGCCTCGGCGATTCGCCACCTTCCGCGTCCGGCACCGTCGCCGACTCCGATCCCGAATCCGCCCGCCGCCGACCCCGGCATTCGCGCTCCCGCCGGCTGATGACCATCCTGTTGGCGGGAATCGCGATTCTCGGCGCGGCCTTGTGGTGGTATCACCAACAGTCCCTGCGACCGACTCTGGGCGACGTCCAGGCGGTGCTCGACGAGGTCACGTGCTCGGCATTGGTTGCCTCCGCGCTCGGCCGCTCCGTCACCGTCAGCGGCTACGCCGCCGGGAGCGTCGAGCTCGCCGGAGCCGAGCAACGGCTGGGGGGACTGCCCGGAGTGGGCGACGTGACCATGGAGGTGACGACCGTCGATCGCAGCTACTGCCGACTGCTGGAATTCTATGCGCCTTACTGGAAGGTCAATCGAATTCAAAAGCTCGGTACGGCCATCACCACGCCGAAGCCGGGCAATGTCTTCGAAGACGGCGAAGCACTGGTGCTCGAGGTGGCCGCGCCGCTTTTCGGAAGCTACGTTTATGTGGATTATTATTTGCGTGACAATTACGTCATTCATCTGCTGCCCGATCAGCCGTCCGAGCCGGTGCGCCTCGATGCAGGCGAATGGACGTCGCTCGGCGAACAGGGAAATTGGGTCGTCTCGCCGCCGTTCGGACAGGAGATGATTGCCGTGATAGCCGCGCCGTTTCCTCTTTCCGCCGTCAACCGCCAGGTTCGCGAGAGTGACGCCGATTACCTGGCGGCACTCCACGAGCGGCTGACAGCCGACAGCGCCGGCACCGAGGGACGACCGGTGACGGCTGATTTCGTATTCATAACGACCAAACCCAAGAGCGAATAGTGCGCACCCTTCCCGGTATGAGCATGCAGACAATCCGCGACTGTATCGACCTCGGACACGAGGAGAGCGCTTCAATGCTGGACGCGCCGGTCGGCGAAGATCGCGCCTGGCTTGCCGCGCAAGTCGACAAGCACGCCTGCGTCGTGAAGCTCGACGAAGCCGCGCGCGACGAGCTGATGCAGATATCAGAGCAGATGCAAGCCGAGCCGCTGCCCATGCTTCTGCGCGGCCCGGAGCAGTTCTCCATGCCGGCATTGCGCGATTTCATGGCGCGCGTGCGCAGACTTCTCGACGGGCTTGTGGGAATTGCCGTCGTCGATCGGATGCCGATGGATGCGATGGATCAGCGCGAAGCGGTGGCGCTTTTCTG